>NZ_VYQA01000033.1:0-25993 GCF_008710165.1 Sphingobium limneticum | reverse complement strand
GCGCGCAATCTGCACGCGCAGCGTATCGATCAGGATGTCGCGGGCGGAAATATCGGCGTGGGCAGCTGCCAATGCAGCTTCAAGCTCGGCGATCCGAGCGTCTTTATCAGGGGTGGAAAGGCCTGCGTCCGACACCACGATCATATAGTGCGTGTTTCGGAAAATCCCGGACAGTGGTTTCACTAAATCGCGGACAGGCATTTCAGTAAATACGGGACAGGGATTCCGCTAAATCCCGGACAGGGTTTGGGAGTCGCACACGATCGCACGCGGAACGCCGCCAACAAAGGCCAATGCCCGGCACTGCGCGTCGATCCAGTCCGGCAACTGCTGGCTCAAGCTGGCCATTGCGAAGGTAAAGGATGAAGCACCCAGCACCGCTACGAAGATCTGTGCCTGGGTGATGACGCCGGTCACAGGATCGATCAGCGGCACAGTCTGCCCAGCGTAATCGGTTTGCAGGACGGCGCCCGCCTCATGCCGATTGCGAAAGCTGACATGGGTCCGCCACTGGAACGACAGGAACCGATCGCAAAACCAGGTATAGCCATAGCCATTGGGATGGGCAGCCCGATATTCCTGCCACAGCAAAACCAGCGTCACGCCCTTGCGCTTGATCTCCCGCGCAACCACTGGCCAGTCCGGCTCGCCCAGATCCTGAGGAGGGCGGCCGACACGGCGGAACACCAGCCGTTCGATCGATGCGTCATCATCGTAGCCGGCCGGCAACGGCCAGCCTGTCAGCCCAGCCTCGCGCGCCCGCAGTAAATAGGTCGACACCGTCGTCTTGCTAAGCTTCAGCCGCTCTGACACGGCCCGTACCGACAAACCCTGATCGTAGGTCAGCCGGAGAATCGATCGCATGTCCTTCACGTCGGTTCGTCTCGCTTGCTTCCGCCTTGGCATCACCCCTCCCATCGCAACGATGAGGAGCAACAATGCCAGAGCGGCGCACCACAAAACCTAACCTTGATCCTGTCCCAAACCCTGTCCGGGATTTAGCGGAATCCCTGTCCCGTATTTACTGAAATGCCTGTCCGCGATTTAGTGAAACCACTGTCCGGGATTTTCCGAAACACGCAACTAATAGTTCGCCATGCAATCGCCTGCTTTTCCTTGGCGCTTTAGCGCATCTCGATGCGGCTAAGCATTAGATTAGCGGAAATCATGACTGCGGATATGTAGCAGTTCTTCCGTCTCTATCTTTGTGCGAAAGGAAGGGGAACTCAGCGTTCGTCCCCGTGGAATGTCCGGCTCGCGAGGATCGGGGCCGCCGCCATGCGTGGCACCATCGCCGCGACCGGGCGCAACGAAGAATTCCGACTGCCCGATCGAACGCAGCATATCATTATGATCGATGATCCGGTCGCAGATGATGTGGATGACCTCGCCTTCCTTCTGCAACCGACCGCGCATGGCGATCATCGACGCTGACATCACTTGCCGCCGGTAGATCTCAAACCGGTCTGGCCAGAGAATGCCCTGCGCGACACCGGTCTCGTCCTCGATCGTGACGAACAATACGCCCTTGGCCGAGCCTGGCCGCTGGCGCACAAGGATGACGCCCGCCACCTCGACATTGCGGCCATCGCGGATCGAGGGAAGATCGGCGCAACGCGCGATCTGCATGCTATCGAGCCGATCGCGCAGGAAGCTTAAAGGATGGGCGCGCAACGATAGTTGCACAGCCCGATAATCCTCGACCACCTCACGTCCCTGCGTCATGGGCCTGAGGCTCGTTTGGGGTTCCATGCCCTCGGGCGAGAAGGTCGCGTCACGCGCATCGGCAGCCTCGAAGAGCGGGAGGGGGGCATCGCCCAGACCCTTCACTTTCCACAGACCCTGTCGGCGGTCTTGGGCAATGCAGGCAAAGGCGTCAGCCTCAGCCAGCCGCTCGATAGCGGCGCGCGGCACGTGCGCGCGCCGCCAGACCTCCTCGACACTCTTATAAAGCGCTGGGCCGCGAGCGGCCGCGATCGCCGCACCGTGCAGGTTGGACAGGCCGCGGACCTGGCGAAAACCCAGGCGAACAGCCTTGTATCGACCTTGCGCAGGTTCCAGCGTGCAGTCCCAATGGCTGGCGTTGATCGAGACGGGCCTGACTTCCACGCCATGGTTGCGGGCATCGCGCACGATCTGGGCCGGTGCGTAAAAGCCCATCGGCTGGGCATTCAGGAGCGCGGCGCAGAAGACGTCCGGGTGATGATGCTTCATCCAGCAGGAGGCATAGGCGATCTTGGCGAAGGAGGCGGCGTGGCTCTCGGGGAAACCGTAGGAGCCAAACCCCTCGATCTGCTTGAAGGTGCGCTCGGCAAAGTCCTTTGGATAGCCGCGCTCGACCATGCCGTTCACCAGCTTGTCATAAAAATGGCTGACCCCGCCGGTCATCTTGAAGGTCGCCATGGCGCGGCGGAGCTGGTCGGCCTCGGCTGGCGTGAAGCCGGCGCCCACGATCGCGACCTTCATCGCCTGCTCCTGGAAGAGGGGAACGCCGAGCGTTTTCTTCAATACCGCCTCCAGTTCAGGCTTGGGATATTGCGGCTTCTCCTTTCCCTCACGGCGGCGCAGATAGGGGTGGACCATGTCGCCCTGAATGGGGCCGGGGCGCACGATCGCCACCTCAATGACGAGATCGTAAAATTCCTTCGGCTTGATCCTGGGCAGCATCGACATCTGCGCCCGGCTTTCGATCTGGAAGACGCCCAGCGTATCCGCCTTCTGGATCATGGCATAGACGGCCGGATCATCTTCCTGAAGATCGGACATGCCGACGCGGATACCCTTATGCTCTTCCAGCAGGTTGAAGGCACGGTTCATGCAACCGAGCATGCCGAGGCCAAGAACATCCACCTTCATGAACTTGAGGGTATCGATATCGTCCTTGTCCCATTCTATGATTTGCCGCTGATCCATGCGCGCTGGTTCGATCGGCACGAGGTCGTCGAGCCGATCCTGGGTCAAGACAAACCCGCCAGGGTGCTGGGAGAGGTGGCGCGGGGTGCCGATCAGCTGACGGGAAAGCTCAAGGGTGAGCTTAAGGCGATGATCGTCCGCGTTGAGATTGAGACTTTCGATCTGCTCCTGGGTAATGCCGTCCATGGACCAGCCCCACACCAGGCCCGTCAGCATCTTGGTGAGGTCGCGCGGCAGGCCTAGCGCCTTGCCGACCTCGGCAACCGCGCCACGGGTCCGGTAGCGAGTAACGACCGCGGTCAGAGCCGAACGAGTACGGCCATAGGTCTCATAGATCCACTGGATGATCTCCTCGCGCCGTTCATGTTCGAAATCGACATCGATGTCGGGCGGCTCCTTGCGCTCTCCGCTGACGAAGCGCTCGAAGAGCAGTTCATGGCGGATGGGATCGATAGAGGTGATGCCCAGCATATAGCAGACACAGCTGTTCGCGGCCGAGCCGCGCCCCTGGCAGAGAATACCGCGACGGCGGCTCTCGGCGACGATCGCGTTGACCGTCAGGAAATATGGGGCGTAGCCAAGCTGGTCGATGAGGCGGATTTCATGGTCGATCTGGCTGCGATAGGCACATGGGAGGCCATCAGGAAACAAGCGATGCGCCGCTGCATAGGTCAGATCGACCAGGGCTTCCTGGGCCGTTCGCCCGGCGATCACCTCCTCATAGGGATATTGATACTGGATTTCGCTGAGGTCGAACTGGCACATTTGCGCGATGTCAGCGCTCGCCTGGATCGCGTCGGGAAAAGCGGCGAAGCGCCGCTCCATTTCCTGCGGGCTCTGGAGGCAGCGATCCATAAAGCGCTGCCGTTTGAAACCAAGGGCGTCGATCGTGCTACGTTCGCGGATCGCGGTCATGACGTCCTGGAGCGGGCGGGCCTGAGCGTCATGATAGAGTATGTCGCCTGTGGCTACTGCCCGCACACCTGCAGCCCGTGCCAAGGCGGCCAGCGCATGCAGTCGCGCGGCATCTTCGGGGCGGCGTCGAAGCACAAGTGCGATGTGGGCGCGGGTGCCGAAGACTGCGCGCAGGTCCGCCAGATGCGCCGCCGTCGAGCCGTCCACCTGATCGGGCAGCAGGATCGCCACCATGCCCTCGGCATGGGCGTCGACATCGCTCCAGGCGAGGATGCAGCACCCCTTGCCGCCACGCGCCTTACCCAAAGTCAGGAGACGAGTGAGCCGGCTCCAGGCGGACCGGTTTGTCGGATAGAGCAGGAGTGTGCGGCCATCGCTGAGCGTCACCCGCGCGCCTGGCATCATCCGGACGCCAGTCGTCTTCTGCGCGTCCCAACCGCGCACGACCCCGGCCACACTGCCCCAATCGGCCAAGCCAAGAGCGCGATGTCCCAGAAGTGCGGCGGCCGCAAAAAGCTGTTCAGGCGATGAGGCGCCGCGCAGGAAGGAAAAATGACTTATGACCTGGAGCTCGACATAGCGGGACATCAGCCGAAGATCCCATGCATGAACCAGCTCAGATTTCCGGTCTGCTCGTCGACGCCGTCGCCTCGCCTGAACAACCAGAAGCGCGCCCCGCCTTGCGCCTCGACCCGGAAGTAGTCGCGTACCGCCCACATCTCGCGAGCACTCCTCCACCATTCGCCATGGATCCGTTCAGGACCATCGCCCGCCACGACACGATAATCCGTTCGACGCCAGGTAAAGCGCCGGGGCGGATGGTCGGGCAGGAGCGCCACGACGTTTGAAAGGAGTTCCGGGCGCCCCAGCATCCTCACCGGGCGCTGCCAGCGGGGCCAGCCAATGGGGGCCTCCAGGGGGCCAATCCGGCCGACCGCGCGTTCTGGCACATCGCTCTCGCGCGACGACAGGCGAAAGGGTGTGTCGGGCTCTATGCGGCCGGCAAGCTGGTCGATGACCGGCGCCAAATCGGCCGGCCGATCCTCAATGGCAAAGCTGGCATTGATCGCCTCGGCGCTGAGATCCTCAATGCGGGGCGCGACGAGCGACATCGCTTCGATCCCAAGGCCCGGATCGATCCGTTCCACCCGCATTGCGAACATGCGCTTGAGATGCCGGGCATCCCGGGTCGCGCGCGCCGTCCCGATTGCGACGCGCTGCTCGCTCCCGTCAACGATATCGCAGGCCAGGATGCCGGTTCGAAGACCCGCGCCACGAGCCAGCAGCTGGGCAGCTATATCGTCCACCAGATCGCTGATCACCTGATTGATCGCCTCGGCCGTGCCGATGGGTTCCAGCAGGCCGCGCGCGGCCCGCGGTGCTGTGAAAGGAACGACCGCGATGATCGGCTCGGGCCTGGCGCCGCGCGCCTGGTCGAGCCGTTCAACGGTCGCGAGCCCGAGGCGTCGCGCCAGCGGGCCGCGCGGTATGGGATAGAGATCGGCGATCCGCTCGATCCCGAAGCGTGCCGCCGAGACGAGCGCCTGGGGATCGAGGCGCAGCGCGGCGAGCGGCAAGGATGCAATGGCCTGTGTCTCTGCACCGGTCGGCAGCAGACTGATCGTCTCGCCGCCATATCGCGCGAGCGCATGGGCAGCGCCCGGCGTTCCGGCAACGCAGATGCTGGCGGTCATGCCCAGGCGCTGAAGGAAGCGCAGTAGCCGGCGACAGAAGCGTTCTTCGCCGCCAAACAGATGCGTGGTCCCGGTGAGATTGAGCCATAGCCCATCCTTGCCTGAGACGCTTGCCGTCGGTGTCCAGTGCGCGACGGCATGAAGCGCCAGCCGGTCGAGCCAGGCGCGGTCCGCGTCCGGCTGCGCATCATGCACGTCGAGATCGGTGACGAGCGCGCGCGCGTGGGCGGCTGCCATGCCGGGGCGCAGGCCGAGGTCCAGCGCAACGGGGCAGGCGGCCGTCACGATGTCACGCTGCCCGGTCCTGGCAATGATTATGGTGGGTCGGCCCCATAGATCTGCCCAACTGAGACTTGGCGGCGTGGCGCCGGCGTCGCCGCCATCGTCTGAACGCAATGTTCGGAACGGGTGCTCGGCATGTTCGCTGCGCCTGCCCATCTCGCGCATCGTCGGGCGCTGGTGGGCGGGAAGCGCGTCGATCTCGGACTGGCTCGGCCGGCTGCCAAGCGCGCCATCGCGGGCCCAACGCGCGCCCGGTCGCCAGCCGCCGCCGCGTGGGACAGAGCATGCGCCGGGATTATCGTCGACAGGTGCGGGCAGGTGTCGGGCGATGCTGACGGCGCCAGGCTCAGGCGGCCTGGATAGCCGCTCTGCCTGTCGCAATCGCTCGATCGGGAGCTGCGGCAGGTAGAGCGAGGCGACCCGTGTCATCGCATGCCTCCAGCTCGAGGGAAAAAGGATTGCCGTTTCGCTGGCGGACCAGCTCGACCAGCCAGCGCGCCCGGCCAACGCCGGGATAGGGAAGGGGTGCCGAGGGCGTACAGCCGATGCGCCAGCGGGTCATGGCCGACGAGAGGCTGCTCAACGGGCAGCGATCAAGCCGGCGATGACGCCGATAGAGAAGAACGGGCGTGCTCCCATCCGATGCTGCAAGCTGTAGACGACGGGTCGCGGTCTGGTCGGCTGCCTTCACCTCGGCGATCACGCAGGCGAAGCTGCCGTCGCGCAGCGCGTCCTCGGCCATTGCCAGGACGATGCTGTCTTTCATGCCCTGGGCGTAGAGGATGGCGGCCGGCTTAAGGCCGCTTTGCTCAAGGCCAGGCGCGTAGAGATCGAACTGGCTCGCCGTCCAGAATATGTCGGCCCCCCTGCGGCCCGCAAATCTGGCGGCGATGCCCGCGGCGAACAGGGTTGCGGCGGCGTCGTCGTTGAGAGTCGGGGAAGCAGCGGCCATTTCATGCAATCCAGCGCCGTCAAGTCCATGCCCCGCCAGACGATCGTCCAGTTCCGCTACCCCGAAGGCGAGTACCGGCCTGCGCGCCGGTCGCGCACGGTCAAGCTCTGCACGCAACGCGGCAAGATCTTCAGCGCGAGGCCGATAGGCGGGGGCAGGGGCAATGGGCATAGAAACGAGACGACTCAAATGTTCCCTATATGTTCCTCATATTTGCGATCGTGGTCAAGCATCGCTTGGACAAAAGAAGCGTAATGCTCTGTTCCGATCCGGGCCTGCATAGCGAAACTGTTACCTTTCAATTGGTTGTCGACACCCACTCCGATTTTTTGCGGACAACCAGGATATTGGCTATGCGGAGCGGCCCCGCAGCAGTGGCGTAACTCGCCGCTCTATCGCGACTTGAAGGACCAAGAACGCACCGGCCGGCCAATGAAACAATCCCGGGCAGGCGCGTTGACCTTTTGCGCTGAGCGAGCTGGAAATGCTGATGGCCCGGAAAACCTTCCAGGATTGGATAACGACCGGTCTGTCGCTGTGGCAACTGGCGCGGAGGCTAATGCCGTGATCATGCTGAGGATGACGCGGTTCGCGATGGGCGGACCATGCGCCCGGAAGGAGGCGCAGCGCATGGTAGCCACGAAGGTTCAATCGGATGCAGAGCCACCAATGCTTATGACGGCGGGCACGGTGGGTGCCTCACCGCTCAGCGGCGGGAGGAAGGCGACAAGCAATCATCAGCGTAAGATGAACGCCAACAGAAAACAGCTGAGCAGGGCCAAAGGGTGATGGTTCAATGCCGGAGCCAACTACAGTGATGTCGATCGGAACACTGGAACGGTCGGGTGGCTGCGCCTGTGGTGCTCTACGCTTCGTTGCGCACGGCAAGGCCTTGCGGGTCGGCCTGTGCCATTGTCTCGTCTGTCGAAAGGCACATGGAGCGCCCTATCTCGCTTTCGCCGTCTTTCCGCGCACTGCAGTCAGCCTGTCAGGGACTTACGCGCAGTGGGAGAGCAGCCCAGACTATCGCCGGCTCTATTGTCAGGTCTGCGGATCGCGCTTCGCCAATCTGACAGGGGCGGAAGTCGAGCTGCCGGTCGCTAGCTTCGAGGATGCATCGGGCCTCGTCCCGCAATATGAGAGCTGGACCATCAGACGGCTGCCTTGGATCGCGGCGCTTGCGGTTCCGCAATTTTCGCGCGATCGCGAGAGTTGAACTTCGGCGCGGAGGCAGGTGTGCTACAGAAAACGACGATCCTGACGATCGATACGGCAGGGCAGGGCTTGCACGAGGTGACCCGGCTGATCCGGCGCTGGGTAGAGGAAAGCGGCATAGTCGAGGGTCTGCTGACGATCTTCTGCCAGCACACATCGGCCTCGCTGCTCATCCAGGAAAATGCGGCGCCCGCGGCCCGCCGCGATCTCGAAGCCTATTTCGCGCGGATCGCGCCAGAGGACCCGGATCGATACGACCATGACGACGAGGGACCCGATGATATGCCAGCGCATTTGCGCGCGGCGCTCACCCAGGCGCAGCTTTCCATTCCCGTGATCGATGGCTCGCCGAGCCTTGGAACATGGCAGGGCATCTACTTGTTCGAGCATAGACGCGTGGGCCACGCCCGGCGGCTCGCCCTTCATCTCATGGGCGAGTGACGAGCGGATCGAACCGGAGACAGGATCATGGCCAATATAGGTGATGTTCGAAACAATGAGACCGAAGGACGCTATGAGCTTTTGGTCGACGGCCAATTGGCTATCGCGGCCTATGATCGGCGCGAGGGCGCACTGGTCTTTACCCATACCCAAGTGCCCACTGCGCTCGAGGGGCAGGGCGTGGGCAGCCGCCTCGTCAGAGCAGCACTGGCCGATGCACGTGCGCAGAATCTCAAGGTCGTTCCACTTTGTGAATTTGTCGCGGCCTATATCGAGCGTCATCCGCGGGAGCAGGATTTGCTGGCGATCGATGCGCCGGGCTGATCAGCCCTAAAGACCCAGCTTGTCGAGCGCCGATGCCAGTTCGGCCGTCGCCGAAGTGTCTTCATCGGCTATCAGTCGGTTCAGGATAGTCTGCAAGCGCTTTTGGGCGATCTGGATCGCCTTGTGCCGTATCTGACGGGCTGCATTGGTTCGCGAGGAGCGGCTCTCTCCCAGCAAGACTGCCCATTTGGTTTCCTCTGCCGCCAGCGCGGCCAAGGCGAGGCGAAGGCCATCGCGGCGGCCATGGTCATAGTCGTATCGCATCAAGGTCTTCCCGGCTGCGTGGGCACTTGCCGCTCATGGCGGCCATCGCGCGGAAGATCACGGCGCGCGGCGAAGCGTCAGGCGTGTTAGTTCGCAAGGGCGGCGCAGGCGTAGCGCGAAGCCTGGCCAGATACCGGTTCCGTTGTTGACGTAGAGCGTCATGCCATCGACATCATATAAGCCAGACACGAAACCGGCATTTCCGCGTGCGACCAACCAGGCGAGGCCCGGCATCATCCCGCCATGCGTGTGCCCTGACAGCTGGGCCGCGATGCCACGGGCTGCGGCACGATGCGCGCCGCCAGGCTGGTGATCGAGCAATATGATGGGCACGCCATCAGGGCCTCCGGCAAGAGCAGCGGCGAGGTCCGGCCTGGGCTGGCCGGTTGCCGGCGCGGACCTGTCTGTTACGCCGGCCAGCATCAGGCGCGCGCCACCTCTTTCCAGGATTGCATGGGCATTGCCGAGGATGCGCATCCCCATCTCCGAGAAATGCTGCATCCATTCGCGGAAGCCGAGGAAATATTCATGGTTGCCGGGGCTCATGTAGATCCCGTCCTTTGCCTCAAGTCTCGCTAGAGGCGCTACATCCGCACGACGCATCGCAAGGGAGCCGTCGATCACGTCGCCCGTCACGACGACGAGATCGACAGCCAGCGCATTGGCGCGGTCGACGACTTTCCCAGTCCATGAAGCGGGAAACAGACGGCTGATATGGAGGTCGGTGAGCTGAAGGATCGTGTAGCCCTCATATTGCGAAGGCAGGTCTCGAATAAGAAGGTCGACATCTTTGAGCGGCGGGACGCGCACGGCATTCAGCACACCGATAGCGCCCAGCAGACCGGAGGCGCCTGCCATCGCATAGCGAAGGGTTTCCGGCACAGCCGGGGCGTTGCCGGACGCCATCCAGACGCCGAGATACCCAGCGCTGAGCAGCAACTGCATCAGCGCGAGAAACAGGATGCTCCCACTCGCCCAATTGAAGAGAATGACGACGCTGCGCGGAAATTCAGGTGCGAATACCGATCCGGAGGACAGTTTGCTCCAGAACTGAAATTGCGAGGCCGCGAGCATGAGGGCTGCTACCAAGATCTTCGCCAGCAGCGGCAGAGCCATAGGCCACAGGAACTGGGTGATGACCAAAATGGCGGGCAGCGCGAAGATCAGGTGAAAGATGGGAGGGCTCCGGGCTGCAGATTGCGATTCGCAGATTGCGAGATGCCGGCCATAGGTGGGAACCGGGCGGGACAATGGCAATGGGATCACATTTTGCCGGCTTAACCGATCCGCTGTCGGGTGGCATCGTCGCGCTCCCCGTCAAACCAGCGTTCGATGGCTTCGTCGAAGAGGGGGAGGGACCTCGCGATCTCGAAGAGGGTGAGGGAGGATCGCAGCTTCATGGCATCAATCGAACCGAAAACCGCTATGGGATCATCTCCTTCCAGGCGCTGTAGTGCTTCGACACAGGTCAGATATCGCGCTCCAAGGACCGCATGGTCGAGATAGCAGCGGGCCTCGGCCAGCGACGCGATCCCGTAATGCCGGGCGATGGCGCTGTTCCCAAGGCCACGTAGCTGCGGGAAAATGAACCACATCCAGTGCGAGCGCTTGGCGCCGCCAGCGATCTCGGCAAGGGCGATTTCGTAAACGCCGGCCTGTGCCTCGAGAAATCGTACCAAGTCAGCGCTAGCCATCAGAGCAGCGCCGGCTGGGCCGGTGACGACCTGTAGACCTGGGTCACGGGCAGGCTGCCCTTGGGCATCCAGGCGAGCGTCTTCTCCGCAGGAACATCTGGGTCGAGCCAGTTGGCCCAACGGTCGCGCGGCAGCGGGATGATCTGGCGATGGTGATAGGTCGCGACATCGGGCCCCGCGTCCATAGTGAGCATGGTGAAGGCCTCGCCCTCGGGCGCCGCGCGCCAGATGCCCGCAATGCAGAACCAGCGATGATCCGCCATGGTGAAGAGCCATTTGTCGAGGCGCTTCTGCTTTGCGTCGGCAGGGTCTGTGAACTCATAGAAACCGTCGGCCAGGATCAGGCAGCGGTGGGAGGTGAATTGGCGCCCTTCGGATCGGAAATTATAGACGGGACGGCCCTTCTGCCCGGCCCAGCTCCAGCGGCGGCTGACAAGCTCTCCTGCTGCGCGTTCGCCTTCCACGCTGCGGACGATCGGGGCGGCATCGGTGATCTTGATGTCCTCGCGCGCCGCCACATTGGGCTTGCCCTCAGGCATTTTGATCTTGATCTTCAGGTCCTCGAAATCCTCGACGATCGAGGCGATATCGACGATCAGCCGGTAGTCATTGCACATAGGCCGTTCTCCTGATCGGCAGCCTTGCCGATGCCCAATGTTCGTTATATGTTCTTTTCATGGACTCGACACCTACTGCTTTTGATCCAGATGCCGGGCCTGGCAGCCGCCGTGCCATCATCCGACGCAATCCGGACAATTTTCAAGAGGTAGAGATGATCGAGGCTGCCTGGGGTTCCAATCCGCAGTTCAGCGACGGTGTAAGCTATCAGTTCGTGCGGTCCGAAGGACGCACATTCCCAAGCCATCGCTGTCTCGTCGCGGCATCGGAATTTCATATCCGCAACGGCGACCGGAAGTTTCGCGTGACGCTTGAGGACGGCAATTTCTTCTATCTCGCCGCCATCTGGGAACCTGCGATGGGCAAATGGCCGGTCAGCTATCGGATCGTGACGCTGGACGCTAACCCGCAGGTCATGCACTATCAGGAGCGCCAGGGCGCGATCATCCATCGGCGCCAGGTGATGCAGTGGCTGGACCTGACCGTGCCGGAGACGGACCTCCTCGTGACGCCGCCCGCCCATATCTTCACGATCGTGGAGATAGACCCCAAGCCGGTCCAGACGGCTTTGGCGCTCTGAGCTTCTCCATGGAAGCGATCGCTAAGATTGGAGGGCAGGCCGACCTGTTCGGAGAGCCACAACTGCCGGGCTTTGCGCAGGCCGAGCAGTTCCTGACCACGCGCGAAGAACAGATGCTCATCGCGCATATTGCGGGCGTCCCACTCACGCCCTTCCGGTTCCAGCAGTGGACCGGGCACAGGCTGACCTGCAGCTTTGGCTGGAGCTATGATTTCGAGAATGGCGCTTTCGCGCGCGCCGAGCCTATGCCTGAATGGCTGAACTCGTTGAGACTGCGCGCCGCTTACTTTGCCGGGCTCGACGCTTCCGAACTCGTCCAGGCGCTTGTGACCCGCTATGATCCTGGCGCCGGCATCGGCTGGCATAAAGATCGCCCCGTCTTCGAGCATGTCGTGGGCATTTCGCTGGGGCAGGCGGCTACCCTACGTCTGCGGCGCCGAACCCCGACAGGCTTTTCGCGGTTCAACGCTGCGCTTGCCTCTCGTTCGATATATCATCTGAGTGGCGAGGCGCGGCATGACTGGGAGCATGGCATTGCCGCCATGGACGCCACTCGCTGGTCGATCACCTTTCGATCCCTGTCAGCGAAGGCCAAACGGATGATCGAACAAGACGAAAAGAAGAGCTGATCCATGACGACTGCCGAGTTGCGCCTGCATTTCCGTCGCCTGCATGACAGCGGCTTCTTCATCGTTCCCAATGCCTGAGATGCGGGCAGCGCCGTTCGGGTGACGAAGCTCGGCTTTAAGGCCATTGCCTCGACGAGCGCGGGCGCGGCCTGGGCTACGGGCAGGGATGATGGCGATCTCAGCCTGGATAAGGTGCTTGGCCATCTGCCTCTGCAGGTCGCGGCCACCAATCTCCTCGTCAATGCCGACTTCGGAAATGGCTTTGCCGATGATCTTGAAGGCGTGGCGGCCAACGTCACACTTGCGCTCGATACCGACATTGCGGGTTTGGCGATCGAGGCCTGGTCAGGCTCGATCCTCTACGACACGGATCTGGCCGCGCCACTGAACCATTCTGCGCGGTAGCGCGAAAGAGCGGTGTTGTTCATGATGGGGGAACCGACCTGTGTTGCAGGCGATGACGCAGTGGAAAGCTGGCGGACCGTCGGGCGACCTACGTTGTCCGGCGGACCGGCGGCCGAAGTAGCCACCCGGATTTGCACCGGGTCCTTGCCAATAGGCCGGTCGCTGACGATAGAGCCGCCATGTTGCAACGGGCCTCGCCCGGGCTTGATCTGGCGTCGCTTGCATTGGTCTGTCCGTCTGACCTACCGCGTGGGCGCACGGAGCAGGGAGTTCGGATTGATGAAAGTCGTATGGCAGGGAGCCGGGGCGCCACGGTATCGGTGGTGGAACATGCAGGTCATGGGTGGAAGCTCTCATGCGGCAATGCCTGATCTCCAGGCCGTGCGCCCCTTTGTGCGATGCACGCAGCCATGAGCGGCGCTGCAAAGCGTTGCGCCGTCATTGTCGGCGCATCCGGCGGTATCGGTGGCGCGCTGGAGGCGACCTTGCTTGAGGAAGGCGCGTTCGAGCGGGTGCATGGCCTTGGCCGATCGCGGGCAGGGGCGCAGCATATCGATCTGCTGGACGAGGCGTCGATCGCGGCCGCCGCAGCCCATGTCGCGGCAGGACCGGCACCCACGCTCGTGATCGTCGCGACGGGACTGCTGCATGAGGGCGTCCATGGCCCTGAGAAAGCGCTGCGGGACCTCGATCCCGTGTGGCTGGCCAGAAGCTATGCCATAAACGCCATCGGTCCGGCGCTTGTGGCCAAGCATTTCCTGCCTTTGATGCCCAGGACCGGGCGCACCGTTTTTGCCGCGCTCTCGGCGCGCGTGGGCTCGATCAGCGACAATCGCCTGGGGGGCTGGCACGGCTATCGGGCGTCCAAGGCAGCGCTCAACATGCTGGTGCGCAATCTCGCCATCGAGGAGAAGCGGCGTAACGATCGCGCGATCGTGGTTGCCCTGCATCCCGGCACGGTGGACACCATGCTTTCCAGGCCGTTTCAAGCTAATGTCGCAGCCGGTCGGCTGTTCGATGCCGAACGAGCGGCCCTGCAGCTTCTCGATGTCATTGAGGGCCTCAAGGTCGCCGACAGCGGGAAGCTGCTGGACTATGAGGGACAGGAAATCCCGTTCTGAAGCAGGGCCGTATCTCGGGTCAGCGCGCCTTTGCGGGAGTCGTTGCAGCAGGCTCGAACAGCCAGTTCAGATAGGCAGCGATGCGTATGCCCGCCCGCTGGAGACGGCCATCGACTTGCGTGCGATGCTGATAGGCATAGTCCCAGGAAAGCGCGGGATCGGCGGGATAGATAGTCTTGCGCAGCGCGATGCTCTCGCGCAGCCAGACCTGCGGGTCGCTCTGCGACCACAGGATCGTCTGCTCTGGGGTAATGGACCGGGAAAGCCAGTCGGCGAGCTCCGAATAAGAGAGCGAGCGCTGCTCGATCATGGCTGAATCCCAGACTGAATGGAGGTTGGTGGCTCGGCCGAACCATGTGACCCTGACGTTGTTGCCGCCCCGATCATCGCCGCCGCCTGCGTGGAGCGGCTGATGCAGGTCGCCGATGATGTGGACGATGAAGCGCAGGGCAAGGCGCCTGTCCTCCACCGGTGCCTTGGGGTCGCGCAGCGTGGCGGTGAAGCGGGTAAGGGCGGTCATGGCATCGCCCTGCGGCGG
This sequence comes from Sphingobium limneticum, assembly GCF_008710165.1. Taxonomy (NCBI): domain Bacteria; kingdom Pseudomonadati; phylum Pseudomonadota; class Alphaproteobacteria; order Sphingomonadales; family Sphingobiaceae; genus Sphingobium; species Sphingobium limneticum. The sequence continues at coordinate 11,408 of NZ_VYQA01000033.1, read as the reverse complement.
AGCGTCCGAACCCTTGTAGACGTCGCCTTCCTTGACGGTGACATAATGCCAGGGGCTGGCAGTCTTCTGCCAGAAGTCGGCAGGGTCGGACTTCATGTCGTCGGGCCAGGTCGCGGCCTCGGCCAGATCGTCCTCGCCCAGAAGCAGCCGCACATTGGCGCGGGCAACCCCGCTCAGGTTCCGGTCGGCGATCGCACCGGTCACGCGATGGCCGATCGGTCCCCATGCTTGGGCGGGTGTGGCAAGGCCAAGGGTCATCGCTGCGGTGAGGCTGGTGAGAAGGAAGCGCATGGGGGTGCCATAGGGCGGGTCGGCGAGGTGATCCAGCGCGGGATGGCTTGGGACGCCAGTTTTGTGGGGAAAGGGCGGGTCTGAGGGGCTGGCGCGCTTGGAAGCCTTGCGGCGAGTGCCGGATGATCTGGTAGCTGAGAGAAGGCGGAGAAACATGCCATCGGATGCAGGGGGAGCCGACGGGGGCGGTTGATTGGAGGCTATCTTAGGCGATGGGGTTTGGGCTGGCCCTCATATTTTGGCCGGGTGTGGGACAAAGCAGTCAGGTCGCTTGCAAAAAAGAAATCGGCTGAACCTGACAATCCAAATATGGCTTTGCGGGCGCCCGCGATCACACCTCGCCGGACAGTCACGAGAGCGTTCAACTCGAAATTTCGACGCATTGCCAGTGCCAAAGGCTGCCAGCTGTCATGTGAGGTTCAAGCTGGAACTCTAACTGTTGATAGACGCTTGCATGACATGGCCATCACTCCCCGCCAGAAGGGCGCGACAACTGCAAGGCGGCAACATGCGCCCGCCCGGGCAAAATTTCTAGATCGGATTGAGCCCTTCTTTGGAGGTAAGGACGTCATTGGCGGACCGCTGCTACTGGCAACGATCGCGGCGCTCCTGTTCACGAACAGCCCCTTGCGCGAAAGCTATGAACGGTTCTGGGATACGCAGCTCCACTTTGGGTTTGGCCGTCAGCTAATCAGTCATAGCCTTGCGGAATGGATCGACCACGCACTGCTCCCGCTGTTCTTCATCATCATAGGCGCAGATGTGAAACGCGAGCTGGTGCGCGGTGCTTTGTCGGAACTGCGCACCGCTATTTTCCCGATGGCAGGCGCCATCGGCGGCATGCTGGTTCCGGTTTTCTTGTTCTGGCTGATCGCGCGAGACAGTGAGGCTATGACGGGCTGGGGCACCGTCATCACCATGGACACCGCCTTTGGCCTGGCGCTGATCGGCCTGTTTGCCACGCGCTTGCCAGATGGCGTACGCGCGCTCTTTCTTGCATTTGCAGCGATCGACGACATTGGGGGGCTGTTGGTCATCGCTGCGGCCTATAGCGACGCGATCTATATCGATGGCCTGTTGATTGCGGCCATTGGCTTTGCCGCTATCTATCTCTTGCGCCACCTGCGCTGGGGGGCGAGCATCCCCTATGTGCTGCTCGCTATCATCCTGTGGGTCGGCATATTGCGATCGGGCATTCATACCACGATAGCAGGGGTGCTCCTTGGCTTTCTTGTGCCGGTCTATCCCAGGCTTGGCCGCAATGATTTTGCTGACAATGTTCAGGACGAGATTGATGAATTTCAGCAGGCGCACCGCCATGCTTTAGGGGAAGGGGAGGGGGCCGACGCCAGACGCTCGGAAAAGAAGGCGCAGGAGCGCCTGGGATATCTAGACGAGATGACCAGCGCCACGCATGCAACAGGAGAACGGGTCATAATGCTCCTTTCGCCCTGGATCAGTTATGTCGTGTTGCCGCTCTTCGCCCTCTCCAACGTCCGGGTACATATCAGTCCCGATCTCATTGCAGATAGCTTTCACTCGACGCTTGCACCCGCCATCCTGATAGGGCTGTGCCTGGGCAAACCGGTGGGTTTCCTCAGCTTCAGCTGGATCGCAACCCGGCTGGGCCTTGCGCGCCTTCCCGACAATGTCCGCTGGCCGATGATCGCGGCGATAGGATCGCTAGCGGGTATCGGCTTTACGATTTCGCTCTTCATATCCGGACTGGCGTTCAGCGACGGCGGGCTTCAGGAGATAGCATCGCTCGCAATCATCGTCGCTTCGGCCCTTGCAGGCCTGACCGGTTATGCAGCGCTTCGGGTTGCGGCGCGCCTATCGGTCTGACTTCGGCGGCCACCTCGCGCATGGGTGACTGGCCTCGCCTCAGGGCAATTGTCGCCATGCCGACGTCGTCGCCTCCTGGAGTTTCCCGGCCCAGTGAGCTTGGCCATCATGATCGCTGATGAGATCCTGTCTGATCTCAATCTCTGCATAGCGCAGGTTCCGGGGAAAAGCGTGCAAAGGTGCCGTGTAGTCGGTGGCGTCCATGCGATAGGGCGCGTTGTCGCCCACGCATATCGCTTTGTCGCCCTGTAATTGCGCAAGCATTGCGATGGCGAAATCCGTGCGTCCAAGCCAGTGCAGAACACCTACATGCCAAGGCCGGATAAAACCGCCCAGCTTCGGGGTGAAGCTGTGTAGCGAAAGCAGGATAGTCTCAGTACCCGCCGCCTGCCTGGCGTCGAGCATGGCCGATATGGCCGCATGATAGGGCGTGTGGATCGCCGCTATCCTGGCTTGCCTGGCTGCGTCGTCCAGTGCGCCATTACCTATGATGTATGTGCCGTCGGATTGGATGGCTATGGCGTCCTCATGCCCAGGATCGCGATTGCAGTCGATCACGAGGCGCGAATAGGTCTGATGGATGAAAGGCGCGTCAAGCAGGTGCGCCAATGCCCTGCCAACCCCCCGCGTGCCGATATCGACAGCGATATGTCGCGCCCGGTCTGCGGCGGTTAGGCCCAGACCGCCCAGCGACTCAGGAACGCGTGATCCTGCATGGTCTGCGATCAACAGGAACGGCGAACGGCCTTCCGCGTTATCGATAGTGAACGGCGCCGGATCGTTCGGTTTCAACAACGTCGTCGCCTCTCGGGCCATCGGGATATTCCTTTCATGCCGTTGCTGACGATCCATCACGTCACGACCTATCGCTATCAGCAGCCCGTGTCGCTCGGCGAGCATCGCATCATGATGCGCCCGCGCGAAGCCTTCGACCAGCGATTGCTATCCGCCCGGCTCGACATCGATCCGCGGCCCAGTGAACTGCGCTGGCTGCACGATGTCTTCGGAAACTCCGTAGCCATCGCCTTGTTCAAGAAGCGCGCGTCGAATCTGGTCGTCACCAGCGAAGTGACGCTGGAACATGCGCCGTTGGCGCAGCAGCAGGTCGATGTCGAACCCTATGCTCGCCTCTTCCCTTTCACTTACTCGTCGGAAGATATGCCCGACCTGCTGCGCTCGATCGAGCGTCAACATCTGGACCCTGAGCGGGTGGTCGACAACTGGGCGCGGGCCTTCGTCAGCAATGACGGCAATACCAGCACGATCGATCTCCTGACCCGGATCGCAACCGGCATCCAGCGTGACTTCACCTATGTCCCTCGGCATGAGAAAGGCACTCAGACTCCGATCGAGACCCTGCGCAAGCGGCAGGGCACATGTCGCGACTTCGCGGTGCTTATGATCGAGGCGGTGCGGGCGCTGGGCTTTGCTGCGCGCTTCGTGTCTGGCTATGTCTACAACCCTTCTCGCCGCGAAGGGGTGGTAGGCGGCGGCAACACCCATGCCTGGGTGCGCATCTTCCTGCCCGGATCGGGCTGGGTCGAATTTGATCCGACCAACGGCATTATTGGTAATCGTGGCCTCATACGCGTAGCGATCTCGCGCGATCCCTATCAGGCACTGCCGTTGTCGGGCACCTGGTTCGGCCTGCCGGCAAGCTTTCTGGGCATGGACATATCGGTCGACGTCCATCGCGCCGATCCTGCCCAGTTTCCCACCACCGGCCATGGCGCCATTAACAGCCGGATCGTCGGCGCTTCAGGAAAGACCTCTTCATGCTGATCCGCTGCGGTTATGATATCGAATTCTCCACCGACAAAAAGGTCGCGATGATGGCGATGCTGAGCCTACATCCGTCACGCCATCAGGATTTGGGAACGCCCCAGCGGCTCATCGCCAGCCCTGACATCCCGCTTTATCATTTCGAAGATGGCTTCGGGAATGTCGCGACCCGGCTAACGCTTCCGCCCGGCAACGTCACCCTGTCCTGCGACTTCGTGATCGAAGACAGTGGCGCGCCGGACCGGCGCGCGCCGAATGGCCCGCAAATGCCGGTCGAGGAATTGCCCGATACGGTGATGCCCTTCCTGCTGGGCAGCCGCTATTGCGAGACCGACCGGCTGATGGGCGTCGCCTGGGCCAATTTCGGTCATCTCGCCGCGGCGCGCGACCGGGTCGATGCGATCGTCGACTTCGTCCACAATCATATCGAGTTTGGCTATCATCATGCCCGGCCGGACAAGACCGCCTGGAACGGCTATCAGGAACGGCAGGGCGTGTGCCGCGACTTTGCCCATCTCGCCATCACCCTGTGCCGCTGTATGAACATTCCGGCGCGCTATTGCACTGGCTATCTGGGCGACATCGGCGTGCCGCCGGTGGACGCGCCGATGGACTTCAGCGCCTGGTTCGACGTCTATATCGACGGCGACTGGTACACCCATGACGCCCGCCACAACCGCCCCCGGATCGGCCGCATCCTGATGGCGCGGGGCCGCGACGCCACCGATGTCGCCTTGACGACCGCCTTTGGCCCGGCAAATCTGGTGCGGTTCCAGGTCCATACCGATGAGGTTTACTTTCTTGACTGATCCGATTGCCAACCCGCTGCTGCAACCCTGGACCGGCCCGCTCGGCGCGCCGCTCTTCGCGCAGGTGCGGGACGAGGATTTCCTGCCGGCGCTGACGACCGCGATCGGCTGGCATGAGGCGGAGATTGCCGCGATCGCCGGGCAGGAAGCACCGGCGACCTTCGATAACAGTATCGCCGCTCTGGAGCGGTCAGGCGAGGCGCTGGCGCGGGTGCGGCGGCTGTTCTGGACGCTGTCCTCGGCGCAGGGCACGCCGGGCATCCGCACGATCGAGGCGGAAATATCGGCGCGGCTGAGCGCCCATTCAGTTGCGATCAGTCATAATGACGCGCTCGTCGCGCGCATCTTCGCGGTCCATGCCGCCCGGCGGGAGAGCGGCCTGATACCTGAGCAGATCCGGCTGGTGGAAAGCAGTCATGCCGGCTTTCTGCGCGGCGGCGCAGCGCTTGCCCCCGCCGACAAGGAACGCTTCGCCGCCATCGACGCGCGGCTGTCGGCCCTGTCGGTGCAGTTTGGGCAGAATGTGCTGGCGGCGACGGCGGCCTGGGTGCTGGATCTGGGGCCGGAGGATCTCACGGGACTGCCGCCCGCCATGTGTGAGGCGGCCGCCGGGCGCGCAGCGGCCAAGGGGCAGGCGGGCCGCTACCATGTCACGCTCGACCGCACCGATTTTGAGGGTTTTTTGACCTTCTCGCAGCGGCGCGACTTGCGCGAAACGCTGTGGCGCGCCTTCACCGATCGCTGTGACGGCGGCACGTATGACAATTGGCCGATCATCGCCGAAACGCTGGCGCTGCGGCGGGAGAGGGCGGTGCTGTTGGGCTATGTCGACCATGCCCATTATGCGCTGGAAGACAGCATGGCGCATGATCCGGAGGCGGCCACCGATCTGATGCGTCAACTCTGGGAGCCGGGCAAGCGCAGGGCGGCGGAGGAAGCGGCGGAGCTTCAGGCGCTCATCGATGCGGAGAGTGGGGGCTTTGCCCTCGCGCCCTGGGACTGGCGCTTCTATGCCGAGCAGGTGCGGCGCGCCCGCTATGCGCTGGACGGCGCGGCGGTGGCGGCGCATTTGCGGCTCGACGCGGTGCGGCAGGCGGCGTTCGACACCGCCGCGCGCCTCTATGGCCTCAGCTTCACCCGGCGGGCCGACATTGCCGGCTATCATCCCGATGTCTGGGCCTGGGAAGTTACGGACAGGGATGGCGGCGCGGTGGGCCTGCTCTACACCGATTATCTGGCGCGGCCGGATAAGCATGGCGGTGCCTGGATGGGCAGCCTGCGGGTGCAGGAAGCGATGGATGGCGACGTTCGCCCGGTCGTATATCTCGTCGCCAATTTCGCCGCCGCGCCGCCGCCCGATCGCGGCGCGACCCGCCTGTCGATCGATGAGGCGCGCACCCTGTTCCACGAATTTGGCCATGCGCTGCATGGCCTGCTCTCCCGCGTCACCTATCCCAGCCAGTCTGGCACAGCAGTCGCGCGCGACTTCGTCGAGTTTCCCAGCAAGTTCATGGAAAACTGGATCGTCAGCCGGGAAGTGCTGGCGGGCTTCGGCGTGCCCGACGATCTGATCGTCGCGATCCGCCAGGCCGAGGCTTATGGCCAGGGTTTCGCCACGGTCGAACTGATCGGCTGCTCGCTGGTCGATCTCGCCGTCCATCAGCAAACAGCGGCGGAGACGGACCCGCGCGCCTTTGTCGCGGCGGAACTCGACCGGCTGGGGATGCCGCCTGAAGTCGGCATGCGCCATCACTTTCCCTACTTCACCCATATTTTCGACGGCGGCTATTCCGCCGCTTATTACAGCTATGCCTGGTCCGAAGCGCTGGACGCCGATGCGTTCGAGGCGTTCATCGAGACGGGCGACATTTTCGACCCGCAACTCGCCGCGCGTTTCCGCGACGAAATACTGTCCGCTGGCGACAGTCGCGATCCTATGGAGTCGTTCCGCGCCTTCTTGGGCCGTGCGCCCGACGCACAGGCGCTGATGCGCGCGCGGCACTTGGTGGGAGCTTGATCGGCCGACGTTGAGACTTTCGCGAACGTCGGCTTTAGGATTAGGAATTGAGGAAGGCTGACATTCATCCTGCTTCTACCGACACGACGCAGCAGCAGCAACGTGCTTCTTTCCGGTCATTTAGCGCGAGCAACATCGATTCTTGAGCTTCCGTCAGATCAACCTAATCCGGACAGCCCGCTCTCTCGACTTTCTGATTCTCGGAAGCGGAAAGCTAGATGAAGGATGTGCCAATCATGTCGATCATGCGTTTGTTTTTTTGCTAGGGAATTGACCTGCGCAGCCTCGAAATACAGCTTGGCCAGCAGCGGAATTGCGATAGAAGTGCCGTCCGTGGTGGCGCTCGACATCACAACCGCAATCATCGAAGGCGTGGCTAACTGATATTGACATGATGTTTCGATACGAAGATCTTGGAGACGACCAGTTCGAGGCGCTCATCGTGCTGCTTTGTCGCCAGTTGCTCGGCGTGGGGGTGAAGGGCTTTGCAAAAGGCCCTGATGGCGGTCGTGATGCGAAGTTCGTCGGCACCGCGCAGCTCATGCCGAGTACCGCTGCCCCCTGGGTCGGTACGGTGATTGTCCAGGCGAAGCACACCAACGGCTACAACAAGAGTTTCTCCGAGACGGAATTCTACAGTACCAAATCCGACAAAAGCGTAATCGGCGAAGAGGTGCTGCGGGTCAAAAAGCTGCGCGCTGCCAACCAGCTCGATCACTACATGCTGTTCGCAAACCGAAGGCTCGCGGGCAATGCCGAGCAGACGATCACCACCTTCATCGCTGGAGCGACCGGCCTGCCTGAAGGCTCGATCTATCTGTGCGGCATCGAGCAGCTCGAATCCTGGTTGAAGCAATTTCCCGAAGTCGCAAGAGTTGCCAGGCTCGACCCTATCGATTCTCCGCTGATCGTTTCGCCCGACGAACTGGCCGAGGTCGTCGAAGCCTTCGCGGCGCACAACGCGCTTATCACCGAGACGATCGATCAGCCGCCGGAGGCGCGCACGTCTTATGAGGTGAAGAACACCGTCAATCAGATGACGCCGGAGTATGCAAAGCTCCAGCGCAAGTTGTATCTGAAGGACACCGCACAAATCCGAGCGTTTCTCGCCGCGCCTGAGAACCAGCACATTCTGCGAGCCTACGAGACGGCGGTTGAGGAATTCGAGCTTAAGATCATCGCAAAACGCAAGGATTACCAGAACTTCGACGCAGTCATGAATTATCTGGTCGATCTGTTGTTCAACCGCGATCCGCTGCTGCGTCAGCACAAGCGACTGACGCGCGCGGTCCTCTTCTATATGTACTGGAACTGCGACATCGGTCTTGGGGCGGACGATGCTGCGGCCTAGCAAACATGCTCATCCCGACCGTACCGTCGTGAACGTTGCCCTGCTTCTGCTAAAAAGGCTGAAGGCTAAGCGGCTGGCGGATTACAGTTCGCTGCTTGCCTATGCGCGCAAGGCCGTGCCGGGCGGCGATGTGCTATTCCTGCCCTCGCTCAATTTCCTGTTCCTACTGGGCTTGATCATCTACCATACCAAAACGGATTCCTTCGAGTATGTTGGCCTGAATGAAGCCGTCTAAGCTCTATACCGATCGGCCGGACCTCTTTGCCGCAGTGGAATTCGCGCCCGAGTTGAACGTCGTCATGGCGCAGATTCGGCTGCCCGAAAACCAGGACCGAGATACCCATAATCTGGGCAAGACGACGCTCGGCCGGTTGCTCGACTTCGGGTTCCTGGCCGGCAAAGACCCCAGGTTCTTCCTGTTCCGGCATGAGGACCGGTTTGCAGAGTTCGTGTTCTTCCTTGAGATTGAGCTGCTTGATGGAACCTACGTCACGGTGCGCCGCGGCGTCGCCGAGCACAGCCGGATTGCGTTTAAGAAGCATTTTGCGCGCCATCAGGATTTCTCCGCGCTCGCAGATCGTGAATGGGATCATGTGGATGTGCCGTTCGATCGGGCGAAGGATATGCTGGACAGCTATCTGGACTGGCGCGCGCTCAAGCCCTGGCATTACCGCAAGGGGCTTGGCTATTTTCTGCGATCGCAGGAGGATTTCGGAGACGTCTTCCACCTGCGGCGTTTCGCCAACTCGCATGCCGACTGGAAGCCCTTCCTCGCCCACATCCTGGGGTTTGACGCGGAGCTTATTGCCGAGCTCTATGACAAGGAAGCGGCGCTCACGGAAATGGAGACCAAATCCGTCAACATCCGGCAGGAGCTTGGTGGCGGTGACATCGAGGACGCCGGCAAGATTGACGGCATTCTCCTTTTGAAAACGCGGGAGATCGAGAAGAAGCAGGCACTCCTCGACGGCTTCGACTTTCGCAGCGAAGACAAGTCGGAAACCAAAATTCTGGTCGACAAGGTGGATGAGCGGATCGCGGTGCTGAACGCTCGCCGCTACTCGCTTATGGCCAATCGGAAGAAGATCGTCGCCTCGCTCCAAGACGATCAGATCCTCTTCAACCCCGACGAGGCCGCTGAACTGTTCAAAGAGGCCGGCGTGCTCTTTGGAGGTCAAATCAAGCGCGACTTCCAACAGCTGATCAATTTCAACAAGGCGATCACGGAAGAGCGGCAGGGCTACCTGATCGAGGAACGCGCCGACATCGACGTCGAACTGAAGGCGGTCAACGGCGAGCTCAATACTCTGGGAAAGCGACGGGCGGAAATGCTCGCCTTCCTGAGCGAAACGGACAGCTTTGCGAAATACCGTCGGTTCACCAGCGAACTGGTGACATTGCGTGCCGACGTCCAGTCGCTCCAGCGGCAGCGCGACTTCGTCCATCGCCTGCAGCAGCTGCGCACCAATATCCGAGCGCTGCAGGAGGACAAAATCCACCTGCAAAGCGCGATCGAGGCCGACGTCGAAATGAAGAGCGGCAGCCCCGATAGCCTCTTCTCCACGATCAGGCTCTACTTCAACGAAATCGTCGAAGAGGTGATCGATAGCAAGGCGTTACTCAATGTCTCAGTCAACAAGCTGGGGCACTTGGAGTTCAAGGCCGAACTGCTCGACGATGCTGGCAACGCCACCAGCGCCGATCGTGGGCACAGCTACCGAAAGCTGCTTTGCGTCGCGTTCGATCTCGCACTCATCCGCGCGCATCTGGGCGACGCATTTCCGCGCTTTGCTTACCACGACGGCGTGCTGGAATCGCTGGATGATCGTAAGAAGGAGGTCCTGATCTCTGTCCTGCGACGCTATACCGGCATGGGAATCCAGTCGATCGTCACCCTGATTGATTCTGATTTGCCCAAGCGAGCAGCCGAGCAGCCATTTTTCGAGAAGGACGAAATCGTGCTGCTTTTGCATGACGAGGATGAGAGTGGCCGACTATTCAAGATGCCATCCTGGTAGGTTTCCCCGATCGGTTTTGCCATTTCTTTGCATCGAAGGGCCGGACGGGTAGCTCGGGCCTCGTCCGTGCCAACGGTTTCGAGCGCGCGAGGGATATGTGTGCCCTGTGCGTCGAGCCCGGCTCGGTCACGCGCCGCCGCTGATGTGCGTGTTTTGGGGGGCAGCTCATGCTTATTCCGCCCTGCACCAGACAGGGGGTCTGCCCTTGGAGCAAAAGGCGCAACCAATCCCAATTCGTAAGCGGGGCCTGAGGGCCGCCTTGCGCGGTGCCCATTCGCCGGGATGATTGCCGCTCTTTTAGCGAGGTGGCGGGTGTCGGACGAGATCGAGGATTCAGCAAGCGAACGGGCGAGTAGTCATATGAGTAATCGTATGAGTAGTCGGATCGAGGTCGTTAGCCGGGTGTCGGGTCGGCGGCGGTGGACGGTAGAGCAGAAGCTATTCGTGCTGCGGGATGCATTCGGCCCGGACGGCTGCGTGCGTACGGCCTGTGAACGCCATGATGTCGGCAGCGGCTCGATCTACACTTGGCGGCGCCAGGCGATGTCCGGTGAGCTTGCCGGGGTTCGCAAGTTGGCCGAGCCGGCATTTGCGGAGGTGCAGATCAGCGAGCAGCCAGCCTTGCCTGCCCCGACAGTTGCAGCGAGCAGCGGCGGCGTGATTGGCATCGAACTGCCGTCTGGTATCAGGGTGAGCGTGGATGCCACGGTCGATGCCGATGCCCTGTCACGGGTGATCGGTATCCTGACGCGATGATCCCGCTGCCGCCATCGACGCGGATCTTCCTGGCCTGCGGTGCGACCGACATGCGTAAGGGTTTCGACGGCCTGGCGGTGATGACGCAGCAGGTTCTGGAGCAGAGCCCCCATTCCGGTGCGCTGTTCGCTTTCCGGGGCAAGCGCGGCGATCTGGTGAAGCTGCTTTGGTACGACGGCCAGGGCATGTGTCTGTTTTCCAAGCGGATGGACCGGGGGCGCTTCGTGTGGCCGTCGACCAAGACGGGATCGGTGGTGATGACGGCGGCGCAGCTTTCGATGCTCTTGGAAGGCATCGACTGGCGGCGACCTGAACGCACTTTCACTCCTTCATTGGCGGGGTAAAACGCCCATTTTCTGGTGCTTTTATTAGCGTTTCGACCATCGATCTGCTATATGATCGTGGTGTCGGACGCAGGCCTTTCCACCCCTGATAAAGACGCTCGGATCGCCGAGCTTGAAGCTGCATTGGCAGCTGCCCACGCCGATATTTCCGCCCGCGACATCCTGATCGATACGCTGCGCGTGCAGATTGCGCGC
>NZ_VYQA01000032.1:0-27226 GCF_008710165.1 Sphingobium limneticum | reverse complement strand
GATTGGTACAACAATCACCGGCTCTTCGGCCCTATCGGGCACATCCCGCCCGCTGAGGCCGAAGACAATTACTATGCAGCCCTCGAGAACCTCGATATGGCTGCATAGCCCAATGAAAACTGCCTCCTGAAAACCCGGGGCGCTTCAATGCCGGCAAGCTGGTCTTCTTCAGCACCTTGGCTGGCCTCGCGACACGCAAGGCCTTCCTGCGGCATCTCTCACCGATCCGGAAGAAGCGCTGGGTGGTCTATGCCAAGCCGCCCTTCGCCGGGCCGCAGGCGGTGCTGGCCTATCTCTCGCGCTACACGCACCGGGTTGCCATCTCGAACCGGCGGCTCCTCGGCTTCGACGAGACCGGCGTGACGTTCCGCTACAAAGACTATCGCCGCCCTGCTGCTGAACGCCAGCAGGTCATGACGCTGGCGACCGACGAGTTCGTCCGCCGCTTCCTGATCCACGTTCTGCCGCGCGGCTTCCACCGCATCCGGCATTACGGCCTGCTCGCCAGTTCGACCCACAAGGACACCATGGCGCTGGCCCGCAAACTGCTGGGCGTTGCTGTACCGGTCGAGGAGCCCGAACCCGACGAACCTCCCGACCATCGCCCGCCATGCCCATGTTGCGGCGGGCCCATGACCATCATCGAGGCCTTCGCCCGCTGGTGCCAGCCCCGCGCACCGCAATAATCGGCATCGCCAATCCGGGGGAATGCGCCATGATCCGGCATGGCTCAGGCTGCACGACGGTCACGCCCATGGCGTCCTGGCCGATGACCCAGTGCATGCCCATTCCGGAAGCGAGCCCAGCGCAGGGCACACCGACCAGCAAAACCACCACCGTCCGCACTCTGACGCCGCACAAAGTCACGTTGATCCGGCCAGAACCGACACTTCCGGATCAGCCTCGCTTACCCGTCCGAACCACCCCAAAGCCGCTTTACCCATAGACCAGCGCGTGGGGCCCGCGGGTTCCTGCACTGGAGGCTTTCGTACGCAAGCGCCCGAAACCCTTCACAAAGCCAGACATTCCATTCGCGCCGATAGACGTCCTATTCTGCTGAAAGCGGTCGATCGCGGTGGTTGGATCTGACGGTCAGTCGTCGCCCCGAACACACTGGCCCAATCATATGTCGATCGGCACAATGTAATTCTAATCGATAATTTGAGCGAAGCCGGCAACACCCTCCGGAGATGGCGGGCGCTTTGTCGAATGTGAGGGTGTGCGCAGATCGTCGACCTCACCCAGCCCCCCGAAAATCGCTTCCATGGTTCGGACACATAAAGCGACGCTCTCGTCGGCAAGTGTATACCACACCAGCTTGGCCTCCTTGCGCGTTTGAACAAGATTGGCGCGGCGCAATTCGCCGAGCTGCTGGCTGAGCGCCGGCTGCGCGATCTCCGTTGCTTCACCGATCTCAGACACGTTGCGCTCACCGCGCAACAGGCAAGACAGAATCATAAGGCGCTGCGGTTGCGCAAAAACCTTGAGCTTTTCGGACGCAACGGTCGCAACATCGCGGTCCTGATAAAAAGCGGCTGTCATGGTGCGTCCACGAAGCGGCAGAACCAGTCCTCGCGATCCTCAGCAAGGTCGGATGGGGGACTGAGCAACGGCTTCCCTTCGCGCCATCCTTCAGGAGCCAGGGTTTGGGCATTGCTCACAGCCTTCAACGCCTTAAGCATCCGCAGCATCTCATCAACCGAACGCCCGACATTATGGGGATAGCAGGTGATCGCTCTGATGACCCCTTCAGGGTCGATGAAGAAAGTCGAGCGCATCGCCATACTGTCGGCCGATTGCTCATCGACCATGCCATAGGCACGCCCGATCGCCATGCTCGGATCCTCTATTATCGGAAACCGAACATCAGCGCTCAGTGTCTCGCGGATCGCCCGGACCCACGCCATGTGTGAGTACAGGCTGTCGACCGACAGCCCCAGCAGCGACGTCTCAAGGGCGTCAAATTCTGACTGACGCCGGGCGAGTTCGGCAAATTCCGTGCTGCAGACAGGCGTGAAGTCCGCCGGATGGGAGAAAAATATCACCCATCTTCCACGCAGCTTGGAGAGCTGAATTTCGCCTCCCGTCGAGCGGGCGCGGAAGTCCGGCGCAATATCTCCGATACGCGGTGGCCGGCTTTCCGTTTTTTGACCGATTTCCATGACGTCTCCTTCGACAGTCTCGCCGCTTGACGCAAGAAGATTATGCAATTACATGATGTGTGTAAATATGAATTTATGAGGTTTTCCGTGACCGACTCCGCGCTGGCTGCAGCCTCCTCGCAAATCTCCGCTGCTCAGGCTGGCATTCCCCAGATCAAGGCCTTTTTCGACGAGCCGACTTTCACGGTGACCTATGTCGTTCATGACCCAGAGAGCCTTCGCGCCGCGATCATCGACAGCGTGTTGGATTATGATCCGGCTTCGGGTCGCACATCCTTCTCCGCGGCAGATGCGGTGCTCGGCTATGTCAAGGAGAAGGGCCTGTCGGTCGACTGGCACCTGGAGACCCACGCCCACGCCGATCACCTCTCGGCCGCACCCTATTTGCAGCAGAAGCTCGGCGGCAAGATCGCCATCGGCGAACATATCGTCACCGTGCAGCAGACCTTCGGCAAGCTGTTCAATGCAGGCAGCGACTTCGAGCGCGACGGCTCGGACTTCGATCATCTGTGGAAGGACGGCGATCGCTTCCGTATCGGCAATCTCGATGTCACCGTGCTGCATGTGCCGGGGCATACGCCGGCCTGCATCGCATATGTGATCGGTGATGCCGTCTTTGTCGGCGACACCATGTTCATGCCGGATTATGGCACGGCGCGCGCTGATTTCCCCGGCGGCGATGCCCGCACTCTCTATCAGTCGGCGATGCGGCTTTTGTCGCTGCCGCCGGAGACGCGGCTCTTCATGTGCCACGATTATCTGCCGGAGGGGCGCAAGGACTATGTCTGGGAAACGACCGTAGAGGCCGAGCGCAAGGCCAACGTCCATATCCATGAAGGGGTAAGTGAAGACGAATTCGTCGCGATGCGCGAGGCCCGCGACAAAACGCTCGCGATGCCGCGCCTGATCCTGCCTTCGGTCCAGGTGAACATGCGCGCGGGGCACTTGCCGCCGGCCGAGGACAATGGCGTCACGTATCTCAAGATCCCGGTCAACGCGGTATGATACTGCCCAGCTTCCCTAGCGCTATGCCCGTTGCGGGCTTGGCGGGTGGCCTGCTCATCGGGCTTGCTGCAGCAATCATGCTGCTCGGACTTGGTCGCATTGCCGGGGTCAGCGGCATGCTCGCCGGAGCGTCGGGCATTGCCGATACGGGCGCGCCGCGCGCCGTCGCGCTCGCCTTTGTTATCGGGCTGCCGCTGGGAGCGCTGGTCGCCACGCTGGCTTCCAACGGGGTCGAGCCGCGTTTCACGGGATCGATCCTGCAACTGGTCATTGCCGGGCTGCTCGTGGGTTTCGGGACGCGGCTCGGTTCGGGATGCACGAGCGGGCACGGGGTCTGCGGTCTTTCCCGACTCTCGCGCCGATCCATGGTCGCCACCTTGACCTTCATGACGAGCGGCTTCGCGACTGTCGGGCTGATGCGCGCTTTTGGATTCATCAACGGATAATCGGGAGGCTGGGGATGAAGAAGAATATGGGAACATTCGACCGGCTGCTGCGCACGATCGTGGCGCTGGTGCTTGCTTATCTTTGGTGGACCGGAACGATCAGCGGACCCCTCGGTGTCGGTTTGGCGATCCTTGCGGTTGTCTTCCTTCTCACGAGCGCGGTCGGCGTCTGTCCGCTCTACCGCCCGCTCGGTCTTTCGACCTGCGGCAGGGCCAAGTGAAGGTCCCCGCCATCTCGTTGCTTGCCGGCCTCCTATTTGGAGCGGGGCTCACCGTGTCCGGCATGGCTGACCCGGCGCGGGTGCGCGCGTTCCTCGATCTGTTTGGGGCGTGGGACCCTACTCTCGCCTTCGTAATGACCGGTGCGATGATGCCTATGGCGATCGCCTGGTTGGTTCAGAAGCGGATGCCACGACCGATCGTCTGCGAAGCCTTCGACTTGCCTGGCACAAGCCTACTAGATGCCAAATTGCTTGGCGGAGCGTCGCTGTTCGGGATCGGTTGGGGGATCGCGGGACTATGTCCCGGCCCCGCACTCGCCGACCTTGCCATCGCGCCATTTGAGGCGGGGATTTTCGTGGTCGCCATGCTCGCCGGCATGACCGCGCACCGCATCACCACACAATGAAAAGAGGCCCGCTTCGAAGCGGGAGCGAGGAGAAGCCATGAACATCAAGCCGCTCAACCGGGATTTCGCTGTCTCCCCGCAGGTCGATGTTGCGGACATTCCCGCGATCTTCGCCCAAGGCTATAAGGCGATCATCTGCAATCGACCCGATGATGAGGAACCGGGCCAGATCGCCGCCGCGCAAATAGGTGAAGCTGCCGAACGACAGGGCCTGCGCTTTGCTTATGTCCCCGCAATCTCCGGGGCGATCACTGATGCGAATGTCGCGGCCATGGCGGATGCGCTTGCGCGCCTCCCTCAACCAGTCCTGGCCTTTTGCCGTTCCGGCGCACGATCAACGAAATTATATGAATTGGTCTCATCGCAAAACCCTTCGGCACCTAGCGCCCGCGTTCACGATGTTGTGATTGTCGGCGGTGGCGCGGCCGGGATTGCAACGGCGTCCAGCCTCCTCAAGCGCAATCCCAAGCTTGATATCGCCGTCATCGAGCCCTCCGAGGTGCATTACTATCAGCCTGGCTGGACGATGGTTGGCGCGGGTGTATTCGACAAGGATTTCACGCGCCGCACCGAAGCGCAGGTTATGCCCAGCCGCGTGACGTGGATCCGGGCCGCCGCCTCCGGCTTTGCTCCCGATGAAAACAAGGTGGTCCTCAGTGACGGCAGCGAAGTTCGCTACCGGGTCCTCGTCGCCTGTCCCGGCATCAAACTCGACTGGAACGCAATACCGGGCCTGGCCGAGACGATCGGCCATAACGGCGTGACCTCCAACTATGGCTATGATCTTGCGCCCTACACCAACCGGCTGGTGAAGGAATTCAGGGGCGGACGGGCGCTGTTCACCCAACCGGCGATGCCGATCAAATGTGCGGGAGCGCCGCAGAAAGCGATGTATCTCTCCTGTCATCGCTGGGAAAAGGCGGGCGTCCTGCAAGACATCGACGTCCAGTTCCACACCGCTGGCGCGGTGCTGTTCGGCGTAGCCGCCTATGTTCCGGCGCTGATGGAATATGTCGAGCGCTACGGGGCCCACCTCAATTTCGAATCGAAGCTCGTCGCGATCGACGGCGCCGCAAAGGTGGCGACGTTCGAACGCAAGGATGGCGAAGGCACCCGGCTCGTCGAGGAGCGCTTTGACATGATCCACGTCGTGCCGCCGCAGGTCGCGCCCGATTTCGTGCGCACCAGTCCGCTCGCGGCAGCCTCCGGCTTCATTGAGGTCAACGAGGCGACGCTGCAACATGTGCACTATCCTAATGTCTTTGCATTGGGCGACGCCTGCTCCGCCTCGAATGCCAAGACCGCTGCCGCGGCGCGCAAGCAGGCGCCGGTCGTCGCGGTCAATGTTCTTGCCGCGCTCGAGGGCAAGCCGCCGGCCGCCGAATATGACGGCTATGGCTCCTGCCCGCTGACGGTCGAGGCGGGCAAGATCGTCCTCGCCGAGTTCGGCTATGGCGGGAAATTGCTGCCCAGCTTTCCCAACTGGCTGATCGACGGAACGCGGCCCTCGCGCCTGTCCTGGCTTCTCAAGGATACGATCCTGCCGCCAGTTTACTGGCACGGCATGCTCAAGGGCCGGGAATGGATGGTCGCGCCGCACGCGATCAAGGCGGCGCACTGAACCATGCTTGAGCCGCTACAATATGCCCTCGGCGGCCTGTCGGGCGCACTTGTGGGCTTTGTCCTCGGGCTCGTCGGGGGCGGCGGGTCGATCCTCGCCGTGCCACTGCTGCTCTATCTTGTGGGGATACGCAATCCGCATGAGGCGATCGGCACCAGCGCACTGGCAGTCGCGGCCAATGCGCTCGCCGGCCTCTGGAACCACGCCCATGCCCGCACCGTCAACTGGCGATGCGGGGGCATTTATGCTGCCGCCGGCGTCGTCGGCGCGCTTGGCGGCTCGACGCTCGGCAAGAGCATCGACGGGCACAAGCTGCTCTTCCTGTTCGCGATCCTGATGATTGTTGTGGCGGTGCTGATGTTTCGCGGTCGCGGCGACCAGGGCGTCGAGGGCGCGCAGTGCAATCGGGAGAATGTGGGCAAGGTCGTCGGCTATGGTCTCGGCACCGGTGCCTTTTCCGGCTTCTTCGGGATCGGCGGCGGTTTCCTGATCGTGCCGGGCCTGATCGCTTCGACCCACATGCCCATCCTGCGCGCGATCGGCACCTCGCTTGTCGCGGTCGCGGCCTTCGGCCTGACGACGGCGCTTAACTATGCGCTTTCGGGCTATGTCCTTTGGGGCCTGGCTGGCGTGTTTATTGTCGGCGGCATTGTCGGAAGCGTGATCGGCACGCGTGCATCGCAGGTGCTGGCCGCCGAAAAGGGCCGGTTGAACAGCCTCTTCGCCGTCTTCGTGCTCGTCGTTGCCATCTACATGCTATTCAAGAGCTGGTTCGAACTCGCCAGCTGAACGGGGATATTCATGGACGCCATCATTCTCGCAAGGGCGCAATTCGCCTTCACGGTGAGCTTTCACTTCCTCTTCCCGGCCTTTTCCATCGGGCTGGCAAGCTATCTGGCCGTGCTCGAAGCTCTGTGGCTGAAGACCGGCAAGGGCGTCTATGCGAACCTGTTTCGCTACTGGCTGAAGATCTTCGCCGTCGTGTTCGCGATGGGCGTCGTCTCGGGCATCGTCATGTCCTACCAGTTCGGCACCAACTGGTCGGTGTTCTCGGACAAGGCGGGACCTGTCATCGGACCGCTGATGGCCTATGAGGTGCTGACCGCCTTCTTCCTAGAAGCCGGATTCCTCGGGGTCATGCTGTTCGGGATCAACAAGGTTGGGCGCAAGCTGCACTTCGTCGCGACGCTTGCAGTCGCGCTGGGGACTTTCATTTCCGCTTTCTGGATCCTGTCGGTCAACAGCTGGATGCAAACGCCGGTCGGCTATGAGGTCGGCGCCAACGGCCAGTTCCTGCCGGGGCCAAGCTGGCTGACAATCATCTTCAATCCCAGCTTCCCCTATCGGCTCTTTCACACAGTCCTTGCCGCCTATCTGACGACCGCCTTCATCGTCGGCGCGGTCGGTGCCTGGCATCTTCTTAAGGACCGCAGCAATCCCGGCGCGCGCAAGATGTTCTCCATGGCGATGTGGATGGCCGCCATCGTAGCGCCCATCCAGATTTTCGCGGGCGACATGCATGGGCTCAATACACTCGAGCATCAGCCAGTGAAGGTGATGGCGATGGAAGGCCATTTTCAGAGCCATCCAAACGGGGCCCCTTTGATCCTGTTCGGCATCCCCAACAGTGCTGAGCAGCGGGTGGATTATGCCATCGAGATACCCAAGGCGTCGTCGCTAATCCTGAAGCACGAACTCGATGCGCCCTTGAAAGGTCTCGATACCGTGCCGCAAGCTGATCGTCCGCCCGTCGGCATCGTTTTCTGGGCGTTCCGCGTGATGGTCGGCATCGGGTTCGCAATGCTCGGGATCGGACTCCTGAGCCTCATCGCGCGCTGGCGTAAAGCGCTCTACGACTGGCCGCTGCTGCACCGCTTCGCTGTGCTCATGGGGCCGTCGGGACTGATTGCCGTGCTGGCCGGCTGGATCGTGACGGAAGTCGGGAGGCAACCCTTTACGATCTATGGCTTGCTCCGGACCGCCCAGAGCGCTTCGCCGCTCGATGCCCCTGCGGTCGCCTCGTCGCTGCTGGCCTTCGTGATCGTCTATTTCACCGTCTTCGGCATGGGCATCTGGTATCTGCTTCATCTCATGAAGAAGCCGCCAGAGGCGCATGAAACCCCGCCGAGCGACGCGCCCATTCGCAGCGCAGGTATCACGCCCGCACCGGCTATCATCGAAGGAGCTTCGGCATGATCGACCTCACCGTCATCTGGGCCTGCATCATCGGCTTTGCGATCATCGCCTATGTCGTGATGGACGGCTTCGATCTTGGGATCGGCATCCTGTTTCCGTTCTTCAAGGTCGGGCAGGACCGCGACACTGCGATGAACAGCATCGCGCCCGTCTGGGATGGCAACGAAACCTGGCTCGTGATGGGCGTAGGCGGCCTGTTTGCCGCATTTCCGCTGGCCTATGCCATCATCCTTCCCGCGCTTTACGCGCCGATGATCGCGATGCTGCTGGGACTCGTGTTCCGCGGCGTGGCCTTCGAGTTCCGCTGGCGGGATCCGGCGCACCGTGCTTTCTGGGACACGGCCTTCACGACAGGGTCGGTTATCGCCACCTTTGCGCAAGGCATTGCGCTCGGGGCCCTGCTACAGGGCATCACCGTCGAGGGGCGCAGTTATGCCGGAGGCTGGTGGGAATGGCTGTCGCCTTTCAGCCTGCTGACCGGCGTCGGCCTGCTGATCGGCTATGCCCTGCTCGGCGCCTGCTGGCTCAACTGGAAGACCGAAGGCGGATTGCAGCGGCAGACGGTGACCTATGCCGGGCGGCTTGGAATCGGCCTGCTCATCATGATCGGCGTGATTAGCCTCGCAACGCTGCGGCTCGAAACGCAATATTATCAGCGCTGGCTAAGCTTCCCGGGCGTGGTAGCGACAGCGCAGGTGCCGCTTGCCACGCTTATCGTGACATTCCTCTTTTATCGCAGCCTCCGCGTGAAGCGAGATGTGCAGCCGTTCTTCTGGGCGCTCTCGCTTTTCGGACTGTGCCTGGTCGGGCTTGGCGTCTCGATCTGGCCCGATGTCGTTCCGGCGCGCGTGACAATATGGGAAGCGGCGGCGCCCGTCCGCAGCCAGTTGTTCATGCTGGTGGGAGCCGCGATCATGGTGCCGATGATCCTTGCCTACACGGCCTGGTCCTATTGGGTCTTCCGGGGCAAGGTTGGCACGGAAGGATATCACTGATGCGCCTGTTGCTGAGCCGTCTCGGTTGGTTCGTCGGCATCTGGGCTGCGAGCGTTTCCGCGTTGGCGCTTGTGGGCGGAATGCTCCGCTGGTGGCTACGATAAATGGCCCCTCGCCTTAGGTGAGGGGCCAACACTCAAATTTCGGTATTTTCAGCGAGGGCCAGCGCGTCCTCTACGTCGATCCCGAGATAGCGCACCGTATTCTCGCTCTTGCTGTGGCCGAGCAGGATCTGGACTGCCCGTAGATTGCCGGTCGCCCTGTAGATGATCGATGCCTTCGTTCGCCGAAGCGAATGGGTGCCATACTCGCTCCGCATGAGGCCGACCCCTGTCACCCATTCATCGACGAGCCGAGCATACTGGCGAGTGCTGAGATGCCCATTATGATCAACTCGGCTCGGAAACACATAATCGTCCAGCGTGCCGCCCCTTTGTTCGAGCCATGCCAGCAAGCTCGCTCGAGCATCTGGCAGCAGTTCGAACTGAACGGGCCGGCTCGTTTTCTGCTGCATTACGATCGCCCGCATTCGGATTTGCCCTCCGCTGACAAGGTCGCCGATCTTCATCTGCACCAAGTCGCAGCCGCGAAGTTTGCTGTCGATCGCCAGATCGAATAGCGCGCGATCTCGCAGCCGACGGTGCTGATTGAGGTAGAAACGGATTTCCCAAATCTGCTTCGGTTTCAGAGCCCGCTTTGCACCCACGGTCCTTCCGGGTCGCGTCCGTCAACGTGGTGTAAATTCGGGTGTGGCCAGCGGGCTGCATTTTCAGGCGGCCTTGGGTGTAATCTGTAGTGGCTGAACCTCCTCGATTGTTGGTGTGGCAAGGGCGGCCATGCCCTCGATCTGCATGTAGCGGTGCTGGAGTTGGTATTCGTCGTTCTGCTCGAGCAGGACGGCGCCGACGAGGCGGATGATGCTGTCCTCGTTCGGGAAGATGCCGACGACATCGGCCCGTCTCTTCACTTCCTTGTTCAGCCGTTCCAACGGGTTGGTGCTGTGAAGCTTGACGCGGTGCTGCTCGGGGAAGGTCATGTAGGCGAGCACGTCATGCTCGGCATCGTCCATGCAGGCGCCGAGCTTGGGCCAGCGGGCGCGCAACTGATCAGCGACCTGACGCCAGACCTGTGTTGCTGCGGCATGGTCGGGCTGGAGGAAGACCTGGCGGATGGCAGCAGCGACGACCGTGTTCTGGCCCTTGGGCACGTAGGCGAGCGCGTTCCTCATGAAGTGGACGCGGCAGCGCTGCCAGGTGGCGCTGAGCACACGGGTGATCGCCGCCTTGAGGCCTTCGTGGGCGTCGGAGATGACCAGCTTCACGCCGGTCAGGCCGCGGCGGGAGAGGTCCTTGAGAAAGCTCGACCAGAAGGGCTCGGCTTCGGAAGGGCCGATGTGCAGGCCGACGATCTCACGCCTGCCCTCGGTGTTAACGGCCACGGCGATTATCGCGGCGACACTGACGATCCGCCCACTCTCGCGCACCTTGAGGTAAGTGGCATCGAGCCAGAGGTAGGGCCAGTCGCCGGCAAGTGGTCGCTTGAGAAAGGCATGGACGCGCTCATCGATGTCCTTGCACAGCTTCGACACAGAGGACTTGGAGATGCCGGTCATGCCCATTGCCTGCACCAGCTCGTCGACGCGCCGGGTGCTGACCCCGGCGATCCACGCCTCCTGGATGACCGCGACCAACGCCTTCTCGACGGTCTTCCTGGGCTCCAGAAAGCCGGGAAAGTAGGCGCCGGTCCTCAACTTGGGAATTTTCAGGTTGAGCGTGCCGAGCCGGGTATCGAGGCTGCGGTCACGGTAGCCATTGCGCCAGGTCGTGCGCTCGCCGGAGCGTTCGTGCCGGCCAGCGCCGACGAGACCGTCGACATCGGCCTCCATAATGATCTGCAGCACGCTCTCGGCGATCGTGCGCAGGAAATCTCCATCTCCGGTCTTCGCCATCAGTTCAGCAAGCGGTAGTCTGTCGTCGGTCATCGGGATCAACTCCTCGGTGGGCGTGTGAAGTGTGGTAACTCCACCTTACCGATGAGCCCGGTGGCCACCGAGATCGAAATCGCATGGGGTGGGGCATGCCCCACCCCATGCGACAACCTCAATCTACACTGGAAATTACACCACGAGCGCGGACGCTAACCGGAGGCATCGTCGCGGTCGATCACCGCCCAGGGACTGCTGCGCGTCAGTGCGCCCGCCACCTTCGGCGTTCTGCACCTTGCCTCACTCATCCCTGCTTTCTCCGCACGTCATCCCGAGGTGACGATCGAACTGGGCTTCAACGATCGTTACGTCGACCTGCTGGAAGAGCGTTGGGATGTCGCCGTACGGATCGGGCGCCTCGCCAACAGTGCGCTTGTTGCCCGCAAGCTCGTGGCGATGCGCGTCGTGTTGTGTGCCGCCCCCTCTTATTTGGCGAGGAGGGGAACGCCAACTCGCCTGGCCGATCTCGGCGATCACGATTGTCTGGGCCACACCAACGCGTCGCTTGCAGGAACGACATCGTGGGCGTTCGGCAAAGACGGGACGATCAAGGTGCCGATCTCAGGATCGATGTGTTCAGACAATGGCGAGGCCTTGGTTCGCGCTGCCATTGCGGGCCAAGGGCTGGTCTATGGGCCACGCTTTATTGCGGCAGAGGCGCTTCGCGCCGGCCAGTTGAGCGAGCTTGAGCTGGACGAGCCGCCTATGATGCTGGGAGCGGCATATGCCATCACACACCCGACGCGGCGCCCCGCCGCCAAGACGCGGGCGTGGATTGACTTCTTAGCCGAAGCACTCCCCGCTCTTGGCACCGATTGGTGAGATGCCGAGCTGGCAGACGTCCCGAGTTTTCACCCGAGGACCGCGTCTGCTATCTCGAAACATCACGGTCTTTTACGATTGTAGATATCAGTGACCCAGCGAAAGCGACGCCCACAACCGCACATGGCTGGCATCGATAACGCCGAGGCTTGGTCCCTTTCAGTTGGTGCAGCGGGGGCCGCGGGCGCGGCGGACGTTGAGTGAGCGTGAACCGCATCACTGCCAACCCTCGATGACGATCTTGCCGCGTGCGGTAGTGCTCTCAAGCGCCTGGTGCGCGCGCTTGAGGTTCGCGGCGTTGATGGGGTAGAACCGTTCGGTGAGGGTGGTGCGCACCTCGCCGGCGTCCACGAGGCTGGCGATGGCCGACAGGATCTGACCCTGCGTTTCCATATCAGCAGTCTCGAACATGGACCGGGTGAACATAAACTCCCAGTGGGTCGACACCGACTTGCGTTTGAACGGTACGACATCGAGCGTCTTGGGGTCGTCGATGAGCGCAAAACGTCCCTGCGGGGCGATCAGCTCGGCGATCTGCTCGATATGCTCGTCGGTGTGCGTGGCCGAGAAGATGAAAGCCGGCGCGCCGATGCCCAAATCCGCCACTTGCCGAGCCAGCGGCTGGCGATGATCGATGACATGGTGCGCACCGAGCTCACCCACCCAGGCCTGCGTTTCAGGGCGCGAGGCCGTCGCAATGACGATCAGCTCGGGTACTTGGCGAGCAAGCTGGATTGCCATCGAGCCTACCCCGCCGGCACCCCCGACAATCAACAGCGCATGTGCTGCACCGGCTACAGGAGTACGCACGGACAATCGCTCGAAGAGGGCCTCCCACGCGGTGATCGCCGTCAGCGGCAACGCCGCTGCCTCTGCCCAATCGAGGCTGGCCGGCTTCTTCCCGACAATGCGCTCGTCGACCAGGTGCAACTCGGCGTTGGTCCCATCGCGGCCGATGCTGCCCGCGTAGAACACCTCGTCGCCCGGTTCGAAGCCGCGCACTTCAGGGCCAACAGCGCGCACGACACCGGCGGCATCCCAACCCAGGACACGCCAATCACCGTGGATCGAACCCGAGCCAGCGCGCACCTTCGTGTCAACCGGGTTTACCGAGACAGCCTTGACCTCGACGAGGAGATCACGGCCGGTAGCGTTGGGATCGGGAAGTTCGATATCGACGAGAGCTTCCGTGCGATCGATCGTTCCGGGCTGCTGGTAGCCGATTGCGCGCATGATAAATCCTATTGTCAGGGGCTGTATAGCGAACTTTGTCGCATACGGGATACGCACAAGCGACATCGCGGTTCGACATCGTCCTCAGGCTGGCGACGGCGTGGTTGCCGCTGCCGTCTTCCCCGTGAGGTCGGCGATGACCGCGCCGATCAGCGCCCGTAACCAGCGGTGTGCGGGATCATGCCGATAGCGGACGTGCCAAGCCATTTCCACGGGAAAGCTGCCAAGGTCGACCGGAGCCGGCAGGATCTTCAGCCGGGGGTCGTGCATCAGCCGCCTGCAGATGAGCGAGGGCAAGGTGGCGCAATAGTCGGTCACGGCCACCATCTCGGCTACCGCGAAGAAGTTTGTCACGGAGATCGCGACGTCGCGCTTCAGCTGCTGCTGCGCCAGCGCCTGAAACAAACCGGCGCGCATCCGTCCGGGCGGCACGATGTTGACATGCTTCATCGTCTCGAACTGCTCGCGCGTCATGGCATCGCCGACGCCCGGATGGTCGGCGCGGACGGCGCAGGCGAGCCCTTCGTCCATCAGGTGCTGGACGACGAGGTTGTCGGGCGGATCGACGATGCGGCCCAGCACGAGCGCCGTCGTGCCCGACACGACGCCTGTTTCCACAAGATCGTTGCCGAAGGGCGTCAGACGAAGCTTTATGCCGGGGGCGACCTTCTCCAGGCGCGCCACGATAGCGGGGACGAGGACGAACTCGACATAGCCGTTTGGCGCGATCGTGAAGAGCCGTTCGGCCTGTGCGGGGTCGAAGGCCTGCTGACCGAGGACCGCGTCGTCGAGCTGGGCGAGTGCCTCGGCGATCAGCGGTGAGAGTTCTAGCGCGATCGGGGTCGGCTGGATGCCGTAGCGCTCGCGGACGAACAGCTGGTCCTGAAGCATCAGTCGTAGACGCGATAGGGCGTTAGACAGGGCGGGCTGTGTCATGCCCATGCGCTCGGCGGCCCGCGTGACGCTGCGCTCCTCCATCAACGCGACGAAGATCGGCAGCAGGTTCAGATCGTAGCGCATACAGTCATCCTGTTAGCGTTATATCTGAAATCAAAAAGATAAACTTCTAGAATATGTCAACGAGGCCCATTTAGCGTCCATCGGTGATCGACGCCGCGAACATGGAGGTTCAGATGAGCAAGGGTCAGGTTCTCGTTCTTGGATCGAACGCGACGCAGATCGGTCTGCGTGGCGGCGGTACCGCGACGGTCGGTCAGTATCTCAACGAGACGGCGGTCCCCGCGCTGGCTCTGCTCGACGCCGGCTATGATATTGTTCTCGCCACGCCCAATGGGGCCAAGCCGCACATCGACGCCGTCTCCGTTTCGGTTGATCATTTTGGCGGCGATGAGACGGCATTCCAGCGCGCCAAGGACTTTTTTGCCAGCCACCCGGCGATGAACGACGTGCGTACGCTGAAATCGGTCGTCGACGAGGGTCTGGACGGCTTTGCTGGCGTGTTCGTGCCGGGAGGTCACGCGCCCATCGTCGACCTCATGGTGGACCGCGATGCGGGCACGATCCTCCGTCACTTCCACGCAGCGGCCAAGCCGACCGCGCTCCTCTGCCACGGACCGGTGGTCGTTGTCGCCGCGCTCGAGGATGCTCCGGCCTTCCGCAAGGCGCTGGAGGAAGGCGATGACGCCGGGGCGGCCGACCTGGCGCGAGACTGGATCTACGCGGGCTACCGCATGACAGTCTTTTCGGCGAGCGAGGAGAAGATCGCTGAGGAGCAAGTGCTGGAGGGCGAGCTCTACTTCGACATGGAAAAGGCGCTGCGGTCGGCCGGTGGCGACGTCTCTGTCACCGACAGGAACTTCGCTTCGAATGTCGTCGTGGACCGGGAGCTGATCACGGGTCAGAATCCGGCATCGGACCGGGCCATGGCCGACGCGTTGATCGAAGCCCTCGATCGCGCCGCTGCGTAAGTACGAGGATGACCGGCGGGGCGCTCAGGGTGCGCCCTCCCTCGGATATAGCCAAGACAAGGAACGGTGCCATGACCGCCAACGTGAAGATCGTCGCCGTCCTTACCGCCCGTGCGGATACCGTCGACCGCCTGCGCGCTCTGCTCGACGCCATGCTAAAGCCGAGCCGTGCCGAACCGGGCAATTTGCGCTACGATCTCTGGCAGGACCAGAGCGATCCGAACCGTTTCGTGCTCGACGAGCTGTACGCGGACGCGGATGCGGTCGCCGCCCACCGCGAGACGCCCCACTTCCAGAACTATCTCTCTCAGATCGGCGATCTGGCCGAGCGCGCCGCGTTCGTCCTCAACCCCGTCTCGGCGACCTGAGGGTGGTGCCATGGGCAAGCCTGAAGAATGGGTGGGTACGGCGCTGCTGGCACAACCGTTCTACAGAGAGGAGTTGCGGATGATCGGCCTGTTGGCACCTGCACTCCGCGTGGGACTCTTGGGCCTCATTCATCCACGCGGTTACCGCTGAGGCGGAGCCGCGATCCGGCGAAAAATCAACAACTGACTTGAAGGAATACAGTCATGACCCAGGGTATCGAAGGCAAGGTCATTCTCATTACCGGCGGCAGCACCGGCATCGGCGCAGAAACCGCGCGTCTTCTTGCGGAACGCGGCGCGAAGGTGGCCATAGCCGCGCGGCGCAAGGACAGGCTCGACGAGGTCGTCGCGGACATCGCCGCAATTGGCGGCACCGCACGTAGCTACGCGCTCGACGTCACCGACAAGGCGGCGGTCCAGTCCGTCGTTGCCGCAATCATTGCCGACTTCGGCCGCCTCGACGTGCTGATCAACAACGCCGGGCTGATGCCGATCCGTCCGATGGCCGAGGTCAACACCGACGAGTGGGACCAGATGATCGACGTCAATCTGAAGGGTACGCTTTACGGCATCGCGGCGGCCCTTCCCGGCTTTCTCGAGCAGGGCAGCGGCCACATCATCAACCTGAGTTCGGTTGCGGGCATCAAGGTCTTCGCACCGGGCGGCACGGTCTATTCCGGCACCAAGTTCGCCGTCAGCGCGATCAGCGAGGGCTTGCGCCACGAGGTGGGGGAAAAGGTCCGGGTCACGTCAATCGAGCCTGGAGCTGTCGAAAGCGATTTGAAGTTCACGACCTCTGGCGCCGCTGCCGAGACGGTGCTGGACTTCTACAAGCAGGCCATCCCGGCGGCATCGGTGGCGCGTGCTATCGCGTTCGCTGTCGAACAACCTGATGACGTCGACGTCAACGCGATCGTCATCCGGCCGACCGCACAGCAGTTCTGATTTCCACGAGGAGGCGGGCCGCGTGTGCTCCGCCTCATGGGGAACGTACCGGCCCGCTCGTGCGTTACTTTGCCGAATAATATCTGTCCGTTTCACTTGAGGAGTCATCTATGCCCAAACTTGCCCTTTATGTACCACTGAAGGCCAAGCCCGGGAAAGAGCGCGATGTCGCCAATTTCCTGACCTCGGCATTGCCGCTCGTTCAAGCCGAGCCGGGCACTCTGACCTGGTATGCGATCGAGGAAGGTCCCGGTGCGTACGCGATCTTCGATACGTTCGACACAGAGGAGGATCGGCAGGCCCATCTTGACGGCAAGGTTGCCGCCGCACTGATGGACAAGGCAGAAGAACTGTTTTCTGAACCGCCGCAGATTCACAAGTTCACCCTGCTGGCCGCGAAATAGCGGAGCGGTCGGCACCCTAAGCTGCCGTTTGACTGCAAGGTAAGGCTCGTGTTTCCATCCGCAGTGGATGGCCCGGCCGTATCGGGAAATGAATAAATGAATACGACAGGTCATCCGCGCTAGTGGATGACCTTGTCTTCTGCGCTTATCACATCTCTGAATTTACTGATAAGGCGCCGTTGATGTGTCGCGACGTGACGGCACCATTGGGCTGCGGCTGATTCCTGAGCACATCAATTCGGCGCGTTATTCGGTCGTCTGGCCCAGTCATTCAGAAAGCCGCCGTGAATCGCTCCCAGGATGGCCCAACGCGAAGGAACCTCTCTGTTGGCGGAAGGTTGAGTAAACTGCGATCACTTGAAAGGTGCCATGTCCTCTGCCGTTGCGATGAACAGGATCATGACCACGCTCTCGATCTGATGACGCGTTGAGAAGAGCCGCGAAAGGAAAAGATCCGTGAAAGCTGTCGTGTACAACGGGCCCAAAGATGTTTCTGTCAAGACAATCGATGATCCCAAGATCGAAAAGCAGACCGATGTTATCATCCGGCTGACCACGACCAATATCTGCGGGTCGGACCTTCACATGTATGAAGGCCGTACAAGTTTCGAGAAAGGCAAGGTCTTCGGTCACGAAAACCTTGGCGAGGTCATCGAAGTCGGCTCTGCCGTAGATCGCATCAAGAAGGGCGATCGCGTGTGCATGCCGTTCAATGTCGGTTGCGGTTTTTGCGAAAATTGCGAACGCGGTTTGACGGGTTTTTGCCTCACGACCAACCCTGGAACCGCCGGCGCAGCGTATGGCTTCGCCGAGATGGGTCCGTGGCAAGGTGGTCAGGCCGAGCTGATGCGCGTTCCTTATGCGGACTTCAATTGTCTGAAGCTGCCCGAGGACGCCGAGGAGAAAGAGGATGACTATGTCATGCTCTCCGACATCTTCCCGACGGGTTGGCATGGCGTCGAACTGTCAGGCTTCCTGCCTGGCGAAAGCATCGCGATCTACGGCGCCGGCCCGGTCGGTTTGATGGCCGCGCACTCAGCCGAAATCCGCGGTGCCTCTCAGATCTTCGTGGTCGATTCTCACGATGACCGCCTGAAACTGGCCGAGGCGATGGGCGCTATTCCGATCGACATGCGCAAGGGCGATCCCGCCCAGCAGATCCTTGACGCGACCGGCGGCCTCGGGACCGACCGGGGGGTCGAGGCGGTCGGGTATCAGTGTTGCGATCGCCACGGCAAGGAGCGCAGCAATTACACGATGAACTGCCTCGTCAAAAGCACGAAGGCCACCGGCGGAATCGGCGTCGTCGGCGTGTTCATTCCGGAAGACCCGAACGCGCCCGACGATCTCCAGAAGGAAGGCAAGATGGCGTTCGACTTCGGCAACTTTTGGTTCAAGGGCCAGAAGATCGGCACCGGCCAGTGCAATGTAAAGCACTACAACCGGCGACTGATGAAGCTTATCGAGCAAGGCCGGGCCAATCCTGCCCAAATCATCTCGCACCGACTGCCGCTTGATCAAGCACCAGACGCCTACAAGCATTTCGACGGGCGCGATGCTGGTTGGACGAAGGTCGTGCTCAAGCCGGGCACCTGAGCTTGGTCTTCGACGGAACAGGAAACAGATTATGACTTTAGAAGGCAAATCAGTTGCCATTCTGATCGCACCCCGCGGGACGGAAGAACCAGAATTCTCGAAGCCCAAGCAAGCTGTCGAGGACGCGGGTGGCAAAGTGACCGTGGTCAGTTCTGAACCGGGCAAGGCTCGCACAGTCAATAGCGATCTTGACGAGGGCGGCAGCTATACGATCGACAAGACGTTTTCCGAGGTGAAAGCCGACGACTTCGACGGACTTGTTGTGCCCGGAGGGACTGTCGGTGCCGACAAGCTGCGCGGCAGCGTCGAGGCAATTGGTTTCATCCGGGCTTTCTTCGATCAGAAGAAACCTGTTGCGGCTATATGCCATGCACCCTGGACATTGATCGAGGCGGGCGTGCTTGAGGGTCGCACCTTGACGTCCTACCCGACGCTGAAGGTCGATATCGAGAACGCCGGCGGTACATGGACCAATGAGGAAGTCGTGGTCGACAACGGCCTCGTTACCAGCCGCGATCCCAATGATTTGCCCGCCTTCTGTGCCAAACTCATCGAGGAAATCGCAGAAGGTGCGGGCGCATCGCTCGCAGCAGGGAATTAAGACGGGGTCGTTTCGACGAACCTTGTGAGGGCTCTTTCCCCGGAGAAGGTCCGCACAAAGCGAGCGTGGCGGATGGCCAGCGATTGGCCGTCCGCCACGCCGCGTATCACACGAACACGGCGCACCTGACGGGCACTCAAACCCTAGGGTCAGGACCCATTGATATAACCGGCTCGATCTGATCAATGGGTCCTGACCCTAGGTTGGCGATGGCATAAAATGAAGCCATAGGACTTGGAGCTACGGTTCCTAAAGAGATAGTTCCGACATCACATGCTCTTGCATTTATTAGACGATCGGTCTATTAAATCAACATGGATGTTGCCAATGTTCCCCGTCGCCGTGGACGACCCCCGAAAGCTGCGGCAGGTTTTAGCGAAACCCGCGCGTCGTTGGTGCGTGCAGGGCTGGTCAGGCTGACCGAGAAAGGCTTCACCGCCACTGGGCTGGACGAGATCCTGAAGGTGGCCGGTGTACCCAAGGGCTCATTCTATCATTATTTCGATAGCAAGGGGGCCTTTGGCACAGAGCTCATCGACCGATATGGGGCGTATTTCGCCGGCAAGCTGGAACGGTTCTTCAACGATCATTCCCGTTCCCCATTGGCGCGGATTGAAGCCTTCATAGCCGATGCGGAAGCGGCCATGGAACGCTTTGCCTATTCGCGCGGTTGCCTTGTCGGCAATCTCGGACAGGAGATGGGGGCGCTGCCCGAACCCTTCCGCCAGCAACTCTGCGACGTTTTCGCCGACTGGCAGCATCGCACAGCCGGGTGCCTGCGGGCCGCGCAAGCCGCAGGCGAAATCGGCTCTCTTCACAATGCCGATAACCTTGCCGCGTTCTTCTGGATCGGTTGGGAAGGCGCTGTGCTGCGAGCCAAACTCGAACGCAGCGGCAGCCCGCTTCAAACATTCGCAGAGGGGTTTTTCACAATGATCCGAACCTGACCCCCTTTTTTGAATAATACTAGTCGATCGGTCTAATTATTAGGAAGGAACCCAACCATGAGCATATTTCGTGCGGTCGTGATTGAGAAGAACGACACGGGCCAGACCGTCACGCTGAAAGATTTCAGCGAAGCCGACCTGATGGAGGGTGATGTCACTCTCCGAGTGACGCATTCGACGGTAAACTACAAGGACGGCCTTGCCTTGACCGGAAAGAGCCCGGTCGTGCGGCGCTTTCCCATGATCCCCGGCATCGACTGCGCCGGGGTGGTCGAGATATCCAGCAATCCCGACTTCCGGGCCGGAGATCGCGTTATCCTCAACGGTTGGGGCACGGGGGAAACGCATCTGGGCGCCTATGCGGAAAAGAGCCGCGTGAAAGGCGATTGGCTGGTGCCGCTACCGGACGGCCTGACGCCTGCCGAAGCGATGGCGATCGGCACCGCGGGCTATACCGCCATGCTCAGCGTGCTTGCCCTTGAGAAACATGGACTGAAGCCGACTGACGGGCCTGTCGTCGTCACAGGTGCGGCCGGTGGCGTCGGCTCGGTCGCGATTGCCCTGCTCGCCAAGGCTGGATGGCACGTAATCGCGTCGACGGGCCGGGCCAAAGAGGCGGACTATCTCAAAAGCCTCGGCGCGACCGAGATCATCGATCGCAACGAACTCTCTGGCGCCGGGCGGCCACTGGGCAAGGAGCGCTGGATCGCCGGCGTCGATTGTGTGGGATCGCATACTCTGGCCAATGTCCTGTCGATGACCAGATATGGCGGTGCCGTCACCGCATGCGGCCTCGCGCAGGGGATGGATCTCTCTGCCTCGGTGGCGCCCTTCATCCTGCGCGGTGTCTCGCTGCTCGGCATCGATTCCGTCATGTGCCCGAAGCCGCGTCGCGTTGAAGCCTGGGCACGCCTTGCGACCGACCTCGATCGCGGCAAACTTGCCGGGATCACCTCGACCATCCGTCTGGAAGATACCATCGCGGCCGGAGCCGACATTCTCGCGGGGAAGGTGCGCGGGCGTCTGGTCGTTGAGATCGATCGGAACTGATCAGATGGGGATGGAGCGGCGCCGGAGCGCGCCGCTCAGATCAGGTCGCGCAGTTCCTTCAGGAGGGCCGCGATATTCTCCTCGTGGCGCTTGTAATAGGTCCAAGGTCCGATGCGCTGCGAGGTCACCAGCTTGGCGCGCTGCAAAGCGGTCAGGTACAGAGAAACGGTGGACTGGGACAGGCCAGCCTGTTCCTGAATGATGCTCACGCAGACGCCAATCTGCTCAGGATCAACGTCCTGTTCAGGGTAACTTTTTCGCGGGTCCTTGAGCTTCGCCAGGATTGCGAGCCGGGCGGGATTGTCCAAGGCCTTGAGTGCTTCACTGATATCGATGCTCATGTTCGTTTATATAATTATATTTTGCAATATTGCAATATCTCACTAGCCATCCGGGCTCTGATGCCGCCAGGGTGCTGGAGTGGCAAGCGTTTCGGTTTCTGGCTTTGCCGAATGGCCGCGTTGAAGGCGACTAATGGACATATTCGTGTCGCGCCAGTCGACATCGATGATCCCGTTCGATTACCGCCGCTGTCGAGGGCTGCACGATCATCGTCAATGCCGTGCGCCTGCGTGGCGAAATTGAGCCGAGTGCGGTCCTCGATTTCCACGAGCGTATCATGAAGTCCGTGGCGGACCTTGGGCAGGAGCTTTCGATCCAGGTCGTCATCGTCGGTGGGGCCGGCACGGTGCGATTGCCGGACGGCCGCCGCTTCTGGCAATCTCCATCCTTTCCGCCGGTCACCCTTCCGCGCGGCCGTGCCCACGTCCTGTTGCGCGATCACCTGGAGGAGCGTGAGCACGCCTATGGATGGGCGTATCTGGTGCGGCCTCCGCGCTTCGATCCCGAGGGGCCACGCACCGGCCATATCGCCCGCTGGCCCGCACAGTTTGATGAATCAGATTTCCTGCGATCCTCGCCCAGCTACGCGGATTTTGCGCAGGCCGTGCGGCAAGCCGCACTGACGCCATGGCAAGGCGTCTGTCTGGTGGGTCGGAACGACACCGGGCAGCCGGCTTGAAGTCTCATTTCAAAACACGACCCAGGCAATGAAAGTCAGGGTCATTCCCTCGCAGCAACGCATTGCGTCCCGATCCGACGACATGGCGGCCCTCCGCGGTCGGCTGCCCCGATCTTCGAACGTGGCAATGATTGAGGGGGCACTGAAGGCTTGTCGCTCGGGACAAGAATGCTGGACGGTCGGTCGGGAGGATAATTTGCCTATGATATTCAGATGCTTACGCGGATTTCTGAGTACGGCGAGGCTCTCAACAGACCCTGCATCGCAATATCGCAACATCGCGATATTGACATTCCTCGATATAACTCTACTTTGTCAGCATCACTTCCGCACCAAAGGAGATGCACAGTGCTGATGCTAAACAAAACCGCAGCGACCTACGCTCCCGATGATAGCTATGGTCATTTCATCGACAACCAATGGGTCGATGGCGAAAATGGGGAGACGATCGAGAGTATCAATCCCGCCAATGGCGCCTATCTGACGCGCACCCCGAACGGCACGGCCGCCGATGTCGATCGCGCCGTCCAGGCCGCTGCCCGCGCCTTCCAGACCTGGCGCAAGACCTCGGTGACCGATCGAGCGAATGCGCTCCTCAAGATCGCCGATCTGTTCGAGGCCGATGCCGAACGCTTCGTCGTTCTCGAGAGCATGGATGTCGGCAAGCCCGTCCGCGAAGCCCGGCTCGACGTGTCGCTCGCGATCGACCATTTCCGCTATTTCGCCGGCGTGATCCGCAGCCATTCGGACGAAGTGGCGATGATCGATGAGCAGACGATGAGTCTGACGATCAACGAACCGATCGGCGTCGTCGGGCAGGTCATTCCCTGGAACTTCCCCCTGTTGATGGCGGCCTGGAAGATCGCGCCGGCGATCGCGACGGGCAACACGGTGGTCATCAAGCCGTCCGAGATGACGCCGGTCACGATCCTCGAACTCGCCAACATCTTCGCCCAGGTGCTGCCGGCCGGCGTGGTCAACATTGTCTCGGGCACTGGTGCCGTGGCCGGGCAAGCGATCCTCGACCATCCTCAGGTCGCCAAGCTGGCCTTCACCGGCTCGACCCGCGTCGGTGGGATTGTGGCGGAAGCCGCCGCCAAAAAGCTCATCCCCGCGACGCTCGAATTGGGCGGCAAGTCCGCCAACATCGTCTTCCCCGATGCCAATTGGGATCGCGCGGTGGAGGCTGCCGCCCTGGGCATCCTCTGGAACCAGGGTGAGGTCTGCGAGTCCGGCGCCCGGCTGTTCGTCCATGAATCGATCTATGATCGCTTCGTCGATGAACTGAAGGAGCGGTTCGAGAAGGTCCGCGTCGGCGATCCGCTTGATGAGAACACCCAGATGGGCGCGCAGGTTAGCCAGACCCAGACCGACCGCATCATGGGCTATATCAAGCTCGCCACCGAAGAAGGCGCGCGCATCCTGACCGGCGGCAACCGTCTGACCGGCAGCGGCTATGACGCCGGTTTCTTCATCCAGCCGACGATCATCGTCGATGTCCGCAACGACATGCGCGTCGCCCAGGAGGAGATATTTGGCCCGGTGGTCGTCGTGCTGCCGTTCAAGGACGAGGATGAGGTCATCGCGCTGGCCAATGCGTCGGACTATGGCCTGGCCGGCGGCGTCTGGACCCAGGACATCAACCGGGCGATCCGGGTGGCGCGCGCGGTAGAGACGGGCCGCATGTGGGTCAACACCTATCATGAACTTCCGGCGCATGCCCCGTTCGGCGGCTACAAGAAGTCGGGCATCGGCCGTGAGACCCACAAGTCCATGCTGGACGCCTACAGCCAGAAGAAGAACATCATTGTGAGCCTCAACGAGGCGCCCTTCGGACTGTACTGAAATCCAGTGGTTGCAAGCATTTTACTGCCTTGTGCGATCTATAAATCGCGATATTTAGGAGTAATGAAATGAAGAACTCGGTTCTTTTCGACAGCGTTGGATTAGGTCCGTACACCCTGCGCAACCGGATCGTCCTCCCGCCGCTCACGCGTTCGCGCAGCTCGCAGCCGGGAAATATCCCCAACGACCTCATGGCCGCCTATTACCGTCAGCGCACCGGCGCCGGGTTCATGGTGACCGAAGGTACGCAGATCGAGCCTCGCGGCCAGGGCTATGCCTGGACGCCGGGCATCCACAGCCCGGAACAGATCGCGGGATGGCGCAAGGTGACCGACACGGTGCATGCCGAAGGCGGGATTATTTTCCTCCAGCTTTGGCATGTAGGCCGTGTTTCCCATACCTCGCTGCAACCCGGGGGAGCAGCGCCTGTCGCGCCGTCGGCGATCGCCGCGAACGCCGTCAAGGTGTTCATTGAAACTGGCCCCGGTGAGGGCGCATTGGCAGAGCCGTCAATTCCTCGCGCGCTGACCACCGCAGAGGTCAAGGAGCTGGTGCAGCTCTATGCGCAGGCGGCACGCAATGCGCTCGAAGCCGGTTTCGATGGCGTCGAGATCCACTGCGCGAACGGCTATCTGGTGAACCAGTTCATATCCGCCCACACCAACCGGCGCGACGACGAATATGGCGGTTCCCTGGAGAACCGCCTGAGGTTCCTGCGTGAAGTGACGCAGGCGGTCGCCGATGTCGTCGGCAAGGATCGGGTAGGGGTGCGATTTGCGCCGTTGTTCGCGACCACCCAAGAGGATCGCGTCTATCTCGGCCTCGTCGAGGACGATCCCCACGCGACCTATATCGAAGCCATCAAGGTTCTCGAAGACATCGGGATCGCCTACGTCTCGCTCGCCGAAGCTGACTGGGACAATGCGCCTGAACTGCCTGAGACATTTCGCGAGGATGTGCGGAAGAATTTTAGCGGCAGGGTGCTCTATGCCGGAAAATATACCGCAGAGCGCGGCGTGCGAGTGATCGAGTCTGGCTGGGGCGACCTGATTGCATTCGGCCGTCCCTTCATCGCGAACCCTGATCTGCCCAAGCGCATCGCCAACAGCTGGCCGCTGACCCCGGTAGATCCGGCAACCATGTATGGCGGCACCGACAAGGGCTACACCGACTATCGCACCTACCAGTCGTGAGCTTGCGAGCCGCGTCCGGACCTCTGGACGCGGCTCGCGCTTCCGCCTGCGGCCGCCGGGAACAAGATGGCGCGTACCGATGAATACGAACGTCAGCGATACCCTGAAGGCTCTGGATAACCCGACCCGCCTCGCAATCCTCGGCTGGTTGAAGAACCCTCGCGAGAATTTTCCGGGGCAGGAAGTCGATCCCGAACAGGTCGGTGTTTGCGTGAGCGCCATCCAGGAACGGGTCGGCCTCTCCCAGTCGACGGTGTCCCTGTATCTGGCGTCGTTGCAGCGCGCCCGACTGGTCACATCAAAGCGTGTCGGTCCCTGGACCTATTACAAGCGCCATGAGGAAAACATCTCGACCTACCTAGAAAACCTTGAAGCCCTGATTTGACGATGCGCGTGCCGGAGAAGCTAACCATCAAGGAAATAAAGATGTATCAGCCCAATACTATTCCCTACCAGCAGCATCGCGGGTTCCGCTACACCTTCAAGGCTGGCCATCTTAGCCTAGGGCTATTCTTCCCTATTGAGGCGTTCCAGGGCGATGCTCCGGCCATGCTCAGCCAGGTCGAGCTGGCCAATTGCGCGGAAGAGCTTGGCTTCTCCACGCTCTGGTTCCGGGACGTACCCTTGCGCGATCCGAGTTTCGGCGACGTGGGACAGGTCTTCGATCCGTGGGTCTATCTCGGCTTCATCGCTGCCCGGACCTCAAGGATCGCACTCGGGACCGCATCGATCGCGATCCCGCTGCGCCATCCGCTTCATACGGCCAAAGCCGCCGCGAGCGTAGACCGGCTGAGTGATGGTCGCCTGCTCCTGGGAGTCGCCACAGGCGATCGCCCGGTGGAATTTCCCGCCTTCGGCGTAGACCCGGACCAGCGGGGCGACGTCTTCCGTGAAAATCTCGACATTATCCGCCGAGTGCAGAGCACCAGCTTCGAGCCGTTACAGTGGAGCCGTGGCCTGCTGGCAGGCGCCGACCTGATCCCGAAGCCTACCACGAACGAAATCCCCTTCTTCGTGACGGGGAACAGCCGCCAATCCCTGGACTGGATCGCGCGGGAGAGCAGCGGATGGATGACTTACCCGCGGCCGCCCCAGGCACAGCAACTGTTCGTGCAGAATTGGCGGGAGTCGGTCAAGGCGCAGGTCGGCGAGACCTACAAGCCGTTTTTTCAGTCGCTCTATATCGATCTCGACGCACATCCGGCCACGCCCCCGTCACCGATCCACCTGGGCTTCAGGCTGGGACGCGACCATCTGCTGACGCTTCTGGAAACGCTGGAAACGATTGGCGTCGATCACATCATCCTCAACCTCAAATATGGCCGCCGCCCCGCCCCCGAGGTGGTCGAGGAGCTTGGCACCTACGTCGTGCCCCGTTTCAACGCGCATCTTTAAATCATGGCGCCACGACAGCCGCCTTGCCTGATGACGCAAACGCCCGTCGTCACCAAGGTGCGGCAAGTTCATAATGGGATAGGTATGCGACGACATAGAATGAACAGGCAGAATGAAGCAGTAACAACATTCCCTAGATTTCTAAGTGGCCGATTTCCGATGACGGCTCTCATTCAAGTCTTAGCCGTTGCGAAGCATTTAAGCTTTCATCGGGCTGCCAGAGTGCTTGGCGTCAGCCAATCTAGCGTCAGTTCGAGGGTCAAAGCGCTGGAGGACGAGCTTGGTATCGTGCTTTTCGACCGCAACACGCGCGGAGTTCGTGTAACCGCGGCAGGACGCCGCTTTTTGGATCAGGTGCATGAAGCCCTGGGAATTCTGGACCACGCCGTCAAGATGGCGCGGACGCAAGCGCGCGGCGAAGAGGGAGAACTTAGAATCGGTGTTCATGCCCTATGTCAACGGCGGATCAAAAGTCGGCCATTCGGCGGCGTAAAACCAGGCCACGGTGTTACATGCCGGGGGGAGTGGCGTGAGGGCGTAGCCCGAAGGCCACTCCCCCCGGCATTGGCGTAATTTTCAGGGTCTGGTTTTGGCCTTTCGGGCCCGGCTGTGAGCGAGGCGATAGCTTTCGCCGTTCATCTCGAGGATGCTGACGTGATGGGTCAGACGATCGAGGAGCGCGCCTGTGAGGCACTCGGATCCGAAGGTTTCGGTCCATTCGTCGAAGGGCAGGTTGCTGGTGATCAAGGTGGAGCCGCGCTCATAGCGCTGGGAGATCAGCTCGAACAACAGTTCGGCACCGGTCTTGGAGAGCGGTACGAAGCCCAGTTCGTCAATGATG
>NZ_VYQA01000031.1:0-27959 GCF_008710165.1 Sphingobium limneticum | reverse complement strand
CCCCACTCGAAACGCCAAGGCTCATAACGCCGCTCCCTTATCGGAGCGGAACGTCGTTCCTCGCATGGGCGATCGTCAACAACAACCAGCCCGTTCCCGACGTGTTCTCCAAGATGACCAAAATCGCAGCTTCGGGCCGACTGGGCCAGATACGCAGACAACGCGAAGACTGGCAGCGCGATGCGACGAAGGCGCTTGCGACAGGCAGGGTAGGCGAGGCGATCCACGCCTATTCGGCGCATGGCATGGTTTACGCGGCCGAAACGCGCGAGCGGGCGCGTGCCGAGCTGATCGACACATGGGACGCGCAGCGCCGCGCCGATCCCGACAAGAGTCAGATCATTCTTACCCATACCAATGCAGAGGTGCGCGACCTTAATCTTGCTGCGCGCGATCGACTGCGCGACGTCGGCCATCCTTCGACAGGCTCAGGACAGGGGCTGGGGGAAGACGTGGAGGTGCAGACGGAGCGTGGCACGCGCGCGTTTGCCAGCGGCGACCGCATCATGTTCCTGAAGAACGAGCGTGGGCTAGGCGTGAAGAACGGCACGCTGGGGCAGGTCGAGCGTGTATCGCCCGACAGCATGGCGGTGCGCCTCGATGACGGGCGCAGTGTCGCATTCGACCTCAAGGACTATGCCCATGTCGATCATGGCTATGCAGCGACCATCCACAAGTCGCAGGGTGTGACGGTCGATCGTGCGCATGTCCTCGCTACCCCCGGTATGGACCGTCATTCCGCCTATGTGGCGCTATCGCGGCACCGCGACGGCGTGCAGCTTCATTATGGCCGCGATGATTTTGCCGATGATCGCCAACTCACCCGCACGCTTGGGCGCGAACGGGCGAAGGATATGGCATCCGATTATTCCCGCGATATGGCGCAGGATATTCGTGCTTTCGCCGACCGTCGCGGCTTGTCGGGCGAGATCCGTTTGCCCGACAATGCGCGCGCCATCCAGCGAGATCCGCGTGGCGAGATAGCGCCTGTCGAGCGCGGAGCGTTTGCCGGTTTCAAACCGGGGCCGGTCGAGCGCACGACCGCGGCCGAGCAGAAACCGCGGCGCGGCATGTTTGCGGGCTTGAAGCTCAATGCCA
Source organism: Sphingobium limneticum (assembly GCF_008710165.1). NCBI lineage: Bacteria > Pseudomonadati > Pseudomonadota > Alphaproteobacteria > Sphingomonadales > Sphingobiaceae > Sphingobium > Sphingobium limneticum. Next base: position 26,861 of record NZ_VYQA01000031.1, on the reverse strand, counting down.
CGCCTGCCCCGTCCCTGCCGACAAAAACCCCTGTGCGTGACCAGGATCGCGACTATGTGCGCGCCGTTGAACGGGCTTCGCGATCGGTCGAGGCGGTGTTGCAGGCCCGCGCATCGGGCGCGCCGATTCTGGAGCATCAGAAGGTCGCGCTGGAACGCACCAGTCAGGCGCTTGAGCAGATCAGGCCGGGAGCCTCGCGCGATCTTCAATCGGCGATGCAGCGCGATCCTGCCCTGTTGCTGGATGCAGCGGCGGGGCGCAGTGGCCCGATGATCGAAGCGATGGCACAGGAAGCCTGTGTGCGGGCCGACCCCAATCTGCGCGCAGATCGGTTCGTGGAATGTTGGCAACAGCTCTCTCAGGACCGCGATCGGCTTTATCGCGCCGGTGACATGACAGGCCGCGAGCGTGCGAGCAAGGAAATGGCAAGCATGGCCAAAAGTCTTGAGCGCGATCCGCAAATGGAATCGGTGTTGCGTGGTCGCACCCGTGATCTTGGCCTTGAGATTGGCATGAACCGGGGCCGTGAGATGGGTAGCGGCGAGCTGGGCCGCCAGTTGACGCAGGAACTTGGGATAGGTCGTGATCACGGCATGAGCCGGTAAGGAGATGCATATGGATGAGGACGACGGGCAGGGCGAGGACGGCGCAGCACGGGCGTTCGAGCAGCTCACGCGCGAGGTGTCGTTGCTGCGCGCCGCTGTCGAGGGACTGACCGCTGCGCGCGAGTCCATCGATATTCCCGATTATCAGCCGACGCTTGAGCGCACCGAAAAGATATTGGTGGCTCTTGCTCAGCGGATTGATCCGATCGCCAAAAGCACGCTCCTGTCGATGACGCCCGGTTCCATGTCGAACGATATAGCGACGGCGGCTAGTGGCGCGCGTCGGGAGGATGCACGGCTTATCGCCGAAGCGCGCGCGGGGTTGGATCAGGCTGCCCGCAAAATCAGCAACCGACTTTCATCAGCACGTCGGGGTGACGAGCAAAATCGCTGGCTGTTTATATCCGGTGGCGGCGGCCTAGTGTTGGGCTTGTTGTTCTACGCGGTGCTGGCGGGGCCGATCGCGCGGTCGATGCCGACAAGCTGGCGCTGGCCCGAGCGCATGGCGACCCGCGTTCTTGATGAGCGCGGTGCGTGGGATGCGGGGCAGCGTTTGATGCAGGCGGCCGCGCCGGAAAGCTGGAGCGCGATTGTGGCTGCGTCGCCATTGTCGGATGCCAACCGTAAAACTGTGCAGGCGTGTCGTGAGCGAGCCGCGAAAGCCAAAGAGCCGGTGCGATGCACGATTGAGGTGAAGCCCGACAGTGCAGGTTGATATCGACGCTGACCCGATGAGCGCCTGTTTATAGCCCAACTCCGTCAGATCGATTGTACGCAGATCAGGGCAGGAAACGCTGCCGGTGTTTCGACTTTAGAGAGTGAACACCGATCGCATGACTATTTTAATTGCAGGGCGGCAATCCCCTGCCCTTGCAGCAGCTTAACCGCTTGCTTGTCGAATGAGACGAAAGTTTCGCCGCCATGGAAACGACCGTCAAATGCGATAACCCCGTCAGCAAAATCACCTCCTGCATCCAGGACAGTAAGGCCTGCTTCTACCATAGGCCGATTGATGACGACATTCTCCGTGTCGATCAAAGCCCTGATCGCGATGGCAATGTCTGGCCGGGCTGCCTTGTAAAGTCGTTCCATTATCCAAACGAGTTCGCCTAGAGTGTGTACACTAACGGCAACCAGGCTTGCGCGCTCCATCGTTTCGACGGCAATCAGGCTCTGCGTTTCGTCATCTGCTAAAATCAGGCGCAGCAAGACATTCGTGTCGGCTGTAATCCTCATTTATCATCCAAGCCGGTCATGCCGGCAGCAGCAACTGCTTTGGCAATGGCGTTGTTAATTTCTTCGATCGTGAAGCGAGCGCCGTTGGTCCTGCCTTTGAGCATGCCATGCAATGTCCGCCATGCCCCTTTGTGTTTGTCGGCTTTCAGCTCCGCTCTGCCGTCGGGCAACAGATCGAGCCTGATTTTGCCTCCAGGCTGGATGCCGAGATGATTCAGAATATCCTTCCGGAAAGTCACTTGACCTCGTGCGGTCACGCTCAATGTGGCCATGGTCATCCTCAATGCTAAACCACATGTAATGAAAAAATGCATTACTACAAAGGCTGAACTATAAAAGCCTAAATCCGCACCTTTCCCATCCTTGCCAGGCTGAGGTCGTTATGCCGCCGGTCATAAAGTTGCGCCGTGTGGGTTGAGTTGTGGTTGGCGAATGACAGCGGTTTTTCCAGCGATCCGCCATTGTCAGCCGCCGCTGGATAAGCCTTGCAAAGAAGGCTGCGGGGCTAGCGAGGTGACAGAGGGGCGGTCAGCCCGTAATCACGCTCTAGCGTCTTGCAGTGAGGTCCAAAGCGGTCAGGAGGTTGGCGGCTGTGCAGCATTCTTGGCCATCCGCGATCTGACAGTGTCGAGGATTATCGGTGTTTCCCATGATGAACAAAGTGGGGAAACGGGCGTCTTACAGAGGGGCAATCACGCTCTGTCGGAGAAGATCATGCCAGACGATGTAAGGGCAGCCCTTGAACGTTTTCAGCAGTTCTTAGGCCAATATCAAGGCGATAACGTAATCGACGAAGCCAGTGGCTTTAAGGTTTCTGATGGCACGTTGTTGGCAGGCGAAATCGAAATGTTGGCTGGGCATCAGGAACCAGACGAAAATCCAATCGACTAAGAAGTGCTTACATGAAGTGACTTGATCAATGATCCAGTCACTTCTTTTTAATTTTAATAAAAAACTCTTATAATTTCAGATCCGCACCCGCTCCACCTCGGCCAGACTGATATCGTCGCGCCTGCGGTCATAGAGCTGCGTCGTGCGGGTCGAACTGTGATTGGCCATGGCCGCGGCATTTTCCAGCGTGCCGCCATTTTTGAGGTAAGTGGTGATCCCGGTCGCCCGAAAACTGTGGTTGCCGATCTGCGTTGCGATCCCGGCAGCCAGCGCGCGGCGCCGGACCATGGCATGGGCTTCGGCCTGACGCAGCGCCCGGTCGCTCAGGGTGCGGCGCCCCCGTTCGACTGTGCGGAACAGCGGCCCCCTGCCCTCGTCCAGCCCACATGCTTCTATATAAGAGAGCAGATAGTCCTCCAGACTATGGTGGCACGGCATTTCATGCCGCTTGCCGCCCTTTTCATGCAGGCGCAGCCATAGCCGCCGTCCCTGCACGAAGACATCCTCCCGCTTCATCGCCAGCGCCGCGCCGACGCGCGCAAAGCTGTAGATCATCAAACCGATCAGCGCCCGGTCGCGCAGGCCCGCCGGCGTCGAAATGTCGATCGCGTCCAGCAATGCCCGCGCCTCCTGCGCCTCCAGCACCGGCGTTCGCCCGGTCCGCGCGCTGTGCGCGGGACCGCGTACGCTGGCGGCGGGATTGGTTGCGATGACCTGCCCCGTCACCAGCCAGTCGAACAGATGGCGGATCGCGGCGAGCCGCTGCTTCACGCTCGGCGCCGCGAGCGACTGTCCCAAAGTCTCGATCCAGGCGGCGACATGGATAGGCGCGATGTCCCTCAAGTTGCGCACGCCATGGCCATGGCACCAGATCATGAAATCGCGCGCCGCCTTCGCATAGGCGCGCCGCGTATGCGGGTTGCGAATATTGGCCGCGAAAAATTCCAGAAAGCGCATGTGCACATGCGGCGGCGCCTCCGCCACGATCGGCGGCAGGGTGATGGAAGGCAGTTTGATCGACGGCAGCATGAAAAACGAATCACAAGCCCATATATGTGATAATGTCCTTTATCACATATATAGCAGATGAAAGGGAAAATTGCATTTCGCCCTCCTTGATCAATGGTTGTAAGTCGGCCCTATCCGTCGCAGGAATGCCAGATGCGAGATCCGGGTGCGTCCATGACGGCGCGTGATGCAAGGAATAACGAAGAATGAAGATCGCCGTTTTCGGGCTTGGCTATGTCGGCCTTTCCAACGCCGTATTGCTGGCCCAGCATAATGAAGTGCGTGCGGTCGACATCACCCCCGAACGGGTCGATATGCTCAACGCGCGCAAATCGCCGATCGTCGACGCCGAACTGGAAAGCTTCCTTGCCACCCGTCCCCTTGATCTTACCGCCACGCTCGACCCGCACCAGGCGCTGGACGGCGCCGATTATGTGATCGTCGCGACGCCGACCAATTATGATGTCGGCACCAACAAGTTCGACACCTCCTCGGTCGAAACGGTGATCAAGACCGCCAAGGCGGCCAATCCCGATGCGACCATCGTGATCAAGTCGACCATCCCCGTCGGCTTTGTGGAGGATGTCCGCCGCCGTCTCGGCGCCGATCAGGTCATCTTCAGCCCGGAATTCCTGCGCGAAGGCCAGGCATTGCAGGACAATCTCCACCCCTCGCGCATCATCGTGGGCGAACGGTCGGACCGGGCGCGTATCTTTGCCGAGCTGTTGCTGGAGGGCGCGGTCAAGAAGGACGTCGAAATCCTCTTCACCGACCCCAGCGAAGCCGAAGCGATCAAGCTGTTCGCTAACACCTATCTCGCCATGCGGGTCGCCTTCTTCAACGAACTGGACAGCTACGCCATCGCCCATGATATGGACCCGCGCCAGATCATCACCGGCGTCGGCCTCGACCCGCGCATCGGGTCGCATTATAATAATCCCAGCTTCGGCTATGGCGGCTATTGCCTGCCCAAAGATACCAAACAGCTACTCGCCAACTATTCGGAAGTGCCACAAAACCTGATCCGTGCGATCGTGGAGGCCAACCATACCCGCAAGGACTTCCTGGCCGACCAGATCATCGCGAAGCACCCGAAGAAGGTCGGCGTCTTCCGCCTGGTGATGAAGGCCGGGTCCGACAATTTCCGCCAATCCTCGATCCAAGGCATCATGAAGCGGATCAAGGCCAAGGGCATCGAGGTCGTGATCTACGAACCAGCGATGCAGGAAGAGGCGTTTTTCGGATCGCGCGTTGTGCGCGATCTGGCGGCGTTCAAGCATGAATGCGACATCATCATCGCCAACCGCATGACGCAGGATATGGAGGATGTCGCGGACAAGATCTTTACGCGGGATCTGTTCGGATCGGATTGACAACGATTGGCAATCCGGCTGCAATCGTCTTTCATCCTTATGAATTTATAGCATAATCTGCGGCGGAGACTTTGATGATCAGGCTATCTCATTTTCTTCGCGGGAAGCGTTCGTCGGCCAAGGCTCGTGAAAGCCATTCCGTCCGCGACTATCGGGCGCTCGTCCGCGCCAAGCTGAAATCCCTGCCCGACGACCCGGCGCTTGCGCTGGCGCAGGCGATCGGCGCGCCGACGATGGCGGATTTCATGTCGATTGGCGACGGTCATGTCGCGGTGCTGCGACATCATGGACTGGTCGATGGCATGACCGTTTATGATCTGGGCTGTGGTTGCGGCCGCACGGCGCAGGCGCTGGTCCGCCATGGGTGGACGGGCAATTATACCGGCGCGGATGTGGTGCAGGAACTGATCGACGAGCTGGCCCGCCAATGTCCGGGTTATGACGTGCTGCTCAACGTCACGCCCGCCATCGTTGCGCCCGACGCGTCGCTGGACATGGTCTTTCACTGGTCGGTCTTCACCCATCTCTATCCGGGCGAATCCTATCTCGAGGGCATAGCGTGGAAAGTACGCTAAACAACGCTAAGCGAGAACGCATGGCGAACGCTCGATGCGAACGGACGGGCGCTTAATCAGGCGGGCCGTTCGATTCCCATCCTACGCATTTCGCGATAAATGGTCGATCGGCCGATGCCGAGTTGCCGCGCTGCTTCGGTAGGCGAGATACGAGCTTCGACCAGCTTGATGGCCGCATCCACTTTGGACATGTCCAGCGGCTGACGGCCAGGCTGTTTGCCCTTAGCACGGGCGGCGGCAATACCATCTCTGGTTCGCTCAGAAATCAGCCGTCGCTCAAAATGGGCGATGGCCCCAAACACATGGAAGATGAGCTCGCCGGCAGCTGACGAAGTGTCGATCTTTTCTTCAAGGCTCAGGAGCGCGATGCCCTGACCGCGTAGCGTCTCAACCGTGGTGAGAAGTTCGGCAAGCGAGCGCCCAAGCCGATCGAGGCGGACCACCGCCAGCGTGTCACCCTTGCGGGCATAGGCGATTAGCTCAGCCAGACCGGGCCGTTCCATGCTCTTACCTGAAATGACATCGGTGAAGATTTTGATGGCGCCAGCCTTCTCCAGACGCATGGTCTGGCCCGCAACGTCCTGATCGCCGGTGCTGACGCGGGCATAGCCCAGAATATCACCCATGCCGCACGTCTCCCAAACGGTCGTTCTCTGGACGCTATGAAGGGCGACCGCTTTGCCCAATCCATGTCCGTCCACATACTATGTCTCTTTACTCATGGCTGTCCATAGGCACAGATGACCTTTTGTGGACGGGAATCGGCATGACGAAGCGCAAGCATCAACTCCTGACCGAGAGCGAGCGCGACCAGATCCTCGCCATCCCGACTGATCGCGACCACTTGGCACGGCTCTACACCTTCGAGCCTTCGGATATCGAGATCATCGGCGCGCGACGGGAGCAACGGAACCAGTTGGGCGTCGCGCTGCAACTCGCGCTCTTGCGGCACCCGGGCATCACGCTTGCGCAGTTGATACAGGACAGGGGAGCGATACCCCATGATCTCGCCGCCTTCGTCGCGGAGCAACTTGGACTGCACGTAACCGACCTGGCCAACTATGCGGCGCGAGATCAGACAATGACGGATCATGCCCGTGTGTTGGCGGTGCGCTTGGGACTTCGGGGGGCGACCCGCGCCGATATTCCCTTCATGATCGAAGCGGCCGCGAAAACGGCATGGGCGACCGACAAGGGGATGACGATCGCGACCGGCGTCGCCACCGCCCTTCGCGAGGTCCGGATTCTGTTGCCGTCCATCTCCACCATCGAACGCGCCAGCAGCGCGGGACGTGCGCGTGCCCGTAAGCAGGCCGCCTATGCCCTGATCGCCGATCTCAGCGCCGAACAGGTCCACGCCCTCGACCAGCTCTTTGACGACGCCGACGGCATGAGCCAGCTTGCTTTGCTCAAGACCATTCCCGTCGCGGCCAAACCCGATCACATCCGCCAGATTCTCGACCGCCTGTGGCAAGTGCGGAAGATCGGCATTTCTCCCGACGTAGCTGGCCGCATCCATGGGGACCGATTTCGGCAATATGTCAGGGAAGGCCGCGCTTCGCCTGCCTATATGATCGAGCGATATATCCCCTCCCGCCGGCGCGCCACGCTTGTTGCTTTCCTGCTCGACCTCGAAGAACGGCTGACTGACAGCGCTCTGGAGATGGCGGACAAGCTGATCGGCAGCATCTTCACCCGCGCGAAGAACGCCCAGGCGCGCAGCTATGCCACCACGTCGAAGAACGTCGCGCGGCTGATGCTGATCTTTCGCAGGACGATCGACGCACTCACCGATGCAGTCGATACCGGCGAAGATCCGATAGAGGCCCTGGACGCTTCGGTCGGGTAGAACACCCTCCTGAAGGCCAGACCAGAAGTAGCGACGATCGCGGAAACCGCGAGCCTCGACCCGTTGACGGTCGCGGCCGATCGCTATGCGACGTTGCGTAAGTTCGCCCCTGATCTGCTTGAAGCGCTCCAGTTCAGGGCGGGAAAGGGCAGCGCGAAGACGATCGCCGCTGTCGAGATGCTGCGCGACCTCAACAGGTCGGGCAAACGCGATCTGCCTCCCGACGCTCCGATGCCCTTCCGCAAGGAATGGCGGAAAATCGTTGTTGGCGATGACGGCAAGATCAACCGGAGGCTTTGGGAGATCGCAACGATCGCGCATCTGCGCAACAAATTGCGGTCCGGGGATGTCTGGGTGGAGCGATCGGCGGGATACCGCCGGTTCGACAGCTACCTGCTCAGCGATCCGAAGGCCAAGCCGATCGTATCGGCTCTTGGCCTGCCACCCACAGCCAGCGAATGGCTCGAACAGCGGGGCCGCGAACTGGACTGGCGGCTGAAGAAATTCGCCCAGCGCCTGAAGCGCGACGCTCTGGAAGGTGTGCGGTTCCGCGACGGCCGCCTCCAGATATCGCCGATACGCACGATCGCGACACCCGATGCCGAAGTACTGGCTGACCGGCTCGATGCCATGATGCCACGCATCCGCATCACCGAGCTGCTGCATGAGGTGGCGCAGGAAACCGGCTTTCTCGCAGCGTTCACCAACCTGCGCACCGGCGAGGCGTGCCCCAATGAAAACGCGCTGCTCGCCACGATCCTCGCCGACGCAACCAATCTCGGCCTGTCGCGCATGGCGGCCGCGAGCCAGGGCGTCACGCGCGATCAGCTCCTGTGGACCCATGACGCCTATATCCGCGATGACAGCTACCGAGCGGCGCTGGCCGTCCTCATCAACGCGCACCACCGCCTGCCATTTTCGCGGGTCTGGGGCGACGGCGCCACGTCCAGCTCCGCATGGTTCCCGACTGACCGAAGCGCTTCCACGACGACGCTCGTCAGCGCGAGGCCGAATGGAGCTTTCGATACGGCGCCAATATAGGACATCCGATCAAGTCTTTCCTCCTGCTCGCGGCAGGGTGACTAACCTGCCTCTATAGCTCTATAATGCTCCCAAGCAGCCGCCTGACCATCTAGACTAGCCAGCGTGTCACGCTGGCGGCCAATACGCGCCATCAGTGCTTTGGGGTCATTGAGGTCTCTGGTCCTCTACGATCATGTCTGCTGCTTTTTCGCCGATCATGATGCAAGTGGCGTTCGTATTGCCGTTGATGATCGTTGGCATGATCGAGGCATCAGCCACGCGAACATTTTGCAGCCCTCGAACCTTGAGACGAGTGTCGACAACCGCCAGCGCGTCGGTTCCCATCTTGCACGTGCCGACCGGGTGATAAGAATGATTCACATGTTCAGTGAGGTAAGCGTCAATTTCTTGATCTTCATTCAGCTTGTGGGTGGGGTAGAGCGGTCGCTTGACCACGTCATTCATCGTCTCTGAGAAAAGAATGTCCTGCGTTATCTTGAAGGCGTTTCGTAACGCGGTTCGATCGTCAGGATGGCTCAGAAGATTGAGGTCGATGAGGGGATCGGACAGAGCGGAACTATCGCGAAGGCGCACTGCACCTCTGCTCTTGGGATGACCGATATTGATGAGAACCGTGAAGCCCCATTTCGTCATCAAACGATAGTCGCGTGCGTGGTCGCGATAGGCTAGCGGAATCACGTGGAGTTGGAAGTCCGGGCGGTCCCGATCGGGATCGGAGCGCAGGAACCCTCCTGCGGCAGTCGGCGGATTGCCCAGCCAGCTGCCTTTGCGCACGATATAGTGCAGAAGATCCTTTGTGCTCTTGATCAATCCCAATGGATTGAGCGCAATGCCAATGCGCTTGCGCGTCTCGAAGATCATCATGACGTCGGGATGATCATGCAGATTCTGCCCGACGCCATTTATTTCTTGAACGACTTCTATGCCATGCCGGTCGAGCTCGGCGCGCGGGCCAACACCAGAAAGCATCAGAATTTGGGGTGAATTGAACGAACCGCTGCTGACGATGACCTCCTTCTGGACATCGACTCGCCGCACTTGGCCGTCCTGGACGAACTCCACGGCAACCGCCCTCTTGCCTTCGAAAACGATCCGCCTCGCGCGCGCATTCACCTCAACGCGGACGTTGGGTCGGTCGAGCATCGGGTCGATATAGCAGCGCTTCACACCGGCCCGCCGGCCGTCCTTGACGGTGAATTGGTAGACACCGATCCCTTCCTGGGTATCGCCGTTGAAATCCTCGTTCTGTGGATGACCAAGCGATGCAGCGGCCTCGATAAAGGCGCCATAGGCTTTGAAGGAAGCATCGCCGTTGGACACGTGAAGCGGACCGAAGGCGCCATGATATTGACTGTCGCCCCGGACATTGCGCTCCGCCTTTCTGAAGTAAGGCAAGACGTCGTTGTACGACCAGCCCTGGTTGCCGAGATCGCGCCATGTGTCGAAATCGGATCGGTCGCCGCGGATGTAGACCATGCCGTTCATGCCGCTCGATCCGCCCAGCATCTTGCCGCGAGGATTATAGAGGCGGCGGCCGTTCAGCGCCGGGTTTGGTTCGGTATTGTACCGCCAGTTGAGGGTGTTGATCGCAAAATCCTGGATCAGTGCCGCAAAGGCACCTGGTGTCGAAACGAGCGGGGAATTACCCGATCCGCCAGCTTCGAGCAGGCATACCGTCGTTTCCGGATCTTCCGACAAACGACTGGCGATCACGCCTCCGGACGAGCCGCCCCCGATAATGACATAGTCTGGCATATATATTGTCTCCTCAGAGATCTGGACCGACCGAGAGCTCGGCCATAGCTCCTGCTTGGTGCCGACCGGCTGGTGCTACCTAGGAAGATCGTGCCGACGCGAATGAGCCGCACGACGAATTGCGCGCGCTTTCAAGAAGCGAGAATGCGCTGATTGCCGAGACCGAAATGAGATTTCGGCTTGAAAATGTACTGAAGATTTCCATGGCCTCTCCCGGCGGATTTATCCTTGTCGGGGGATTTTCGCTCGATCCCGGTTCGCCAGTTTACGGTCGATGTCACCGTCGAACTTGGAAAATCCGGTCCGCGAATTTGACTTCGCTTGGCCCCGGTCGCTGCGAGAAGAGAGGACGTCACACGTCGGTATTGGTGGGATTCGCGGTGTCTCCGAGCGAGCATCGCGGATGCTCGCCGCCGCTTGAGTCCGCCCGGGTTCCTTTGGACCGCAAGGCGACAAGCTTTTCCAAATGAATTCCCGCTCGGTGCTGCTGGATGCTGACCCTCCAGGCCGTTCCCCGTTCGCAATACTTGACGGCGCAAAGCTACAAATAATGCAGCCCAGTTTCTCCAAGCGCCAGCGCTGCCCTCCAAATAATCTCGCCCAGAGAACACGCAATAACGCATGTCTAGGGAGGATTGATTGAGACATCCGAACATGAGGAGGAGCCTGCTCGCGGGGAGTGCGATCGGCCTTTTCGCCACTGCATACCCACTGAGCGCAGCGTGCGCTCAGACTGCCACGAACGCACCCGCGTCACCGGTGGCGTCGGGCGTCGGTGCCACGAAGGATGACAGCTCTCGACCGGGAGGCTCGACCGAAGGTGCCTTGGAGGACATCGTCGTGACGGCGCGTAAGCGGAGCGAGAATCTTCGCGATGTGCCTGTCGCGCTTACGGCCGTCTCGGGTGACACCCTCACGCATCGCAACATCACGCAGATGGTCGATCTTGTGACCACACTCCCAAACCTAACTGTCTCCTACGGTACCATCCAGCCTCGGACATTTATCCGTGGCTTTGGCTCGGGCGATAATCTCTCCTTCGATCAATCGGTCGGAAAATTCGTCGACAACGTGTCCTATGGGCGAGACCAAGACAGTCGCATTCCCCTGTTCGACCTGGAAAGAGTCGAAGTGCTGCGTGGACCTCAGGTGCTGCTGTTCGGCAATAGCGCGACGGCGGGCGCTCTCAACATCACGACGCGAAAGCCCGGTGACCGCTTCGAGGCGGATGGCTCGATCGGCTATGAATTCAACAGCAATGAGACGAATGTACAGGGAGGTGCAACACTCCCGATTGCAGATGGCGTCAGCCTGCGGGTTGCGGGCTTGCTGCAGCATCTCGACAAGGGATGGATACACAACAACGTGACGGGCTTCGACAGCCCGCGCACGCGCAATTATGCTGGCCGCGCTATCCTGCGCATCGAGCCCAGCTCCGATCTTCAGATACAATTGAAGGCCGAATATGACCGGCTTCTCGATGAGGGCGAGAACATCCAAGTCTACAAGCAGTCCCTCGCGGTGCCAGGTCTCTTCGATGACACGAAGTTGGATGGGCGGACCTCAAACTCGAATGCCGGCCCGCCGTATTTCCAGCAAGGCTACGCCCATCTCCGAAACCAGACCTATCAGGCCGACGTCAATTATCACGTCCTTGGCGGACAGTTGATCTCGACCAGCAGCTACCGAAACTACATGTCGTCGACGTCCGCCGACGGCGATGGGCTAGCTGCTGACATCTTCAACGCGTTTATCTTCAACCGCTATCGGCAGTTTGCGCAGGAAATCCGTTTCGAGGGCACGTCGGGCGATTTCGATTACACGTTGGGAGGCTATTATCAGCACGACGAGATGCGTGCCTTCACGTTGATCGAGTTCAATCTGGCGCCTCTGGGGGTCCCTGTTCCACCCTTCGCACGCTATCTGAGCTTCGATCAGGACACCGATGCCTGGTCGGGCTTCGCAAACCTGCGCTGGCGGATCACGCCAAAGCTCAAGGTGGAAGCTGGTTTCCGCTATACCGACACACGAAAGGACGTGAACCAGCTGCTTGCGACGGCCAATATCATTCCCTCGCTTCCAAGAAACACGAAGCGGGCTACGGTGGCGCAGCAGATAAATCCCGCGCTTGATCCAGTTCAGCTGGCGGTTCTCGGCGTCTCGCCGCATGACTATCGCGGCATTCAACAGAATGACGGCTACTTCCAGCCGCAGGTCATCGTACAATATGAGATCGCGCCGGCGAACATGGTCTATGCCAAGTTCGTCAGCGGGTCGAAGGCCGGCGGCGTCGACGCGATCTCCCCTGCTTCCAATCCGAACGCGACCAAGTTCGGTCCTGAGAAGGCGACGTCCTTCGAGCTTGGCGCCAAGGGCCGGCTCGCGAGCGGCCACCTCGATTATGCGCTCACCATCTTCTCGACTACGTTCAAGGACCTGCAGCTTTCGGTCTTTGACAACGTCTCGTCGTTCCTCGTGTCGAATGTCGGCAAGGCGCGGACGCGCGGTGTCGAGCTCGAGCTCAACTGGGCCCCTGCACCCCGCCTGCGTATCGATTTCAACGGTGCCTATCTCGATGCCAGATATCTGAGCTTTCCTGGTGCGACATGCACGAACGAGCAGTCGTTGATTGCCGGCCCGACCTGCACCCAGGACCTCTCCGGCGCGCCGACGTCCTATGCGTCGAAATGGTCGGGTAACCTTGGGATCGCCTATGAGCAGCCGCTCGGCGGCGATTACCGCCTCGCCGGCCGGATCGACGTATCGGCACGTTCTTCCTATGATGCAGGCAGCACGAATTCGCCGGATGAGCGCCAGAAGGGCTATGCCCAGCTCGATGCGAACCTCGACCTCAGCCCGAATTCCAGCAGCTGGACAATCTCGCTGTTCGGAAGGAACCTGACCGACAAGCGCTATCTGAGCTTCGCTCTGCCGACCATTCCAGCGACATTCGGCGAGATGGGAACATATTCGCGCGGGCGACAGCTTGGCGTTCGCCTGAGCGGTCGCTTCTAGACGCGCCGGGCAATCTTCACCCCGAACCAGCAATTCTGCGAGGCACTCCGATGACGTCCATTTTGCCGCAGCCGCGATATTCCGATACAGCGAGTGCGTTCATCGCCTCGCCGAAGCGTCTCCTGATAGACGGGGAATGGCAGTCCTCCTCAGGCGAGAAGTTCGTACCGGTCTACGATCCGTCGAGTGGTATCGAGATCGGGGCGATCGTCGATGCCAGCGATGCGGATGTCGATCGGGCCGTCGGCGCGGCGCGCGCGGCGTTCGATGACGGCCGGTGGAGCGGCCAGTCTCCTTACTATCGGGAGATGACGATCCGGAGGCTGGCCGATCTGATCGAGGCGAACGCCACCGAGTTCGCTGAGCTGGAAGCGATCGACAATGGGAAGTCGATCACCGCCGCATCGCAGATGGACGTTCCCGGCGCGATCGCACAGCTACGCTATATGGCAGGCTGGGCATCACGTCTCGATGGAGAGAGCGTCGAGCCGTTGCTCGCGCCATCCGGCGCTTTCCATGGTTACACCCGGCGCGAGCCGATCGGCGTCGCGGCCCTGATCGTGCCCTGGAACTTTCCGCTTTTCTTCGCCGCCCTGAAGCTCGCGCCAGCACTGGCCGCAGGGTGTACGACCGTTCTCAAGCCGGCCGAACAGACAAGCCTGACGACCTTGCGGTTCGCCGAACTGGTGCTTGAGGCCGGTTTCCCGGCAGGTGTGATCAACATCGTGACGGGCGCTGGCAGTGGTGCCGGCGCGGCGCTGGTGCGACATCCCGAGGTCGACAAGATCAGTTTCACGGGTTCGACCTCGGTCGGCAAGATGATCGCGCACTCGGCCGCCGACAGCCTCAAGCGCGTGACGCTCGAACTTGGCGGCAAGTCGCCTGTGATCGTCTTGCCCGACGTCGATCTCGGACAGGCAGCTCAAGGCGTGGCGGGAGGCGTTTTCTTCAACTCTGGCCAGATTTGCACAGCGGGCTCGCGCGTCTTCGCCCATCGGGACGTGTTCGACGCGCTGGTGGAAGGGATCGCTGACGCAGCGCGCGGGCTTCGTCTCGGTCCTTCGCTTGCGCCGGATACGCAGATGGGACCGCTGGTGTCGGCGCGGCAGCGCGATACCGTCATGGGTTTCATCGAGAGCGCATCGACTGAAGGTGCCTCGGTCGTTTCAGGAGGCGGTCAGCTTGCCGATCAGGGTTATTATGTATCGCCCACGATTATCGCCGACGTGTCCCCCGAGATGCGCGTGATGCGTGAGGAGATCTTCGGGCCAGTGGTTTGCGTGTCGCGCTTCGATGATCTCGACGCCGTGGTGAAGAGCGCGAACGCCACGCGCTACGGGCTGGCGGCGTCGGTCTGGACCCGCGACATCAGTGCAATGCATAGGCTGGCGCGGTCGATCAAGGCGGGCACGGTCTGGGGAAACTGTCATAACGCCATCGATCCTGCCGTGCCGTTCGGCGGATACAAGGAGTCCGGGCTCGGCCGCGAACATGGGCGGGAGGGGGTGCTCGCCTATACCGAAACCAAATCAGTTCTCGTGGCTCTGTAGGTTTAGAGGGAGCGAAGACAATGGGCGGTAGGGCGGAAGCAATTGGTGGGCGGGGCCTCTCCGCGGCGGTACGAGCCTTTTGCATCGTTCCTCTGGCTACCGGTATCGGGGACATCGCCCAAGGCGCGAAGTTTCTCGCGACCGCCGGCGCCGCGCTCCCATCCGCCGCGCTTTCCGATCCGACACTGAACAGCCAGCTGATGTTCGCCGGAGCGATCTGGCTCGGCTACGCGCCGCTCATCTGGTATGCCAGCTGCGATCTGCGTGAGCGGCTCTTGCTCCTACGTTTGCTCTTCGGCTTCGTTTTTCTGAGTGGCCTCGCACGGACACTGGCCTATCTTCGGTATGGGTCGCCAGGTTTCGTTCTCACTGCGGCGATAGCGATCGAGTTGGTGGTGCCGCCGGTGATCATGTTTTGGACTGCAATTGCGGACGCCCGGCTACGAAACAGGTCAGCTTGAGGGGCGGCCGCGCCAGAGGGGCAAGGTTCCGCGCAGCGCCGAATGCCGATATTCCCGCGCTGAGACTCCAAATTTGCGACGGAACGAACGGCTGAAATAGCTGAGATCGTCAAACCCGACGTCGTAAGCGATGTCAGTGATGCGGGCGCTTAGGGAAGGATCGCTCAATCGGCGACTGGCTTCGTCGAGCCGTGCGTCAGCAATGTATTTGTGACACGAGGTTCCTTGGCTGCGGAAGACGCGTTGGAGGCTCTTGGCTGAAAGCCGCAGTTTTTCACAAATATAGCTTGGACGCAGAGCCGGATCTTCGAGATTGGATTCAACAAATCTCTGTACCGAGGTCCAGCTGTCGTCGCGACGCCGGTCGGTCTCAAATTCGGCGGAATAGCAGGTCAGAATGGTGTCGCCCAGAACGCGAGCGGCGAGCGGATCGTCGGCCTCTGTCTGGAACCTCTCGAGCTGCTGCAACAATCCTATCGCATAGCTTCTCATGAGGATCGCGGAGGATCGATGCGCCGCGATACGGTAATTGATCATATCGCCGATCGGCGGGGATGAGCGACGCATACGCGCTTCGAGCATCTGCTTCGAAAAGATGAGGCAGAGATGCTCGTTATCGTCGTCGAACTCATATTGGTGCGCCGCTGCACCGTCGCAAAGCACGACATCACCCGGGCCGATTGTGATCATCCGATCGTCGAGGCGTATCGCGGCATGCCCCTCCTTCTGCACCTTCAACAGGTAGAAGTCGCGGAAAGCCTCCGCGGCATATTTGAGGCTGCATGCCTTGGACGCAAACCGCAGAAGTGCAAGGTTGCTGAACAACGTCCAGGTGAATTCCGTTGTTTTGGCTCGTACCGGCGGCGTCTCGATGTCCAGATCACTGGCCAGTTGTGACGCAAAAAGCGATCGGTGGCCGACGCGGATATGATTAGCTCGTGGAACCAGCAGCCCTCCGCCCAGACCTGGCGCGTCAGAAGTTGCCGTTGAATGTCCCACTTCGTCTCTCCACGATAATGGGGCGCTCCTCTTGTTGTGCCAAAGGATTTCGCCCGGCTGCTTTCATTACGGCAATCTAGGCACCCTTGAATTCCGGTACGCGGCGCTCCCGAAATGCGGCCAGGCCCTCATTGCGATCGAACGATGAGGAGTAGGTCGAATTGACGTCCAACTCCGCCTCGATCGCCTCCGGGAGCGCAAGTTCGACAGCGTTGTTCAAAAGCTGCTTCATGTGATGCAGCCCCAAAGGGCTCTTCGAGGCAAGTTTGCCTGCGATGCCATCCACCGCCTCTTGGAGCTCGCTATCCGGAACGATCATGCTCACGAGCGGCCCAAACAGCGGGTTCGAGACGCTGAGCAGGTCGCCGGTGAACATCAGAAACTTGGCGTGGTTCAATCCGAGCCGTCGCGGCATCCGTGCGGTGGCTCCTCCGCCCGGCAACAGGCCGTAATTGGCGTGTCCGTCTCCCAGGCGCGCGCCCTCGGCGGCGATCACGATGTCGCAGCCGAGGAGCAGTTCCATTCCGCCCGCTGTTGCGATACCGTTGACGGCCGCAAGGATGGGCTTCGGGAAGGCTTCGATCCGCGAAAAGAGATCCGTCGCGCGTCGCAGGAACCGAGCTGTTTCTGCGTCGCGGTCGGCAGGAGGGAAAGCGCCGATGAACTTGAGATCCGCGCCCGCGCAAAAGGCACGGCCTCGTCCGGTCAGCACGAGGCAGCGCACCTCCGCCCTCGACTCCAGGTGATCAAACGACCGGTTCAGCTCGTCGATCATGATCGGGCTAAGGCAGTTGAGGTCGTTCGGCCGCTCAAGGGTGATCCATGCGACCGGACCGCGCTCCTCGAGGGAAATCTGCTCAAACGTCATCGGATATGCTTTCATCATTGTCGTCGGAATAGCGTCGCAGGATGGCGGCAACGCCGTCTGGATCATCCAGCATGAGGTTATGTCCGCCCGAGAGCGTATATGCGTCCCACTCAGGATGTTGGGTCGCTGCCTGGTGGTAACGCTGGAAATGGGGTGCCTGTGAATTGCCGTCCCCTCCGACTGCCAGGATATAGGCCTTCTTCGGGATCTCTCTGTATCGCCCGCTGAGGCGGATGCGCTGCATCATGGTCCCTACTGGATGGACGATCTCATAACCCGCGACGCGCCGCTCGTGGTCGATATCCCGTGACATCGCGTCGCCCGGCCGCAGCTTCATCGTCAGCCCGTCATCGCCGGCGGTATCGACGACGAGACTTTCGGGGCGCGGAACGAGGCGGAAGGGCGTGTCGCCGTCCTCCGCCACGAACGAGTCCAGATAAACAATGGCCCGGAAACGCTCGGGTATGGCGTCGGCGAGGGCCGTGGCGACAAAGCCCCCGTAGGAATGGGCGAGGAGAACCATGTCGTCGAGGTCCTCCCAGTCAATGAGGGCCTTCAACTCGTCGACATGAGTCTGGATGTTGATGCCGAGCCGTGCCTCCCATGCCCGTTCGGCGAGGCCGGCCAAGGTGGGGCGGTAAACCTCGTGGCCAACGCGTTGCAGGCGGGTCGCAAGCGCGCGAAACGCCCATCCGCCATGCCAGCCGCCGTGGATGAGGAGGAAGGTTGTCATTCGGCGACACAAGGAACGGCGACCAATAGGCCGCCGTTCCAACCAAGGGTTTTTAATTCCTCCCGCACGGTTCTTCAACGCACCGAGAAACTGAGCTTCAGGCCGATCTGGCGACCGCGCGAATATGTCCCAACGACGGCCGTCGGCTGGCCGGGTGGCGTTACGGCATATTCAAGTGGGCGCTTGTTGCCCAGGTTGCGTCCGAACAGCGACATCCGCCAGCGTTTGTCGGTAGGGCCAAAATCGAGATGGGCGTCGATCTGCGCGAACGCGCCTTGCTCCATCCGCGGGTCATTATAGGCACCGGCGTTGTAGCGAGACCTGGCAAAGATGGAGGCGCCAGCGGCGACCTGATAGTCTCCGGACCCGAGGGGTCGCGCATAGTCGACGCGAAACGTACCCGTCCATTTTGAAGCGTATTGGGTCGGCGTTCCCGCAAGGTCCTGGAAGCCGCCCACACAGCCCGGCTGAAGTCCGGCATTTTGCGCACTCGAACATGCGGCACCTGGAAAATCGACGAACTTCGCGTCCAGATAGGAGCCTGCAAAGCCAAGCTCGAGTCCATCGGCGGGGCGAGCGGTCAGGTCCAGTTCGACGCCCTGGGATCTGGCCTTGCCGACGTTGGAGACGACGAAGGCGAGATTCTGGAAGACCGACTGTTGCAGCGCCGTGAACGTGGTCCTGAAGATGGCGACCGAATATTCGAGCCTGTTGTCGAGGATGAGCCCCTTCGCCCCTGCTTCGAACATCGACGCAAATTCTGGCCGGAATGCGGCAGCCGATGGTGTGCCGCCGGCATAGCTGAAGTCGAAGCCTCCCGACTTGGCGCCTCGGACGAATTTCAGATATACCTTGTTGCGAGGCGCGATTTCATATTGAACGATTGCCTGGGGCTGCCAGTGGTTTTCGGACAGGCGCAGTGTCCCGAACGGGAAATTGTGCTGGGCCGACCGGAAAACTGCGTTGAAGATCGGGTCCAGAGCAGCGTTGCGACCCGCCTGCAGATCAGAACGCGTGGTATCGAAGTCGAGGTGCGGGATAACGCCGGTACCGAACAATGCCTGACCGGCAGTCTTGTTGATGTCGGCGTAACGGACGCCCCCGGATAGGCTCAGACGGTCGGTGATGCGATACGTCGCGTCGACGAAGCCCGAGTAGACGCGATTGTTCTGATCATATGTTTCGACACGTCCGATGGGGGTCGTGGCGGCGCCCGTCAGACCGAAGCCTCCGAGCGTGAACTCCTGCATAAGATCGATCCCGAGCGTGTCGCGCTGATAATAGCCGCCCGCCGTGATATCCAGGCGCCCATATGTGCCGCTGAACCGGAGTTCCTGGCTGAATTGACGATAGTGCTGCCACAATAGGTTCATGTAGGTCTGGGCGTGGTTGACGCCGTCGCTGCCGAACTGAACGTCGGAGTGCGACGTGCGCCAGGCGCTGGTCGAGGTGAGCTTGCCTCCTAGCAGGTCATAATTGATGTCAGCCTGGTAGAGGTTGGCGTCCATGAAGCTGAGCTCGTCGCTATAATATGGCGCGACGTCATAGTTGGAGTAGCGCGTGCCCGTGTCACCGACGACAGGATAGGGAGCGCGGGTCGCATCCAGCGGCTGCGCGACGGAGACGAGCGCATTGCCATAGTCGCGCAGGCGATCGACCTCGGCCTTGAGCAGGATTTCCAGGCCGGGCGCGGGAGAAAGCAGCAAGGATGGGCGCACCGCGATGTTGCGCGTCCTCGGCTCGGTCTGATCCTTGATCGGATTGTAGAGCCGCCCCTCCGACAAATCCTGGTACAAGCCGCCGATACGCAGGCTCGCCCAATCAGCCAGCGGCACGGTAACGCCGCCCTGGACCTGGAATTCGTGATTGTAGAATTTCGTATCCGATCGAACCGTCGGCTTCGAAATTCCGTCCGGGCTTCTTCGTCGCCATGCTGATCGCGCCGACTGTCGCGCTGTTCCCGAAGGTCAGGACCTGCGGGCCCTTGAGTATCTCGATGCGTTCGACGTCGAAGATCGGAATGCGTCCGTCCTGGTCCCGACCGAAGGACACGTTGTCGATGAACTTGCCCACCGATTGCTCGAACGACGCGTTCGCGCCGGATCCGAAGCCGCGAATGAAGGTGAACGGCTGGACCGCGCCATAGCTGAAGCTGAAATTGGGGGTGATCTGGGGCAGGTCGATCACCTGGGTGATGTTCTTCTGCTGGAGCACCTCTCCGCCGATCGCGGTGATCGCGACCGGCACGTCGCGAAGATTCTCGGCACGCTTGCGGGCGGTGACGACGATGTCCTGTGGCCCGGCCTCAGGTTGCGTCGCCTCGGCCGGCGGGCTGTCGGCCTGCGGCGCCGTCTGCGCCAAGGCCGGCGCGGCAAGAGCAAAACATGAGACGCCCGTCACCGCGATGACGGCGAACCTGCAGCGACTGCAAAATGGTGATTTATCCAGCATACCCCTCCTCTTCCCCCACATTGCCGGGTTGTTTGGCGAGGTCTTGACCTCGTTTCCTGTACATCTACGCCGGATTCAACCCGTCAGTCAACAGACATACCATTGGGGATGTTGACTGACGGAGCGGAAGCGACAAGTGTAGTTAGTTAGGAGCACGGTCTGGCTGTTCGATCTGCTCGGGCCTGTGCAGCCCTGAAAGTCGTTTACACGCTGCGCAGCGCTGTTCGGTCGGCGAAGTAGTGAGATGAAGTAAGTATGAAGCAGGTGTCGGAGGCAGATTCCGGGAAATCATCGGCCTGGAAAGTTACGGTCCTCAGCCGAGAGGAGCAGTATGATCTCAAGCGCAAGGTGCTGATCCAGGAAGCCGCGCGGGCCTTCAGTACGCGCGGCTATCACGCCACGTCGCTGGCCGACGTGGCCCGTGAACTCGGCGTCACGAAAGGCGCGCTCTATTATTATGTGAAGAGCAAGCAGGATATCCTGTTCGAGTGCCACGTGAATTCGATCGCGTTGGGGGACCGCGCGATCGAACATGCGCGGTCGATCGACGGCAGCGGCTTTGACAGCGTGGTGGCACTGGCGCGCCGGTATATGGAATTGCTGGTCGGCGAGAGCGGCCCCCTCGCCATCCTGACCGAATTCAATGCGCTTGAGCCGGAGAACCGCAAGATCGTCGCCGCAGGACGCACGCGCTTCGGGAACACGTTCCTGGAATTGATCGAGCGTGGCCAGGCCGACGGATCGGTTCGTGGCGCGATCAACGGCAAGATGGCCGAATTCTTTTATCTGGGTGCCGTGAACTGGGCGACACGCTGGTTCGACGCTGGCGGCGAATTGGACGGAAGCCTCGTCGCCGCCCAATTCGCCGACCTGTTCGCGGCTGCGATCAGGGCCTGACAGGGGTCGGTTCCGGCTGAGGGCGGAATGACACCCTATCCCATCATATTCATGAGGGTGGGCAGGAGGGGTTGGCGGAAGTGGCATAAGCTATTGCTTTGAAGTAGGAAATTGGGTGTCTAGACTATTCCTTCGACGAGGCACTAAATGCCACAGGCCACACCCGCCGAACAGGACGATAGCGCGGCCCTGTTTTCGTTTCCAGCGGTGCATCGCAAGAAGGTGACCGCCGCCTTTGACGGCGGTCGGCTGACCTGTGACGGCGGGGTGCTGCTGTTGGCCCAGGCGGAACGTGAGATGGGGCTCTGCGCGCAACTGGCGGCTTGCATTGCCGATCCGCGCGATCAATCGCGGGTAGCCCACAAGCTCGATGACATCCTGCGGGCGCGCATCTTTGCGATCTCCTGCGACTACGAGGACGCCGACGACCTCGACGCGCTGCGCGACGATCCGGGGTTCCGCCTGGCGCTCGGCAAGCTGCCGGGGTCGGGTACGGGCCTGGCGAGCCAACCGACGATAAGCCGGTGGGAGAACGCGCCAACCACGCGCGAGTTGGCGCGCATGATGAAGGCCATGATCGGCGTTTACTGTACCAGCTACCCTATGCCACCCGAGGCGGTGACGCTGGACATCGACGATACCTGCGACGTCGTCCACGGCTACCAGCAGTTGTCCTTTTGGAACGGCCACCACGGCGAGCGCTGCTTCCTGCCCATCCACGTCTACGACACGGCGACGGGGCGGCCGGTGGCGATGCTGCTGCGCTCCGGCAAGACGCCCACCGGCGCGGAAGCTGCCGGCCACATCCGGCGCCTCGTGCGGCATATCCGCCGGCACTGGCCCACCACCCGCATCACGATCCGGGGTCATGGGCACTACGGCAGGCCCGAAGTGATGACCTTCTGTGAGGCCCACGGCGTCGACTACGTCCTTGGCCTGCCCACCAACGCGGTGCTGCGCGCCGATCCCGAGATCGTGGCTGCCGCCGATCACTGCGCGACCAAACGGGCGATCACGCAGGCGCCTGCGCTTCGCCACTATGCCGAAACCCGCTACGGCGCGAAGAGCGGGAAGTGCCAACGCCGGGTCGCAGCGCGGATCGAGGCGAGCACGCTCGGCTTGGATATCCGCTACGTCGTCACTTCGTTCGACGACAAGGCGGGCTCGGCCGAGCACATCTACGAGATCCTCTATTGCGCCCGTGGTCGCGCCGAAAACCTGATCAAGATGCACAAGTCCCAGCTCGCCAGCGATCGCACCTCGTGTCGCTTAGCCAACGCTAATCAGATGCGGCTAATCCTGCACACCGCTGCATTCTGGCTGATGTGGCGCATCCAGCAGGTTATCCCGAAGGGCACTGCGCTCGCCTCCGCCGAGTTCGCGACACTGCGCCTGCGTCTCCTCAAGGTCGCCGCCCGCGTCATCGAGAGCACCGCCCGCATCCGCGTCGCCTTCGCTTCTGCCTGTCCCGACGTCGCCGTCTTCCGGACCACCGCCAGCGCGCTCAGGCCCGCCCCGACATAGCCGCCGCGGCCGTGCCGCCCAGTATCCGAGCCCCTACCATCAACCTCGCAAGCCTCTCGATCCCACGCGATGAAAAAGGCGCCGCGCCGCCGCTCGTCCTGCTCACGCGAACAAAGCTGCCAACCTCCAGCGACCCCCAGAAGAGGAACCGTCGCGAATAATCGCGGTTAGGGTGTCATTTCGTCCTCAGCCGGAACCAACCCCTGACATACCTTAGCCGGACCTGCGGCTGCGGCATATTCTTCGCGCAGTCTGGTTACGATCGCTGCCGCCGGTTCGGCCGCCCGGACGTCGCCGACACCATGACCGGCGCTCCAGACGTCGCGCCATGCGCGTAGCGTCTCCGTTTCCGAAACCACGCTGAATGGTCCCTCCTTCACCTCCTTCGATGGCTTGAAGCCGGCTCGCTCGAGACTTGGGCGCAGCATGTTGGCGGGAATGCCGGTGACCTCGGAGGTCGTGACGATGTCGTCGGCGCCGCTTTCGATAAGCATGTCGCGATAGGCGTCCGAGGCGAAACTCTCGGTTGCTGCGATGAACGAGGTTCCGAGCAGGCCGAAGTCCGCGCCGATCTGCTCGATCGCGCGCAAGTGGCTGCCGCGCGTCAGTCCACCGGCGACGATCAGCGGTCCTTCGAAGAATTCCCGTACTTCCGACACGAACGCGAACGGGTTGAGCCAACCCGTCTGGCCACCGGCGCCGGCGCAGAGCAGGATCAGGGCGTCTGCACCGCTTTCCGCCGCTCGTCGGGCGTGGCGAACCGAGGCGACATCGGAAAAGACCAAGCCGCCATAACCTTTGACGCGTTCGACGACGGGGGCCGGATTGCCCACACTCGCGATGATGATCGGCGCTTCGTACCTCGCCGCGATCGACAGGTCGGCATCAAGCCTGGGATTGCTGTGGTGGACGATGATGTTGATCGCATAGGGGGCCATCCCTTCCTCGCGCGCCTGCGGCGCCATCTGTGCCATCCAGCCCTCGAAGATGTCGGACGAGCGCGCATTCAGCGCCGGCAAGGATCCGATGATCCCGGCCCGGCAGCATGCAAGGGTCAGTTCCACACTGGAGACGAGGAACATCGGCCCGGCCACCACCGGGAGCGCCAGGCGGGCTCGTAGTTCGCGGACCAGTGCCGGATTGCCCATAGCTTTGGTCAAGGTCGTAGCTCCTCTCGGTACGTGAATTGTTGATTTGACTCGTGGGTCAATATATATTCTACTGAGACGAATCAAGGGAGAGAGCAGTATGTCGGGTGAGGTGTTCATCGTTGGCGTGGGGATGACACCGTTCGGCCGTTGGCCTCACCGACCGCTGAAATCGCTCGTTGCAGAAGCCGTGAGTATGGCGCTTGAAGACGTCGGCACCGATGTCAGCACGATTGGCGCGGCCTATTTCGCCAATTCGACGCAGGGTCATCTCGACGGGCAGCACATGATCCGCGGCCAGATCGCGCTGCGGCCGCTGGGGATCGAAGGCATCCCTGTGATCAACGTCGAGAATGCCTGCGCGGGGGGAAGCACAGCGTTCGCGCTTGCGGTGAATCACGTTCGCGCCGGAGGCTGCGACATCGCTCTTGCTGTCGGCGCCGAGAAGATGATCTCACCCGACCGGGAACGGATGATGTCGGTCTTCGACAGTGGTTGGGAAATCGCCGATTCCGAGGCAAATCGGGCCAGGCTGACGGCGCTCGGCGAGGGCATCGAAGCTCCGGTGGGAACGACGTCTCCGAAGCCCTACAGCGTCTTCATGGACGTCTATGCGGCGTTCGCTCGCCAGCACATGCGCCAGTTCGGATCTACCCAGATGCAGTTCGCGAGCGTGGCCGCGAAGAACCACGGGCATTCCGTTCACAATCCGCTTGCCCAGTTCCGCGATGCTTTCTCGGTGGAGCAGGTGTTGGCCGCCGCCCCGATCACTTACCCGCTCACTCTTCCCATGTGTTCGCCGATTTCCGATGGCGCCGCCGCGGTGATCGTTGCGTCGAGGGAAGGGCTACGGCGGCTGGGCATCGGCGAGGATCGCGCCATTCGCGTGCTGGCATCGGTGATCCAGACAGGAAGCACGCGCGATCCCTTGGCGTCGGACAAGCATCTCACCGCCCTGGCGGCGCAGCGCGCTTATGGAGAGGCGGGTCTCGGGCCAAATGATGTGAGCGTCGCCGAGGTGCATGATGCGACCGCCGTCGGCGAGGTCATCCAGACGGAAAATCTCGGCTTCTGCGCATTCGGCGAAGGGGGAGTGCTTGCCGAGCGCGGGGATACGGCGATCGGTGGCAGGATTCCGGTCAATCCATCGGGAGGTCTCGAATCAAAGGGCCATCCGATCGCGGCGACCGGGCTCGGCCAATTGCACGAGCTCGTTCTTCAACTGCGCGGCCAGGCTGGCAAGCGACAGGTCGATGGCGCGCGGGTGGCGCTCGCCGAGAATGGCGGCGGTCTTTTCGGGATTGAGGAGGCGGTCGCCTGCATAACGATACTCGGGCGATAAATCTCAGAAAGAAGGTGAGGGGATATGAATCCAGCAGATAAAGTCGCGGTCGTCACCGGCGCGGCTTCGGGATTGGGGCTTGCGACCGTGCGAGCCCTGGCGACCGCCGGCAGCCGGATCGCGGCATTCGACGTCAATCAGGAGCGGCTTGGCGCGCTGAACGAAGAACTCGGGGAAGGCTGCCTCGGCTTGGTCGTTGACGTCACGGATGAACAGGCGATCTCTGCTGCCTTGAGCAAGGTCGTCGATCGCTTCGGATCGATCGACATTGCCGTCAACTGTGCGGGCGTCGAAGGAGCCGCAAAGACGGTCTCCAAGGGGAAAGCCTTTCCGCTGGATATTTGGAACAAGGTGATCGGCGTCAACCTCACTGGGAGCTTCAACGTCATTCGTCTTGCGGCGCTGCACATGGCGAAGAACACGCCAGAGGGCACAGCGGAGGAGCGCGGCGTCATCATCAACACCGCCTCTGGAGCCGCGACCCAAGGGCAGATTGGCCAAGCCGCGTATAGCGCCAGCAAGGCTGGCCTGATTGGACTCACCCTGCCCGTCGCCCGCGACCTTGCGCCCCTCGGCATCAGGGTTGTGACGATCTCGCCCGGCGTCTTTGCGACCCCGATGTTGCTCGAGCTTCCCGGGAAGGTGGTAAACTCGCTTGTGGAGAACACGATCCTGTTTCCCAACCGGATGGGCGATCCGGCCGAGTTCGGCAGCCTTGTCCGGCAAATCGTGGAAAACGCCTATTTCAACGCGACCACCATCGATCTCGACGGTGGCGCCCGGATGACGGCGCGCTAGCGCCGGATCGGAGAACAAAATGCCCCAGCCAAACCATAACGCCGTCGACTTCGGCGCCCAGGCGCTTCTCGCCCTGCGGCGTTTTCCGGACCGTGTGGCATTCCAGAGCGAGACGAACCGCTTCAGCTATAGCGCGACCCTCGATCTCATCGGTAGATTCCAGGCGGTGCTTGCCGCGCGCGGGCGGAAGAATGGCGACATCATCGCGATCCTCACCGATAACAGCTTCGAATCCTGGTGCGTCACAATTGCCGCGCAGGGGCTGGGCTGTGGTGTAACAGCACTGCACCCGAAGAATGCGATCGCGGACCACATCTATCAGGTGGCCGATGCGGGCGCGAAATGCCTCATCATCGACGCGCTAGGGCATAGCGAGAGCGCATCCGCCCTGCTTCCGGCTCTCGATGCCGAAATCGACATCCTCGCTATTGGCGGCGCCGATTTCGGCCCTGACCTCGTCGCGCTTGCAGACGCGGCCGGCAGCACGACGCCGCTCAGCCGGGCAAGGCCCGATGATATCGCGATGATCCACTATACCGGTGGCACGACCGGACGCGCAAAGGGCGCGGTCCGGCTCCAGGGAACTGCAAGGGCTCTGTTGCAAAAATCGTGAAGCTTGAGCATGCTTGGCGGAGATTGGACGGACGGAACGATGACGGATTTCAAGTGGCGCCATTTCCAGGGTGATGTGATCCTGTGGGCGGTGCGCTGGTATTGTCGCTATCCGATCAGCTATCGC
>NZ_VYQA01000030.1:0-28778 GCF_008710165.1 Sphingobium limneticum | reverse complement strand
GCCTGGGCTACCGGCCACCGGCACCGGAAACGGCGACACCGCCATATCCGGCCTCCGGTTCCGCTTCGCTCCACCTCCGTCCGGATATGGCGGCGATGCGCTTAATGCACTAACAAACCAATCGGTCCACTCGGTGGGGGCAGACCATGTCTCAGAAGGGTCGGTGACAGAAGGGCTTCTCTCGGCCCAAAAACGCGAGAATTAACTGCTAGTCCGCATGGTCGATGCTATATCGAAACTAAAGCTTGACGATAAATCTATATAAGTAGATTTATGGTGCATGCCTCGAACACGCGCGCTCTCGCCTCACGCCCGGATGCTCCTTGCCATCTTGCTAAGTGCAGGATCCAAGTGGTCTCATGGTTATGAGCTGTCACGGCGTGCCGGAGTGAAATCCGGCACGCTTTACCCCCTCCTCATCCGCCTAGAGGGGCAGGGCTATCTCGAAGCTCAATGGCAGCAGTCCACTGAAGTAGGGCGGCCGCCACGGCACGCCTATCGACTGACCGCGAGCGGTGTGCAACTTGCCCGCGCTAATCCTCCAAGCCAGGCAGCCACTATAGCTTGGGACAACGGGGCGGTGGTCATATGAGAAATGGCTTACGCCGTAGCGTCATCAATCTTGCATGCGCTGCCGTGCAAGATTTGCTGCCTGCCTCGATGCAGACCTGGGGATTGGCGGTCCGCTACGAGGCCGCCGCTATCCCGGATGATACCGAGGCGCTCATGTTTACGCTTGGTAGCTTATGCGGACTGATACCTCGTGCCGTTGCATCACGTCTTCTCAAACCATTTTTCTCCCTTGCGGGAGAGTATTCGGAAGGACCGACCATCATGAGCATGCTCGACGGCAGGCGACCTCGCGCGCTTGGAATCATCTGCGTGATCACCGCCGTCGTGCTAGGTATTTTCTATATGGCATTCGTTGGCGCGCCAGCGCGCTATCTAGGAGTTAATGTCGGCGCATTCGCTATCGGTCTGTCGATGCTGGCACTGCTCGACCGCACTGCTGCAGCTAGTCAGCGATGGGGAGACGGTGTGAGCATCGCAATGGCGATTGCGATGCTAGCAACAGCTCTTTTCGGCTCCGAAGTAGACGGGGCAGCACGCTGGGTGAACCTCAGCGGGGTGGCCATTCAGCCGAGTCTGATCTTAATGCCCGTGATGCTTGTCACTTTCTCGCGGATCCGTAGCGTGTTGGCGACTATCAGCATCATCGCTGCGGCTGTCGCAATGGCGCTGCAACCAGACCGAGCGATGGCCGGAATGCTCGCGCTCTGCCTTGCCACACTAGCAGTCATTCGCCCTGACAGACATGTTTGCCTCGCGTTGGCGGCCAGCATTATCAGCTTCGCGGCAACACTGGTTCGGCCTGATACGCTGCCAGCCGCTCCCTATGTCGACCAGATTCTCTACTCGTCGTTCGGCATTCACGCCGCTGCCGGCCTCGCAGTGCTGGGTGGCCTGGCGATGCTTCTGGTCCCGGCGATAGTGGGTTGGAGTCGGGATGCCGCCCACCGCACGATCTATTGCGCGTTTGGCACCGTCTGGTTCGCCGCAATCACTGCAGCTGCTCTGGGCAACTATCCGACACCAATCGTGGGTTATGGCGGGAGTGCCATCATCGGCTATGTGTTGAGCCTTTGGGCGCTGCCGAAACTGTCCGGTGTCCGTGAAGGGGCTGCTGAGCTCGCGCGTGGCACAATGGATGAACCCTCGTCCAACGCGCACCTGTTCGTTGCGTTGGCCTGATCACTTGGCAGCATTCGCTGTATCGGGCGCCTACTGGAATTGCGGACCGTCCGCATCTGATGAATAGAAATTAGCTTTTGGGTGTCCGATTAGGGTCGACATAGGCAGAACGACAGCACGCCGAAGGTCGCGCCTTGGAAGAATCTGGGTTTAGCCTGACAGTATGTCACTTCCTCGTCATAGTTACTTAACGGTATCGCTTCGGATCTCGCCATGCGCAAAAACCGCAAATAGGCCTGTCCCGCCGATGACATTACCTACCAAGGCCGGTTGAATAAAGTCGACTACCATCATCTCGGACGCGATTACCCGATGTGGGAGTTGAAATGTGAACTTGGGAAACTCTAACAACGTTCGAATGATCGCTCAAGTTTGACTAGATTGATCGACCTGACGATCCCCTCAAAGTCAGTTTGCAAGCGCGACCATGCGGCAATGGTCAAGATAGCCCGCTTCGTGCCGCGCGGCGAGAGAAACTATGGCTTGCCAGAGCCAGGACGGGGCATCCAACTCGCTCGACCGGCCGTTGCGTAACGATGCTAGCCATGCGCGCCGTGTCGAGATGTCCATTTGCCGCCCGTGCGCCTTGCCTACGACGAAAGCTAGATATCGCGCAGCCTTTAGTGCCTCGGCTCGCGAAAACTGCTCCGCCTCGATCTTGAGATCCTGGGGCATCAGTTCCCGCACGAATATCGAATGACCAAGCAGTGTCGCGGTAGCCATGCGCTCGCCTAGATGCGGGGACAAGGCACGCGCCGCAGCAAGCACGCGTTCGGCCGGATCGTCCGGCATATGTGCGCCAGATGCCACCGGCGCGACGGGGGCAACAGCTTCCTTCAGATCCACCAGCGCATAGTCCGCGCGCTTCTTCCCGTTCAACGCTACGATGGCAGCAAAGCGCAGAAGGCCCAGCGAACTGCATCCTTTCATCCAATAGGCAGCGTCCGCCATCACAAGTGTCCGGTCCTTGCTACGATGATCCAGCGATAGGATCATGTTGCTGACCGGCGGATGCGTGACGACATCGCGCAGAGCGGAATATTCCGCTCCGTCCAGCGGCCAGAAGCGCTTGCCCAGAGGGATAACAGGTTGGACGGCCTCCAGCCGCTCTTTCGCCAGATGGCGCCATTTGCGGTTGAGTGCGCGGCGGCGAACCGTGTGCACCGCCTCCGGCTCGTCCTGCGCCTGATCCTCATCCTCGTTCGGTTCTGTGAAGGCATGGGCATAGCCTGCGACCATCTCCTCCATCATGCGCGCGGTGACGACGCCAGGCAGATCGGAACCGCGCGCGGCCGTGGCAAGCGACAGGCCTAGACGAATGAGATCATGGGCGGGATTGCCGATGACTGCCTGATCGAGGTCTCGGATCTGGATCGCTACATTACCGTCACTGTCGGCCAGCGGGCCGAGATTGCCGAGGTGACAATCGCCGCATATCCATATCGGCGGGCCTTCCGGCACAAACCGGGCGACGCTGGCATCCGCGAGCCATTCGTAGAAGCGTGCGGTGTTACCGCGCACAAAGGCATGTGCCGATCGCGCCATTTTCAGATCGCGGCGGGTATGGAGATAAGGAATGCGATCTGCGGGCGCGAAAGGCTTCATCCAGACACTAACGAGCAACAATCCAGACCGTTCCGGCAGCGTCACATATGTTGCCCCAAGACTTGCAATCAGATTGTTTCGCTACGCACCCACAGGCTGACGCTTCCGCCGTTGACGCGCAGGTCGAGCTTCCCGGCATCGTCCGCGAAGATCTCTTCCTCGCAATGGCCAAGATAGTCGCGAAAGCCGGCCCCGGCATGGTCCGGCCCTAGATCTACCTGCTTCCATACTTCTGCGCCGTTCGACAGGATCGTCACGCAGCCCGGAGCATCTGACGTACCGTGGCGGATGAAGGCGATGCAGTGCGGATCGTCGAACAAATCCGTCTGCGGTCCGTTGGCGAAGCGCTTACGGGCCTCGATCAGCCTCGGCAGGCAGTCTATCCTAGACATCTCTACTTCATGACTTTCACCATCGTCACCCGTGTCGCTGTAATGCGCGCCATAGAGGTCGGGATAGAAGATGCAGGGTACGCCGTTTTCGCGTAGCAGAATAAGGGCATAGGCGAGTGGCTTGAACCAGGGCTCAACCGAGGCCTCCATCGCCTGTAGGGGCTGGGTGTCGTGATTGCCGACGAGCGTCACGGCATGGTCGGGGATCGCCGCCACCAGCGTGCCGTCGAAGATCGTCCGCAGGTCGAAGTCCGCCCCCGCCTTGGACGCATCGAAGAAGCGATGGTGGAGAGCCACGTCGAACAGCATGAGTTGCTGATCGACATGGTCGAGATACCGGGCCAGCACGTCCATGTCAGGATGCCAATATTCCGCTACGACGAAAAGCTCGCGGTCTACGGCCTCGCGGACATGCCGTACCCAGTCGCGGAAGAACCAGGCCGGAATATGTTTGGCCGCGTCGAGGCGGAAGCCGTTGCAGCGGACCTGGTCGGGCAGCCAGCGACCCCAATATTTCAGCTCCTCATAAACGGCGTTGTTTCTGAACTCGACATCTGATCCCATGAGATAGTCGAAATTGCCCATCTCCTCATCCACCTCGGCATTCCATTCGCCGTTGCCATATTCGTTGACCAGGCGGAAGACGCCATTCTCGTTGGGGTCCTCGATATGGTCCACGCCGCTGAAGCATTTCATGTCCCAGATAAACTGCGAATATTGGCCGCCGCGCCCCGGAAAGGTGAAACGGGTATAGGCGGATGCGTCGAACGCCTCATCCTCGATCTCTTCGCGGTTATCCGGATTGGCGCGCCGCACCTGCACGCGCTCCTTTTCGTCTGCGCCCATTTTATGGTTGAAGACCACATCGTGGATGACGCCGACGCCCACGTCCGAAAGGGACTGCGTTGCCCTTTCGAGGTCTGTGCGGTCGCCATATTTGGTTGCGATCGATCCCTTTTGGTCAAACTCGCCGAGATCGAAGAGATCATAAGTGTCATAACCGATGGAGGAAGTGCCTGAAGCCCCCTTATAGGCGGGGGGCAGCCAGACGTCGGTGATGCCCATATCGGCGAGGTCGTGCGCCTTCTCTGCTACTTCGGACCATAGTTTACCGCCGTCAGGCGTATACCAGTGGAAGAATTGCAGCAGGGTCCGTCCGCTCATGCATGCTCCAGTCAATTCGAGGGCAGCGCGATAACTGCTGGCGCCCTTATTGGTTTCCGGATCGGTGAAAAGATGATGCCAACCTTTTCAGTTCTCAATCCTAGATCAGTTAACGGACACCTGTTCGCGTGAAATCTAGAAAGGAACTTGTCCGCTCCTAAGGCCCAGATCTCAGCGGTATAACGGCTGCAAAGAGGCGACATCGACATGCAACACACGCACCGAGCCCTACATGTAGGCTATTGATGTTTCCAGCATCTATCGTTTTCGCCGATGTCATGATGCCAGCTATTGATTGTGTCGTATTGGGCGACAATTGCGCTCACAATGGCCGGATTTGACCGTGCTGCCGACGAGTGGATACTGCCACGTTTTGGCCGACAGCGCTGGGCATGAGTTTGCGTGGCTTCACGTGCCATAGTAGTCGGTCGATGGGCTTTCCCGAGTTCTGGCCAAGCTCGCGAAACCGGTAATTCGGCGCTTTCCCGCAGACGTCGCTATCGCAGATCTGGCAGCCTTGGAGCTTTGCAACTGCGCCTTACCGGCGGGAGACGGTCTCCCGGAGCCATTCGCGCAGATCCGTTACAACAGCTTATCCAGCGTAATGGGAAGATCCCGTACACGCTTGCCAGTCGCATTATAGACAGCATTCGCTACCGCTGCCGCTGTTCCTGTAATGCCAATTTCGCCAATGCCATGCGCGCCCATCGGTGTGTGCGGATCGGCAATGTCGGTCCAGATCACGTCGATATCGGGCACATCCAGATGGACAGGGATATGATATTCTGAGAGGCTTGGATTCATGATCCGGCCGTTGCGCTCGTCAAACTGGGTTTCCTCCATCAGCGCCATGCCCAGGCCCATGATCATGCCACCGCGAAACTGGCTGCGTGCCGTCTTGGGATTGAGAATGCGGCCGCAGTCGAACGATCCTAATATGCGGCGAACGCGCGTTTCGGCAGTGATCGAGTTGACTGCGATCTCGCAAAAGATCGCGCTGTGGGAATGCATCGACCAGTGCATCATTTCGAGCGGTTGCGAGGCTTCTTCAGACGCGACGATGCTGTCCATCTGCGCTCGGTTCAGGATAGAGGCATAGCTTTCCCGCCGGGTCGGATCGTCCAGCTTTACAAGCGCGCCGTCTTCGCTTCCAACCTCGGCCGACGTCAGTCCGGCGAGCGGCGAGTCATTGCCTGCCATCTTGAGAAGCTGCGCGACGAGCGCATTGTGGGCGGCGATCACAGCCCCGCCGATCGCAGCCGTCTGCTGCGAGCCGCCGGCCATGATTGCGCCGGGTATCGTCGAATCCCCGTAGCGGACATCGATCTTGTCCATCGGCAGGCCAAGCCGCTCGGCAGCTACAATGGCTGTCGTGGTGGATGTGCCCATCCCCATTTCATGCGCGGCGATTTCGACGGTCGCCGTGCCGTTCCTCGTCAAGGTGATCCGCGCGGCGGCACCGGGCATCCGGTAATAGGGATAGGTGCCGGTAGCGCAGCCCATGCCAATCAGCCATTCGCCCTCGCGTCGCGTGCCTGGCGTGGTGATGCGCTCTGACCAGCCGAACCGCTCAGCGCCTCGCCGCCATGCCTCAACGATGTGACGTGAGGAAAAGGGCAAGCCTGATATGGGGTCTTTTACCGGTTCATTGAGAATGCGCAGGTCTACCGGATCCATGCCGATTTCGGCTGCCAGTTCGTCAATCGCGCATTCCAGGGCGAACGTCCCTACCGCCTCGCCCGGCGCGCGCATGAAGGTGTTGGCCACCATGTCCATCTCGACCGTCTCGACGGATAACTTGAAACTGTCCGCGCCATAGCCGACCTTGGTGCCCAAGATGAAAGGCTCGGGCATATTATTGTGCGGGGTCATCGCGGCTATCCCGCTATGGATGATGCTCGTGAAACACCCGTCGGCCTGTGCGCCGATCGCGACACGCTGCTCCGTCAGGGTCCGTCCGCCGACGATGCGATATACGCCTTCGCGCGACAAGGCGATGCGCACCGGTCTGCCCGCCAGCTTAGCGGCGGCAGCCCCGATGATCTGATGCACCCACAAACCCTTGCTGCCAAACCCTCCACCGACATAAGGCGAGAGAATATGCACCTGTTCAGGCTTTAGGTCGAACACGCCTGCGATGGTCAGGCCTTGGGCCGTCACCATCTGGGTTGCGTCATGGATCACAAGCGTGTCGCCGTCCCACCAGATCGTCGCGCCATGCAGCTCGATCGGGTTATGGTTGTGCCGCGGCGTGCGGTAGAGATGGTCAATCTTATAAGGCGCTGCGGATAAGAATGCTTCCGCGTCGCCGATTTGGGTCAGCAACGGTTCGCCCATGAAAAGGCCCGGCTTCGGTCCGGCATCCTTCGCCGCTTTCAGCGATGTGATGGACGGTTCGATGCTATAGGTCGCGACAACCAGCGACCGTGCATGGTCCGCCTGCTCCTGCGTTTCTGCCAGCACGATGGCGATCGGCTGCCCGTTCCAGTGGATGCGATCATCCTGCATGACGGGCAGGTCGGCCGGTCCCACTGCGGTCGGCGATGAGCCGAACAGGGCCGGCGCATTCATGCGCGGCGCATTTTCATGGGTCATCACTAAGATGACGCCAGGCGCTGCCCGCGCGGCCGCCGTGTCGAGCGTTGCAATCCGGCCACGCGGGACGGCGGCGTGGACGAGGGCGGCATAAGCGATATCGGCCGCATCTACCTCAGCGGAAAAGCGTGCGCGTCCCTGGACTTTGAGTGGACCATCAAGGCGCGAAACGGGCGTGCCGATCAACCCATGCTTGCGGGCTATCAGGGGATCGGGGACGCCGCCGGGAATCCAACTGTCGGGCGCGAGCGGGACCAGCTTGCTCATCGCTCCCTGAACCAGGGTCTGCGCGGCGGATTTGGCTGAATCGATAATGCTCATGATGCGCCTCCCGCCAGATCCGCCAAGGTAGCAATCAGGGTCCGCGTCGCCAGTTCGATCTTGAAGCCATTCCGGCTGAGCGACTGGGCGTCGGCGAGTTCTGCCATAGCGGCCGCGCGGAACACCGGCTCAGTCGCCTCATGGCCTTGCAGCGCGGCTTCCGCCTTGAAAGCGCGCCATGGTTTGTGCGCCACGCCGCCCAGGGCAATGCGCGCATCGCTTATGTGGCCACCCTCGATCTTCAGCGCGGCGGCGACGGATATGAGGGCGAAGGCATAGCTCGATCGATCGCGAACCTTGCGATAGTTTGATCGGCTTGCGAAAGTCAGCGGCGGCAAGGCGATGGCGGTGATGAGTTCGCCCTGTTCCAGCGTGGTGTCGATATCCGGATGATCGCCCGGCAGGCGATGCAGGTCGATGAAGGGCAGGGTCCGCGCGCCGCCTTTCCCTTCCACATGCACCGTCGCATCCAGCGCAGCCAGAGCAACGCACATGTCGGAGGGGTGCGTGGCGACGCAGGCCGGTGATGCGCCAAGGATCGCGTGGTTGCGGTTGAAACCCTCCAAGGCGTCGCATCCCGATGCCGGCCGCCGCTTGTTACAGTGCGACCCGTCCGTATCGTAGAAATATGCGCATCGGGTGCGTTGCAGGAGATTACCACCGACTGTTGCCATGTTTCGGATCTGGCCAGAGGCACCAGCAAGAATGGCGTGCGCAAGCATCGGGTAGCGGGTTCGCACTACGCGATGCTCGGCAAGCGCAGTATTGCGCGCGGCGGCACCGATCAGCAGGCCCCCGTCATCACTCTGCGTGATAGCGCTCGATAGGCCGGTGACGTCTACCAGCTTCTCCGGCCGTGCCACCGTTTCGCGCATGAGATCGACCAGATTGGTGCCCCCGCCCAGATAGGCGGCCGCATGGCCTGCCCGTTGGCGCAGCGCGTCTGCACTGTCGACAGCTCGCACGTAGCTGAACGGGTTCATACCGCTGTCTCCCGGGTTTCGAGCACGTCGCGGATGGCATCGATGATCCCGTTATGAGCCCCGCAACGGCAGAGATTGCCGCTCATGCGCTCCTGCAATTCCTCGCGGGTCAAAGCCACATCTGCGGTGAGGTCCGCGCTGACATGGCTTGGCACGCCGCGCCTGACTTCGGCTGCCATGCCGGTGGCCGAGCAAATTTGACCCGGCGTGCAATAGCCGCACTGAAAACCATCATGGACAATGAAGGCCTCCTGCATCGGGTGAAGGCCATTTTCGCCTGCCAGTCCTTCAACCGTGGTAATTTCCCGGCCTTCATATTGCACAGCCAAGGCAAGACAGGACAATATTCGCTCGCCATCAACAAGCACGGTACAAGCCCCACACGCGCCCTGATCACAACCTTTTTTCGTGCCAGGAAGATGCAGCGACTCTCGCAACAGATCCAGCAGCGACACGCGCGGATCATGGGGAACGGGGGCAGGAGAACCGTTGATGATGAGAGGCATCTGCGCTTCCTTCTTCCGGCAATCTTGCACAAACGGTCGCTTGGAGCTTTGGTGCCACACCGTAGCGAAATCAGATGGACGCGCCTGCCATGGGGGGAATTACCTCAGCCCGCAGCGCGGTCCGACAGGACGCCGCCACTGTAGTCAATCAAGCCTCGCAACGTTCGCGCCACTCATTTGTTAAGAGAACGGAGCGAGTGCGAGCCGGGTAAAAGTCCATGCGGGCATCTGCGCCAGGAGAGAGGCCAAAAATCCTGATGCCACCCGATTGCCCGGAGTTCGCCGATGTCTAAAATGACTGTTTCCGACCTTTTCACCCAGACCCTTCATCTGGCTGGCGTGAAGCGGATTTATGGCGTGGTGGGCGATAGCCTGAATGGGATCACCGAGAGCCTGCGGCGTCAGGGCACAATTGACTGGGTCCATGTCCGGAACGAGGAGGCAGGCGCATTTGCCGCCGGTGCCGAGGCGCAGCTTACTGGCGAACTGGCGGTTTGCGCCGGGTCCTGCGGTCCGGGTAACATGCATCTGATCAATGGGCTTTATGATTGCCATCGGACCCGCGTTCCCGTTCTTGCCATTGCCGCCCAGATTCCAAGCGCCGAGATCGGCTCTAATTATTTTCAGGAGACTAAGCCTGAAGCCCTGTTCAAGGATTGCAGCGTCTATTGCGAGACGATCTCGGATGCTGACCAGATGCCGCGAACGCTTGAGACGGCGATACGGGCGGCGGTAGGGCATCGAGGTGTTGCGGTCGTATCGATCCCGGGTGACGTTGCGCTACAGGCGGCCAAAGGTCAGATCGCTCGATCTGCCGATGCGCTGCTACCAGCTAAGTCCACCCTGAGCGCTCATTCTGACGAGCTTGAAAAACTCGCGACCATGCTCAATGAGGCTGGCCGCATCACGATCCTTGCCGGGCGGGGGTGCAGGGATGCCCATACACAATTATTGCAAATCGCCGGTGCACTCCAAGCGCCCATCGTCCATGCGCTTGGCGGAAAAGAATGGGTCGAATATGCCAATCCCTATGATGTGGGGATGACCGGCTTGATCGGCTTTTCATCGGGCTACGAGGCGATGATGGCATGCGATCTCCTCCTGATGCTCGGCACAGATTTTCCTTATCGTCAATTTTATCCGACCAAGGCCAAGGTCGTGCAGATCGACGTGCGGCCGGAAAATTTGGGGCGCAGGACTCCTATCGATCTTGGCGTGCTCGGTAATGTCGGTGCGACGATCGAGGCGATACTTCCCTTGGTGCAGGCCAACCGCGATAATGGCTTCCTCGCATCGGCCAGAGACGATTATGCCAAGGCACGAAAGGAGCTTGACGATCTCGCCGAGGGGAAGCCAGGTGGTATCCTTCATCCCCAGCATGTGGCCCGGGTGCTGAGCGAGCAAGCGAGCGACGATGCAGTCTTTGCTTGCGACGTCGGCACGCCGACGGTCTGGGCAGCGCGCTACCTTAAGATGAATGGCCGTCGCAGGCTCCTTGGATCTTTTAATCATGGCTCGATGGCAAACGCGCTGCCTCAGGCAATCGGGGCGCAGGTCTCTTATCCGGATCGGCAGATTGTCACATTGTCTGGTGATGGCGGCCTTGCAATGCTGATGGGCGAACTGTTGACCTTGCGGCAGCTCAACCTGCCGGTGAAGATCATCCTTTTCAACAACGGCACCCTGGGTTTTGTCGAAATGGAAATGAAAGCGGCAGGCCTTATCGAGACGGGGGTCGCGCTCGACAATCCGGACTTTGCCGCCATGGCGCGCAGTATCGGCATTCACGGTGTGCGTGTCTCGGATCCAGGGGAGCTGGAAAGCGCTATGCACGACGTCCTGTCGCACCCTGGACCTGCCTTGCTGGATGCCGTGACGGCACGAACGGAGCTGTCCCTACCACCCAAGGTCACACTTGAGCAGATGAAGGGCTTTACGCTCTATATGGCCAAAGCGATCATGAGCGGGCGCGGTGACGAGATCATCGAGCTTGGCAAGACCAATGCCGGATTTCTGCGAAAGCTATTCTAAGTTTGAGTGCCCAATTTAATAAATGCCTTAGACAACCAACAAATCCGGGGCGGGACGGATGCCTATCCAGGTTGGTCGCCCGTTATTTTCCATGCAAACTAGGTCCATTCGAACGCGCACGATGAAGCCTGTCACCGCGCATCCACCGTTATAAACGCAGGTTAAGGATTCACGAAAAATGCTTGCTGGTCGTGCCCCAAGGTGACCAAAGCACATCTCGCGCGTTAGGGCGGAACGGACTGAATGTCTCGGTCCGTGCTTCGAACACCAGCGGTGGACCATCCGATGAGCAGCTAGGCTGGCATCGTGTTGGGGGCCTGGCGCGGGTGCGATCGGAGGTGCCCGCGTAGAAAGGACATTCCGGCATGGCAAAGTCACCTAAGTCCAGCAGCAAGCCAACCGGCGGCGAGACCCATCAGAGTGCGGAGGGTCTGGACACGGCGGTCCTTACGACCAACCACGGTGTGCCCGTATCCGACAATCAAAACTCGCTGAAGAGCGGTTCGCGCGGACCTACGCTGCTCGAAGACTTTGTCCTGCGCGAGAAGATTTTCCACTTCGATCACGAGCGCATTCCCGAGCGGATCGTCCATGCCCGCGGCTCCGGCGCACACGGGGTTTTTGAGGCGATCGACGATATCTCCGACCTGTCGAAGGCTGCGGTCTTCACCAAGGGCGAGAAGACCGAGGTTTTCGTCCGCTTTTCCACGGTCGCTGGCGGCGCCGGCTCAGTCGATACCCCGCGCGACGTGCGTGGCTTCGCGGTCAAGTTCTACACTCGCGAGGGCAACTGGGATCTGGTTGGAAACAACATCCCGGTATTCTTCATCCAGGATGCGCTGAAGTTTCCGGACCTAGTTCATGCCGTGAAGATGGAGGCCGACCGCGGTTATCCCCAGGCCGGCAGCGCGCACGACACCTTCTGGGACTGGGCGTCGCTGATGCCGGAAACGACCCATATGCTCATGTGGGCGATGTCAGACCGCACCCTACCGCGTTCGTTCCGGACGATGGAAGGGTTTGGGGTGCATACCTTCAAGCTGGTCAACGCGGCGGGCAAAGCGAGTTTCGTCAAATTCCACTGGAAGCCGCGGCTCGGCATCCAGTCTACGATCTGGGACGAGGCGCTCAAGCTTCAGGCCGCCGACAACGACTATCAGCGCCGCGACCTGTTCGAGGCGATCGATACTGGCGATTTTCCGCAGTGGGATCTCGGCATCCAAGTGTTCGACCAGGCCTTCGCGGACGCCCAGCCCTATGATGTGCTCGACGCGACCAAGCTCATTCCTGAGGAGGATGTGCCGGTCCGGTTGATCGGGACGCTGACCCTCAACCGCAATGTCGACAACTTCTTCGCCGAGACCGAGCAGGTGGCATTCCTGCCATCGAACATTCCACCGGGCATCGACTTCTCGAATGACCCTCTGCTGCAGGGACGCCTCTTTTCCTATCTCGACACCCAGAACTCGCGCCTCGGCACGACCAACTTCCATCAGATCCCGATAAACGCGCCGCGTTGCCCATTTGGCAATTTCCAGCGCGACGGCAAAATGCAGACGATGGTGCCCAAGGGGCGCGCCAATTATGAGCCGAACAGCCTCGCCGCACATGGCGAGGAGGGCGGACCGCGTGAGAGCCCCATGGCCGGGTTTGCGACGGTGGATGCCGTGACGGGGTCGGATGAGAGCGGCGAGAAGCTGCGGGTCCGCTCGGAGACCTTTGCCGATCACTACAGCCAGGCTCGGCTGTTCTACCGCTCGCAGACTGAGAGCGAGCAGGCGCATATCGCCTCGTCCTTCGTGTTCGAGCTGTCGAAGGTCGGCCTGCTCGACCAGGTGCCTGGCCGCATGGTCGCCAATCTTCGCAACGTCGACGAGGGTCTGGCGAAGCGGGTGGCCGCCGGCCTCGGGATCGAGTTGCCGAAGAAGGCTCCGGCCGCAAAGACGCCGATCGACATGAAGCCGTCGGACGCGCTCTCGATTCACAAAAATATGAAGGCGACGCTCGAGGGCCGTGCGGTGGGAATCCTGATCGCAGACGGGACCGACGCTGCCGAATTCTCGACCGTCATGACGGCGGTGAAGAAGGCCAAGGGCAAGGCGGTGGTGGTTGCTCCCAAGGTCGGTGGCGCGAAGCTCTCCGACGGAACGGTGCAGAAGGCCGACGGTCAACTCGCCGGATCGCCGAGCCAGATCTTTGACGCGGTGGCGATCGTGTTGTCGGAGGAAGGTTGTGCCGCCCTGCTCAAGGAGGCGGCGGCGGTCGACTTTGTGATGAACGCGTTCGGGCATCTCAAGGCGATCGGCGCGAGCAAGGCCGCACAGCCGTTGCTCGACAAGGCCGGGGTCGAACCCGACGAAGGTGTGACTGGTCTGGACGGCGCGTTCGTGAAGGCCGCCGCGCAGCGCTTCTACGCACGCGAACCTTCGCTGAGGATGCTGGCATGAGTGCGAGCGGGATGTTCGATCCGTTCAGCGCCTGGTCGCGCATGGTGTCAGCCGGGCTCGACATGCAATCTACCTGGCTGCGCAGTGCGGAGACCATGAGGGCGTCGGGCGACGTCATCACGGCGCGTACGGAGATGATGCGGATGGCGACCGCCGCACCCATCACTGGCAACTACGTCGAGCTATCGCGGATGGTGCCGGAAAAGGTGGCGGCGTTCAGTCGCAGCGCGGAGGCGATCGCCCGCGACACCATCGCGATGCAAACGGCCTTGGTCGCACAGATGCAGCGGGCGGGAATGATGATGCTTGCCGGGAGAATGCCAACCGCTGCTGAGGTGACTACGCTTGCCAGCCAGAGCGCCAACTATGCAGTTGGCGTGATGACCGCGGGGGCGAAGATGGGGAAGGGCGCTCTGGGACCGGTTCATCGCACCGCGACCGGCAATGCGCGGCGGTTGAAGGAAGCGCGGGCACGATGAGCCTCTCGATCCATGCCAGTCTCGACTATTGGTTCGAGCAGCCGACCGACGTGCTCCTCCAGATCGAGGCCGCCGCGATTCCCGAACAGGTGATCGACGCTGCGCATATCGACATCACGCCCACCGAGCATTTCGCGCGCGTCGCCTCGCACGACATGATCGGTGAAAGGATATGGATGCGCGTGCAGGGCCAGTTGCTGGTCGACTATCGCGCCACCGTCCGCATCGAGCGGGTGCTGGACAACTGCCTCAACCTCCCGCTCGTCGCGCCGCATCAGTTGCCTGGTGAGACCGTTCAGTATCTCTGGTCTTCACGCTACTGCCCCTCAGATCAGTTCGAAACCTTCGTTGCAACGGAGTTCGGTGGTACCGAGGGCGGAGCGAAGATCGTCGCGATGCGTGACTGGATCGCGGGTCACTTTGCCTATGTTCCAGGCGTCAGCACGTCCGAGACGACAGCGCTCGACACCTTCGTAAAGCGCCAGGGCGTCTGCCGGGACTACGCCCATGTCATGATCACCTTCGCCCGTGCCGCGGGCATCCCGGCTCGTATCGCAAGTGTGTATGCGCTTGGCGTAGAGCCGCCCGACTTCCATGCGGTCGCCGAGGTCTTTGTGGGCGGTGAATGGCATCTGGTCGATGCGACGGGCATGGCCAAGGAGCGTGACATGGCGAAGATCGGGATCGGTCGCGACGCCGCGGACGTAGCTTTCCTGACGGCCTTCGGGACCGCAGTGATGAATAGCCAGAGCGTCGAGGTCACCGCCGCATGACGACACCGTTTTCTATCGCCTTCGTTGGAGCTGGCCCGACCGCCATCTACACCTTCTGCGCATTTCTGCGGGAGATTAGCGGCACGGCGCAGGTCACGATCTACGAGGAGCAGCCTCGCGCTGGCCTTGGCACGCCCTACCGGCCGGGATGGAACGACCCTGCGATGCTTTCGAACATCGCATCCATCGAGATCCCGCCGATCAGCGAGACATTGATCGACTGGCTAGAGCGGCAGCCTCGCGCGCGGCTGGTCCGGCTTGGGATCGATCCGGATCAGATCGACGACCATGCCTTCTACCCGCGCGTCGCCCTCGGCGAGTATTTCCTCGATCAGTTCAACGGCCTGATCGACGAGGCCCGCACGCGAGGGATCAGCGTCGAGATTGCAACGAGCTGCAGGGTGACCGACATCCGCGCGGAGGATGGCGGCCTGCATCTGTCGGTCGAGCCGCGCCACGGCGAGGCGTGCGAACGAATTTACGACCGCGTCGTGCTCGCGACCGGCCATCAGTGGCCGGAGGAGCCTGAGGTGCGGCCCGGCTATTTCCTGAGCCCGTGGCCAGCGACGGCGCTGCAGCGCATCCCGCCGGTGTCGGTCGGAATTCGGGGCAGCTCGCTAACAGCGATCGACGCTGCGGTGGCGCTGGCCGTCGCGCACGGCACGATGATCGAGACCGAGAGTGAGGCGATCGATTACCGCATCCATCCAGGCGCCGAGAAGCTGTGTATCACCATGATGTCGCGTAAGGGCCTGCTCCCCGAGGCCGATTTCTACTATCCGATCCCGTTCGAGCCGCTGTCCACCTGCACGCCCGAAGCAATCGAACGGCTGATCGCAGAGGACTGCGCCCATCTGCTCGACGGATCCTATGACCTGTTCCGGGCGGAGTTGGCCACCGCCGATCCGGGCTATGCGGATAAGGTCGGGCTATCCGAGCTATCGCTTGAAGACTTCGCCGAACGCTATTTCGCCGAACGTGTCGCGGCCGATCCGTTCGAGTGGGCGGTTGCCAATGTCGCCGAGGCGCGGGAAAACTTCGAGCGGAAATATACCGTGCCCTGGCGCTATGCGATCCTGCGCATGCACGAGGTGCTGGGGCTGATCGTGCCCCATCTTGAGGAGGAGGCGCTCAAGCGCTTCAACCGCTATCTGAAGCCCGTGTTCGTCGATGAGTATGCGACCGTTCCGCATCTCTCGATAGAACGGCTGTTGGCGTTGCACCGCGCCGGACATCTCTCGGTCATCGCGCTGGGCGAGGATCACAGGATCTATACAGGTGGGTCGGAGCGGGGCGCAGTCGTCACCGTCGGGGGCGAGCGTCGGCATTTTCCGGCCTTCATCGACGCGACCGGGCAGCGGCCGCTGGAAGCCGAGAAGTTCCCGTTTCCGACATTGCTCGAGCAGGATGTCATCCGTGACGCAGCAGAGGACGATGCGCCGGGCATAAAGGGCATCGTGGTAGACGAGGATTTCCATCCGGTGAGCGATCACCCGGCGCGCGATCGGCTTTTCTGTCTCAGCATCCCGTTCATCCTCGAACGCCATCCCTTCGTTCAGGGCATCACCAGTTCGCATGAGTTGGGTGGGACGGTCGGAGCGGCTCTGGCGCAGGCGGCTGATGCGATGAGAGACCGACAGGGCGAAGCGTTCGGGGATGAGGAGAGGGCCTCGTGAAACTCTGGGCGATCTACATCGGCGG
This sequence comes from Sphingobium limneticum, assembly GCF_008710165.1. Taxonomy (NCBI): domain Bacteria; kingdom Pseudomonadati; phylum Pseudomonadota; class Alphaproteobacteria; order Sphingomonadales; family Sphingobiaceae; genus Sphingobium; species Sphingobium limneticum. The sequence goes on along the minus strand of NZ_VYQA01000030.1, from coordinate 12,029 downwards.
CGAACATCCCTCGGCGAACATCGAGATTCACGACGTTCGGCTCGTGGTCGCGAAGACGATCAAAGCGACCCATGACCAACTCCGGGCCGAGTGGTGGGGCACACCGGGGACGCTTCACGTCGATTGCTATGCCGAGATCAGCCATGCCGATGGCTGGACCGTCGACCTGCGGCCAGAACCGTCAGGTGCTCGCGAGAAGCTGTGGTTCGTTAATCTTGGCGGCTATGATGGCAAGGACTTCGCTGAGCAGCATCGGAATATGTTTGTGGTGGCCACCTCCATGAAGGAGGCGAAGGTTCGCGCGCTCGCGACCATTTCAGACTGGAAGGATGCGCACCGCGACGACATCTACGAAGCCGAGAAGGCGTTCGCGCTCGACGGGCTCATCGGTGACGGGCTGCATATTCATCTGACGCCCCACGCAGCTTTAGGTCAGCCGCCCTTCATCTGCCGTTACATCCCGCTGAAATAGACGTGCGCTAAACGAAAACGCCGCCCGTTGAGGGGCGGCGCTTTGCTTGAGAGTGGGCGGGAGATTATTCCGCGCCGCTTCCAACCGGCGTGGTCTTCGGCGCCTTGCCGTCCTCGACCCGCCCTTCATTCCGCAGATCGCGGCCCTCCTGCGCCTTCTTCTGCGCCTCGGGCGTCTTGCCGTGCTCGTTCAACTCTTCCTTGACGTAGCCGGCGGCCTCCTTGGCCTTTCCTTCGATGCTCATGTCACTCTCCTTGTGCATTTTTGGTCTGTTGAACTAAACTTCTCGCGAATGTTCTCGTTCCACAGCACCGTCTGTTTGTGGTGGGTGGAGGTAGATAGAGTGAGCCGTTATTAACTGCTGATGGCTCGAGTCCTGACGGAAGGTAGCTATCCAGGCCCGACCGGCGAACGACGCATTCCGGTATCGGACTACCAGAACCATGCGATTGGCATGTACATGGGTGGCAATAACGGCTCGGAGATACGCCCAACATGCGTTTGAAAATCGCCGAAAATTTCCTCGGACGTCGCTACCCTTTTCAATTCATGCATGTTCTCTTGGCGCAGTCCTGTTCGAGACGATCGGGGGCAGACGGCTCAGTTTCACTGTGTCTTATTCACAAAGCTTGTCAGCGCTTGTACCAAAGCCAGGTGCGTCAGACCCTGCGGCATATTGCCAAGATAGCGACCTGAAACAGGATCGGCCATTTCTGGATAAACGCCTACGCCCAAGTCCAGCGCATCGATGAGGCTGTCGAACATCTGTTCGGCTTTCGCCTTTTCGCCCAGAAGCGCCCAGGCCTCAATCATCCAGAAGGTGCAGGCCAGGAAGCATCCTTCTTCCTGTTCCATCCCGCTGTAGCGATGATGATAGGGACCGCTGGCGAGTTCGCGGTCGATTGCCTCCAGCGTGCGGCGCAGACGATCCGTCCCGTCGAACCGGAAGCGGACCGCCAGCGCGATCGAGGCATCCAACTGATCCGTTCCCGGGTAGAAAGTGTAGGCGCCCAGCGCTTCGGACCAGCAATGTTCAGCGATCCAGCCTTCCACCCGATCCCGCTCGCGCGCCCAACGGTCCCGGCAGGTGGTCGGCAGATGGCCATCGTCGGCCAGTTCGACCGCCCGCGCCAGCGCCTGCCAGCAACTGATCTTCGACATGGTGTAATGTTCTTTGTCCGGCAATTCCCACATGCCACTGTCCTTTTGTCGCCAAAGATCGGCGCATTCGTCGGCCAGATGGGACAATATCTCGGCGCTGCGGGAATCGAGAATATTGCCGCTTTCAACGAAGCGGGACGCCGTCTCGAATATGTCGCCATAAACGCCATGCTGGTGCTGATCTGTTGCGATATTGCCTACGCGTACAGGGGAGGAAGCGCCATAGCCCGGCACGGCGACAGATCGTGCGTCCGGAACCCTGCCACCCCAGATCGAATAGCAGACACGCGGGCCATGTTCCTCAAGTTGGTTGAGCAGCCAGCTGAGCGCCGCCTTTGCCTCGGCCTGCGCCCCAATGCGCAAGAACGCCTTGATGGTATAGCCTGCATCGCGAACCCAGGCGTAGCGATAGTCGTAATTCTTATTGCCGCCGATATGTTCAGGCAGCGACGTGGTGGCCGCTGCAGCGATCGCGCCGCTTGGCGAGAAGAGCAGTAGCTTGAGCGCGAGCGCGCTGCGGACAAGAAGCGGGCGACTTGGTTCTTCGTGAACGATCTTGCTCGCCCACACGCGCCATTCCTCATCCGATGTGTCGATCCTTGCGCTGATTTCCGCAATAGTAGGGACCACCAGCGGCTCATCCTCACCCGCCACAATCGCAATGATTTCCTGCTCGCCGGCCGCAATGCTGACCGACGCACATAGCCCTGCGTCTTCCTTCATGGTGATCGTCACACCCTGGCTACGCAGGCACAATCCAAGCACCCGCCCGACATGGAAGACATCATTACCCCCTATTACCTGCATATAGGGTGAGACCGTGTCGGCTCGCCGCCCGAGGCGAAGCTGCATCCTGAAATGCACCCGACCTTCCAGGCCTTCAATGCGGCGCGCCAGTTCGCACCAGGGCAGTCGGCCGGCCGATCCGCTGTTCATCGACTCAACAATCCGCGCCTTGCCGCTGGCGGTCGCGAATGTCGATTCAAGCACATTACTTTCCGGCCTGTAGCGCCGTTCGACACGATACGCCTCGGTTGGTTCAATGCTGAAATACCCGCCATCGGCCGGGTCAAGCAGGCGGTCGAACAAGGGCGGCGAATCCAGATTGGGTACGCACCACCAGTCGATCGAACCGTCGGCGCCGCTTAGCGCAACCGACCGTCCGTCACCCAGCGCGCCATAGTCTTCAAGAGCCAGATAGCCCTCCCCGTTGCGGCGGGCCTGGGGACGATCATGAGGTAGCGTGGCGATGGTAACATCCTGGGGTTCGACTTGACGGAATGGAGACACAACTCATGAGACTGGCGCCTGATCCGCTATTTTTCCATGGAGACGATCCCGTCCACAGACGTTGCGTAGGTTCATCTGTCCATCAGGAGAAAGATATGAGCGTCGCATCCGCCTTCGGTTTCGGATCGGACAAAAAGGTCCGTTACGCCTTTGTCGGGCTGGGCGACATCACGCAGGAGGCGATGTTGCCCGGCGTTGCCCATACCGGCAATTCGACGATCGCGGCCTTTGTTTCCAGCGACCCGGAGAAGCTCCGCGCCTTGTGCGACAAATATGATGTCGATGGCGGTTATAGCTATGATCAATTCGACGCCCTGCTGGCATCGGGCACGATCGACGCTATCTATGTCGCGACGCCTAACTGGCGTCACGCCGAGTTCGTAATCCCTGCGCTGGAAGCGGGCATCCATGTACTGGTAGAAAAGCCGCTCGAAATATCCCTGGAAAAATCACTTGAGATTCTCGCTGCGGAAAAGGCTTCAGCCGCAAAGCTGATGGTTGCGTATCGGCTGCATTTCGAACCGGCGACTCTCGACACAATCGCGCGTATCCAGAAGGGCGAGCTTGGACAGACGATCGCCTTCACCTCCACATTCGCGCAGATGCTCGATCCCAAAAATCATCGTGCCAAGAATGGCGTGCTGGCCGGCCCATTGTTTGACATGGGGCCTTATCCGATCAATGCGGCGCGATATTGCTTTGACAGTGAACCTACCGAAGTCGTTTCCGCTGTCGCCACGCGCCATCCTGAAGCAGGCTTCGGCGATCTGGACGATACCGTCGCTGTCACGCTGCGTTTCCCCGGCGAACGGCTGGCGCAATTCACCGTTTCCTACTTTGCCAACACAATCGACGGCTTTTTCGTCGTGGGGACCAAGGGCAGCATCCAGATGAACCCCGCTTTTATGTTCGGCATGGGTCTGGAGCAGCATGTCGTTATCGGCGATGAGCGTCGGCATGTGCCGCACAAGGCGACGGACCAGTTTGGCGGCGAACTGCGCTATTTCTCCGACTGCATTCTCAACGATCGCGCGCCCGAACCAGACGGCGAAGAAGGCTTTGCCGATGTGCGGGTGATCGCCGGCATTCTCAAATGCCTGGAAACCGGTCAGCCTCAGAAGCTCGAACCCTTCAGGCGCCATCGTCAGATCGACCCCGATACGCAGAAAGAAACGCTCGGCCTCAAAAAGCCGCCCGAACTGGTCGGTGCCTCCAATCCCGCACGCGGGAAGGAGTGATCGAACGATCGACAGCCCAATCAGGCCTCGTGGCCTACCTATCGCACAATTGAACAAGGAGCCCCCGATGGCCGATCGCCTCACCCTGCAGGACCCCCGCACCCAATATCCCGTGCCGCCCTTCCCCAAGCAGCCACAACCCGTTCCTGGCATTGCCGCACAGATGAATCCCAAGCCCGATCACGGCGAGGAAAGCTATGTCGGATCGGGCAAGCTGACGGGCCGTAAGGCACTTGTGACCGGCGCGGATTCCGGCATCGGTCGCGCGGCCGCCATCGCCTATGCCCGTGAAGGTGCCGATGTCGCCCTGTCTTATCTTCCGGCCGAGGAAGAAGACGCCAAAGCCGTGGTTGCGCTGATCGAAGCGGAAGGGAGAAAGGCAATCGCGCTGCCGGGCGACATCACGGACGAAAATTGGTGCCGCGACCTCGTCGCCCAGACCGTCGAACAACTAGGTGGCCTCGATATTCTGGTTATCAATGCCGGCCGGCAACAATATCGCGACGCGATCGACGAGGTCAGCTCGGATGATTTCGACCGCACGATGAAGACCAATCTCTACGCCATGCACTGGATTGCGCAGGCAGCGGTGCCGCATTTGCCCGCTGGCGCTTCAGTCATCACCACAGCCTCGGTGCAGGCGTACGAACCGTCCGCCATTCTTCTTGATTACGCTACGACGAAGGCAGGAATTGTTGCTTACACCAAGGCTCTGGCCAAACAGCTGATCGAAAAGGGCATTCGCGCCAATGTCGTTGCGCCTGGTCCGTTCTGGACAGTGTTGCAGTCTAGCGGTGGCCAACCGCAGGAAAAGGTGATGGAGTTCGGCAAGCAGAGCCAGTTTGGACGCCCTGGACAACCGGTGGAGATTGCCCCTGTCTATGTACTGCTGGCGAGCCAGGAGGGCAGCTACATCACCGGCGAAGTTTTTGGTGTGACCGGCGGCGCCGGCATAGCCTGAGCACGCACTTCCTGCGCCTGTCGTCTGGAGACTAGATATATTATGAAAACGGCAATTGTAACGGGCGGGGCGCAGGGCATTGGTAAGGGCATCACCCAAGCTCTGCTGACGCAAGGCTGGCGCGTGGCGGTGCTTGATCGCGACGCCGAGGCGGTTCGTGGCTTGAGCAGCGAACTACCATCGGGAAATCTTATCGTCATTCGTGCCGATGTCGCCAGCGAGCGCGACATCGAAAAGGCGTTCGAGAAGATCATCGAATGGAATAGGGAAGGGGACGCGGCCCACGGCATTGATCTGCTCGTATCCAATGCGGGCCTTGCTGATCCGCTCAACGGCCCGATTGAGCAGCTTGAGCTCAAAAAATGGCAGGCATGGCAGGACAGCCACGTAACGGGCGCCTTTTTGATGGTTCGTGCCGCCGTTCCCCTGCTGCGGCAAAGCAAGGGGTCGATCGTGATCATGGCGTCGACCCGCGCAATCCAATCGGAGCCCGATACAGAAGCCTATGCGGCGGCCAAGGGGGCTTTATGCGCTCTCACCCATGCTCTAGCGATCAGCCTTGGTCCCGACATCCGGGTCAACGCCATCCTGCCTGGCTGGATCGAGACGCGGCCTTGGGCGAAAGCGCAAACGCGTGAAGCCGTAGAGCATCGTGCGATCGATCGGGAGCAGCACCCGGTTGGTCGCGTTGGGGAACCCGCCGACATCGCCGCAACTGTCCTGTTTCTGGCATCCGATGGCGCCGGCTTCATCACCGGTCAGCAAATTGCCGTTGATGGCGGCATGACGCGCAAGATGATCTACGCGCACTGAGGTGGGACTTTGCAACCCTGCCATTGCCAGCAGAGCGCTTGGACATTGGGTTTGAGACCGCCTATGGCCCCTCCATGTTCCCACCCCATCCAACCGATCCCGGCGATGACGAAAGCAAAGAGCCGGATTTCGTGGTCATCGATGTCGAAACGGCATGCGCCCGCGTCAGTAGCATCTGCCAGATCGGTATCGTCGGGTTCCGCAATGGCGCAGTCACCTTTGAGTATGAGTCGCTGGTCGACCCGCGAGATCATTTCAGCAGCTTCAACACGCGCATTCACGGGATTGCCGCCAGGCATGTCGTGGGCCAACCCTGCTTTGCCGATGTCCATGCCGTCGTGCACAGTCATTTGAGTGGTCGCACGACCGTTGCCCATTCCTATTTCGATAAAGGGGCCCTCGCCGCAGCCTGCCTGGTCCATGACCGCGCGATGGTCGAGACGACATGGCTCGATAGTGTGCGCGTTGCCAAGCGCGTATGGCCCGAGCTTCCCAGTCACCGGCTCAACATCGTGGCGAAGCATCTGGGTATCCCGCTCAAACATCATGATGCACTAAGCGATGCCCGCGCGGCAGGGATGATCATCGTAAAGGCGATCGACCATACAGGCTCGCAATTGACCGACTGGCTGGCGCCACCGCCCAGAAAACGTCCGCCGCCTTTGCCAAGGCCAGCGACCGGAGGGATGCTCAAGGGCCAGCGCATTGCCATCCTTGGCGAGCCGCGTGACGGTCCACTGGCGCAGCGCATTGCGGCCAATGGTGGGAAGATCATGGCGTCAGTCGGCGCGACCACGACGATGCTGGTCGTCGCGGCAGATGAGCCGTTCGGCTATGTCCGTTACGATGCGCAGTTCAAAAGGGCTGAGGCATATCGAGCGTCAGGTTCCGATATCCAGATCGTGTCGGCAGCCTCTCTGCTCAAAGCACTGCCCTTGTAAGAGTTTCACCGGTTAGCCCACGCGTCTGCATTGACGCAGACCATTGACCAAGGACGCTCGCATCGGATGCATGGGTGGGATCCTGGCAGAAGAACGGGCCATGTTAAATCGGCCATGCCCGTCACAGACTGACCCAATGCTATGAGTTATTGACCGGGCGCGCAGGCGTTCGCCCGGTCAACGCGGAGATTGCGCGCTAACTGGATTTGGCGTCTTTGCGAGACGGTGTCGACGTGGACATAAGATCGATACCTGCACCAGAAATAGCTTCTGCAAGCGCCTTTCCATCATATGGCTTTGCAAGGAGAGCAACCTTGGGATCGGCGCGATCAAATTCCAGTTGCGTATCACCGGTAGCAAAAATCACGCCTATTTCAGGTAGGAGCGCGCGCGCCTGAGCAGCCAGTTCGGGCCCAGCCATTCCCGGTAGATTGACGTCGGTGATCAGCACGTCGACATGGGTGGTCTGAAGCGCGGAAATCGCGTCTTCGGCACTCATTGCCTCGATCACGGTCAGTCCCAGTTCCTTCACCATTTCCGCCGTGTTCATCAGGATGAGTGCATCATCCTCAACAATCAAAACAAGGACCTTCCGACGCGAGGATGGCTCGGTCGGCGTTGCTCGCTGAGGCATTAATCGGGCGAGGTTGCGTTGCCGCTGATTTGCCAGAACGTGCCGGAATTTGCGCGCGAGGGCATCACGGGAATAGGGCTTGGAAAGAAGTTCGACGCCGGCATCCAGGCGACCGCCATGGACGATCGAATTCTCTGTATAGCCTGAGGTGAACAGCACGGCGATGTCTGGTTGGCGCTCGCGCGCCATGCGCGCCAGTTCCGCGCTCTTGAGGCGCCCGGGCATGACGACATCGGTGAACAGCATGTCGATCTGGATGCCGCTTTCGATGACGCTCAGAGCGCTGCTGGCATCAACAGCCTTGAGGACCCCATAGCCCAAGTCGCTCAACATCTCGACGACCGTCGCGCGAACCGCATCGTCATCTTCGACGACCAGTACGGTTTCACTGCCACCGCGGATCGGCCCGCTGTCAAGTTCGACCTCCACATCCTCATTTTCCACCGAGCGGGGGAAGTAAAGTTTGATGGTCGTGCCTTCGCCAACCTCGGAGTAGATTTTGATGTGTCCGCCAGACTGTTTGACGAAACCATAGACCATCGAAAGCCCAAGACCCGATCCCTTGCCCTCGCTCTTGGTCGAAAAGAACGGGTCAAAAACCTTGTCGATAATATCGGCCGGAATGCCCGTGCCGGTGTCGGTAACAGCCAGCATCACATATTGACCGGCCACGACTTCGCTATGGGTACGCGCATAATCATCGTCGAGGCTGGCATTGCCGAGCTCGATCGTGAGCCTGCCCTGTCCATCCATCGCGTCCCGGGCGTTGATCGCGAGATTGAGCAGTGCGTTCTCGACCTGTGCCGGATCGACAAATGTGTTCCAGAGCCCACCAGCAACGATGGTCTCTATCTCGATGCCCTCACCGATAGCGCGGCGGAGCATATCGTCCATATCGCGTACGAAGCGTGTAACATTCACCACCTTGGGCTCAAGCGCCTGCCGCCTGCCAAAGGCCAGAAGCTGGGCGGCGAGCTTGGCGCCCCGGGTAACGCCGGCCATTGCGTTGGCGACACGCGTCTGCGCCTTCTCATTGTCGGCGATGTCGCGGGCCAGCAGCTGGAGATTGCCCGATACGACCTGCAAGAGATTGTTGAAATCATGGGCAACGCCGCCGGTCAGCTGGCCGATCGTTTCCATCTTCTGCGATTGGGCCAGGATCGCTTCAGCCTGGCGGCGCTCTGCGATTTCCTCGATGACGCGTGTTTCCAGCGTCTCGTTGAGCTGGCGCAGTTGTTCCTCTGCGCGCTCGCGGTGCTGGATCAGGCGCTCTAACGCAGCCTCGCGCTGAACGCGATCCTCAATGTCGAATACCAGCACATGGAAGCCGGAAACCGAGCCGTTCGCTTCAACCCGAGGGATGTAGCGAACCTCGGCCGCGCGATCCTGGCCGGAATGGTGGGGCATCGTGGTATCGGCGACCACCCACTCGCCTGCCATCGCCCGCTCGATCAGCGGCAGGCGGTCGGCATAGGTCTTCTCGCCGACGACATCGCGAATATGCCGACCGATGACCTGGGATGGCGGTGTACCCAGCCAGTCCTCGTAGAAACTGTTGGCAAAGCGGTAGACATGTTCTGTATCGACATAAGAGATCAGGACCGGCAGCGAGTCCGTGATGATCCGCAGCTCATGTTCGCTTTTGGCCAAAGCGCGCTGCGCTTCTACCTTTTCGGTATTCTCGATAACGGTGCACATGACACCGCCGACCTTGCCATCCTCATCATATATAGGCGTATAGAAGAGGTCGAAAATGACCTCCTCCGGCGTCCCATAGCGGTTGAGTATCATGGGCTGATCGCGGTGCGAGACCACCTCGCCACGGAACCCTGAAGCCAGGATCTCGCGGTTGAAATCCCAGATTTCGGGCCAGATGCCCGGCACGGTGCCACCCATGGCCCTGGGGTGATAATCCCCGGCTATGGCGACATAGCCGTCATTATAGATCATGACGTGATCTGGCCCCCACATCAATACCTTGGGGACAGGCGAATTGAGGACATTGTTTACTGTGGCCCGCAGTTGCGCTGACCATCGAGCCGGGCTGCCAAGCTGAGTGGCCGTCCAATCCTGCTGGCGCATCAGGTCAACGCAGGTGCCACGCCCCCGCAGCCATCCAAATGGATCGCCCGAACCGACCCCCTCCCGCTCACGCAGCAGTTTGAGCGCGGTGCGTACCACCTCACTGGCATTACCATAATCGCCAATCTCGAGACGGGTCTCGATAAAGCGATCAAGCTCTGGCGTGAGGGAGACGTTTCTGGAAAGGCGATTGGGCATAGGCGGTGGATTACCGCCTTGCCGTGCTGTGTCAATAACTGGCACATCAATCGGAATCAGAACGTCGAACGCAAATTTGGATGTGCTGGATCAGGCAATCATCAGTCGAAGGGTCAGAGCGCGAAGGTCAGCGTGACGTCCAAACCATCATCGCGCCATGCCGTGTCGATGGTGCCGCTGCGCGCGCGCATGATCCGCCCGATGAGGGCAAGGCCCTGGCCGCCATCGCGTACATGCTCGACGACCGGCGCGAAACTATGCTCCGCCCAGAAGATGGACAATGACCGATCATCTGCTTCCCCGCAGATTTTGACTGAACCACCATATTTAATCGCGCCATGTTTGGACGAGTTGACGGTCAGCTCCCCGATGACCAGGGCGATCGCATCGGCTCTCCCCTTGTCGATCGTACATGCTGGCAGACGTTCGATTTCAACGCCGCAATGCTCATTGCTGAACGGTTCGACGAGGGCCGAAACAAGGTCGTTAAGATCGCAAGGGGTGTCGGTTTCTGCGAAAAGAACCTGGGCGCGGCTCAGCCCGACAAGTCTCTCGGTCATCTGCTCTGCAAATTCGGAATGATGTGGGTTGCCGCGCGCAAATCCCATCAGCAGGCTGGCAATCATGGTATAGGTGTTCTTGAGTCGATGGCGCAATTCACTGGTAGCGATGTCCAAAGCGTCGCGGCTCGTCTGGTTCTCGGTCGCATCGCGGGAGACGGCCAGATAGCCGGCATGCTCACCCAGATCGTTTTTCACGGCAGACACAGTGACGTCCCACCAGCGCGCTGTACCTTTTTGTGTAGGGCAAAAGGCTCGAAAGCGGACGGGCTTGCCGAGTTCAGCTTCGCTGTAGGACGCTCGGATCACCGATTGCGTTTCTTCCGGCCAGAAATCGGCCCACTGCTGTCCGGCGACGGTCGAGAAATCATCGATCTCCATCGCGCACATGCCATTGGCATTCATGTATCTGACTTCGCCAAGAAGCCCAATGATCTTGACGCAATCGACGCTCTGGTCGAGCACCGCGGCAAGTGACGCAGGCGAAAAGGAGGCGACTTCGTTGGACATGTTCAATTTGGTCTCGGGCACAGATTCTCGGGTTGGATCGGAAACCACAATTTAGAGTCATCACTCTTCGTCGGGCTTCCTAGCGCGATAGAGGCAACGAGTCTCGCGTTATGACGAGATTGCTTCGAACGGCTGCGAGGCAAAAATGGACGTGAAACAAGGTACGGACCTAAGAGTTAGAGCGTGATATGGCGGCCTCTGGAGAATATGCACGAAGGTGAGATCGATGCTTGGACACGCCTCGCCGAAGAAATCCGTACCGTAGAGGTTCTGGCGGGTCTGGCCGATGATCCGGAGAATCGAGCTTACGCGCAATATTTGGCCGGACAGTTTCGCGGTATGTTAGATCAACTGACGATCCAGCGACATCTCATATGAGATCAGGCGCCCTGGCGGGTCGATTGGCAAGCCCGGCGTCAAGCAGAATAGCTGATGCGATAAATAAAATAAGAAAACAAACCCTGGGTCAATTGTACAATTTTGATTGCGATAAAAAAATGGTGCGTCGACTGCCAATCTCTGAAAGTTGATGTGGATTAGACTTTTCATACACAAGATGAAATTGGTTAAAATTACCACCTGATCGGAACAGAAAGTTTCTCCTGCCGTTCGCTGAATGGAAATATATCAGGAGAACATCATGACCGACATCATCTTTGTCCATGGGATGTTTCAAAATCCAAAAAGCTGGGAAAAATGGACGGGTTTCTTCAGCGCCAAGGGATTTAATTGTGTTACGCCCGCGTGGCCGCTGCATTTTGGCGAGCCGAGCGATTTGCGCGCGGACCCGCCCGCAGGCCTCGGCGATCTGCATCTGGCCGACGTGATAACCTCTATCGAAGCGGAGGTTCATCGCTTCGACCGCCCGGTCATGATCGGCCATTCGGTAGGCGGACTGATCACGCAACTGCTCAACGCCCGAGGCTTGTTGTCAGCTGGTGTCGCGATCAATTCGGTGGCGCCCAACGGCATGATCGACCTCGACTGGGGCTTCCTTAAAAATAGCGCCATCATTGCCAACCCCTTAACAGGCTGCGGAAAAAGGGTTGGCAGAGCCGGCCATTGGCCTCGCTTTCGCCGTTTTCTAGCCCAAGGCGTCAGTCATTCTGGGAGGTAACCTTCCAGAATCCGGTCGTTTTTGACCGGCCTCGGGCGCTATGAGGCGCAGG
>NZ_VYQA01000003.1:0-362229 GCF_008710165.1 Sphingobium limneticum | reverse complement strand
CAGCGATTGCTGAAGCGCGTCTTGGCGCCCATCGCCGCTGCGACCTCGTCCCCTTTCAGGTCGGTGCGATTCTCGCTTTCCTTGTTGAAGCGGGCATCGGGATCGAGCTTCAGCGTCTTGCGCAGGCTCGCGAAACTGACCTTGCCCTTGTCTTTCAGTTTCAGGAACAGGATGTCGCGCTCCTCGCGCGTCAGCCTCTGCGCCACTTCGCCGGGCCGCACGATCATCAGCGCGTTGAGTTCTTCCAGCAGGCGGCGGCGCTGGAATAGCGGGTGCGCCTTGGGCAGGCGTTCGTCGCCGGCGATCAGCGTGCACATGCCGATGCGGGGCGCCTTCAATGGCCGCTGATAGAAGATGATTTCATGGAGCCTGTCATGCACCTCGTCGGTCAGGACGGTGGGATGATGCGGCGCCTGCGCTTGCCAGATGGCGTCGAATTCCTCCTCCATCAGCTTGCCGGCCAGGCCCCGTTCGTACAGCCATTTGCCATAGGTCCAGCTGCCCGGCTCCGCGCCCGCCGCTGCCTCGTCGTCGCGGATAGCGTCGCACGTCCGGTCGATGCCGGTCGCGATCTTGCCGGCATCGTCGTCGGCACCGCGATCGGCCTTGCGGTTGGACTTGAACCCGCGCCGCTGGTTGAGGTGGAAGAGGGCGCGGCCCAGTTCCGGCAAGGTCAGCACTTCGTCCAGCGCCCGCGCGCGTGCGGCATAGGGGTCGATCGCCGCCATCGCCTTGCGCGCCGCCTCGTCCGCCGGGAACAGCCCGTCCGCGATCAGATATTTGATCAGGGCGCGTTGCCGCTGCTGGAACCGGTCCCGCCGCCGCCGCATAGCCCGCGCATCGCGCCGGTCCACTGCCAGCGATGCCCCGGATTTCGGGTCGCGCCCATCGCTGAAGATCCGCGAGCCGGCGGCAAGAATGGAGACAGGCTCGCCATTGATCGGCGCGCTCAACTCGATCGCAGCCCATCCCAACGAATTGGTCCCAAGGTCGGCGCCCAAGCGCCAGATTTTATGCTGTGTCATAAATCTGCCATCCCCCTGATATCCAAGACATTGAAAATGAAGGCGGGAAGGTCAAGTCCAATGTGAAGGCAATGCCTAGTCATCCGAGAAAGTTACTTGACCTATTCCTAAGCGGCGATAGATTAGGCGCCTCAGAGATCGCGGTCTGGCAGTTAACAAGTGTTAGTACGCACCAGATAAGGGCGACGCTCCGGCGTCGCCTTTTTTGTGTCGTGCGGCCTTCAGCCTGACATCTTTGATTTCTCCTTGCCCTCGTTTCGACCGCCGCTGCGCGAACGCGACGGCGCGTCGCATGCCATTGCGGATCAAAGCCTTTGTTAAGCATCCGCGCCTAAGACGCTGCCGATCGGACGGTCGCGCCATGCATGTCCGTTCAAGCATCGCATGAAGGATTCGACCGCCGCGTGGGTGAGAATTTCGCCTTTTTCCTGCCTATTATGATGGCCAGTTTCGGAGTCGCCTTCCTCATCGTCTGGGGCTGGGGCGCGCGTGGTGCGGGCTGGTGGAGCGGCGCCTTCTTCAGCGTCGCGGGCGGATTTGCCGTGCCGGTCGCGTTTCAGGCGCTGCCGACCGATCTGTGGGGCATCGTCGCGGACCTCTTCTTCGCCACCGGCTTCCTGTTGTTCAGCCAGGCGCTGCTCGACCGCTGGCGCGCCAACTGGATCTTGCGCCTGCGCCTGGTCATATGGGCCGGGTCTGTGGCGCTGTGCGGTTTTGCCATGATGATCGGCCATGTCCCGCTGGAACTGGTGTCGTCCGATTTCGGTTGCTTCCTTCTGATCGCCCTGCCGCTGGTGGCCGCACGCGGGCAAATGCGCGGCTGGCCGGACCGGGCGCTCTATGCCGCGGCGGTTCTCGTCGCGCTCGACAATCTGATGCGCGGCAGCACCGTGTCCTTCACCTTGCCCAGCGGCGTGTCCTTCCGCGACAGCGACTATGCCTTTCTGATGCAGGCGCTAGCCTGCATGTTCGGCCTGTTTCTCGCCTTGTCCGCGCTGGCCGCCTGCGTGCTCGACCTTATCGCCCGCTATCGTCACGACGCCCATGTCGATCCGCTGTCGGGGCTGCTTAACCGGCGGGGCTTCGACGAAGCGGTGGCACGGCTGCGTCGCAAGGGCGGCAGCCTGATCGCCTGCGACATCGACCATTTCAAAGCGGTCAATGATGCCCATGGCCATGCGACCGGCGACCGGGTGATCGTCACGCTGGGCGACATGCTCCGCACGCTTGCCCCGCCCGGCGCCGTCGCCGCGCGTTTTGGTGGTGAAGAGTTTCTGCTGTTCCTGCCCGCCACCGATGCCGCCGCCGCGGCCAGTATCGCCGAGGCCGTGCGCCTCCATTTCGCCGAGCAGGCGGCCTCGCGGCTGGGCCTGGCGCAATCGCTCACGGCCAGTTTCGGCCTGACCACATTGCATCGGGCCGATCCGTCGATCCATGAAGCGATCGCCCGTGCCGACAGCGCCCTGTACGAAGCCAAGGAAAAAGGGCGCAACCGGGTCTGTGTTCGCCGCGCGCTGGCCATGCCGGCCGTCGTTTCGGCGGCGGACGGCCAATTGCGGCGGGCCTGAAGGCGGCCGGAGAGGCTTTGCGTTACCGGCTCTTTTGCGTGCCGCCCAGGCGGCGCTGATTCCTGCGCACCGCCTTGCGATAATGGGCGACCGACGCGTCCAGCATGGCGGGGCCGGACGTGCCGAGTTGGCCGGTCATCATCTTCCACTGCAACCGGGCGACCGCGTCCAGCTTTTCACTGACCATCAGCTGGGCTTCGGCCATGGCGGCGGCGTTGCCGGTCATCAATCGGGGCAGGCGCATGCCGATGACCGAGCAAGCCTCCAGCCCGAGATTCCAGCAGTCGAAGGTGAGGGAGAGGGAGGTAGGCTCGCGCATAAGCTGTAAAGTCACCTTGCTGCCAGTGGTTGCCCGGCATTTTTATCCGGGATAGTCATTGAACCTTCATTCTATCGTCCTATGTTGGCCCTGTCACTCTTCCCCCTTTGGAGTGACTCCCTGAACCTTGGCCCCGCCGTTGAGTTATCTCCGGCGGGGTTGTTTTTGCCCATGGCATGCCGCCCGATCAGGGGATCACCAATTCCATCCCTGCCTTCACGCGGCTGAGCGCCAGATAGCTGTGATAGCTGGCCACCGCTTCATTCTCCGCGAACAGGCGCCGGGTGGTCGCTTCATAGCTGCGCATGTCGGGCGCGACGATGATCATGATGAAACTGCGGCCGCCGGTGACATAATAGCATTGCTGTACGTCGGGATCGTTACGGAACAGCGTCTTGGCCCGATCGACGGTCGCCGCCTTCTCATCGACCAGATTGACCTCTACGATGGATGTGACGCCCAGGCCCACCGCATCGGGATCGACGATCGCGGCATTGGCGGCGATCACGCCCTGTCTTTCCATCGCGGCGATCCGGCGTTGCACGGCGGCGGTGGACAGGTTCACCGCCTCGGCAATGGTGCGCTGCGGGGTGCGGTTGTCACGCTGGATGATTCGCAAAATCGCCCGGTCGAACGGGTCGAGGGAGCGGGCAGGGGGCGTCGGGATGGGCATGATCGAGTAATTGTTGCAATTACATGCCCAATCAAGAGCATTTTTCCCGCTGCAATGATGATAATTCTCGTCGCCATGATCGAAGGGCAGGGCATGGACGGGACATCCAGAGAGAGCGGGCATCTGACCGGCATCCTGTGCGGCATGGGGGCGGGCGCCTTATGGGGGCTGGTCTTCCTTGCCCCTGCGCTGGTGCGCGATTTCCGCCCGCTCGACCTCGCTATCGGCCGCTACCTTGCCTATGGCTTGATGTCCGGCCTGTTGATCGCGCCGCGCTGGCGCAGCCTGGTCGCACAGATGCGTTCGGGTGCCTGGTGGGCGCTTGGTTGGCTCGCGCTGGCCGGCAATCTCTTTTATTATGTGCTGCTGGCGACCGCCGTGCAGATGGGCGGCATCGCCATGACCTCGCTGGTGATCGGCTTCCTGCCGGTGGCGGTCACGATCATCGGCAGCCGTGAGCGCGGCGCGGTATCGCTGCGCCGGCTGGCGCCCTCCCTGCTGCTTTGCGGTGCGGGCGCATTATGCATCGGCTGGCAGGCGATCGCGGTGCCGGGCACGGCATCGCTCGGCCCCCGGATCATCGGCTTTGTCTGTGCGGTGGGGGCCCTTATTTCCTGGAGCGCCTTTGCGGTCGGCAACAGTCGCTGGCTCGGCCGATTGGGCGGCATATCGGCGCAGGACTGGAATCTGGCGATCGGCCTGATGACCGGCGCGCAGGCGTTTCTGTTGCTGCCGGTTGCGCTGGCGATGGGCATCGGCCACCATGATGCGGCGGCCTGGACCAAATTTTTATCTGTCTCACTCGCTGTCGCACTCTTCGCCTCGATCGTCGGCAACATGCTCTGGAACCGCATGAGCCGCCTGCTGCCGCTCACCATGGTGGGGCAGATGATCCTGTTCGAAACCGGCTTCGCGCTGATCTACGGCTTCCTGTGGGAACAACGCCTGCCGACCCTGCTGGAAAGCGCCGCCTTCGCGCTGGTGGTGGCCAGCGTCATCAGCTGCATCGCCGTCCATCGGCGCCCGGCTACAGATGTGACGGCGACCATCTAACCCCAGATCCGTTCGGTTCGAGCTTGTCGAGAACGAGGCGCCTGGTTCTCGACAGGCTCGAACCGAACGGAAAGAGGGGTATTGCAGCCTTTCCCCTTTGGCGGAATCGCTATAGGGCGGGTTTCATGACCAATATGTTTCTTGTGATGGGCGGCGGTGCGCTAGGCACGCTGGCGCGCTATCTGACCGGTCGGCTGGCGGGGCAAATGATGCCCGGCGCGGCCTGGCCCTGGGGTACCTTTGCCGTAAACCTGATCGGCGGCTTCGCCATGGGGCTGCTCGCAGGCTGGCTGGCGCGCGGCAGCGCCGCATCGGGCGAACCGATCCGCCTGTTGCTGGGTGTCGGCGTGCTGGGTGGCTTCACCACTTTCTCCGCCTTCAGCCTGGAAACCATGTTGATGATCGAACGCGGCCAAGCTGCGATGGCCATGGGCTATGCGGTGGCATCGGTGATCGGCGCGGTCGGCGCGCTGGCGCTGGGCCTGACCATCATGCGGAGTGCTGCAGCATGAAGGGGCGTCCTCCAGCCAAGACCGGCGGCGCAGGTCCGCGTGGCGGCAAGCCTTCCGGCAAGGGGCCTTTCGCCAAGGGTCCGTCGGACCGCAAGCCCGGCGATCGCAAAGCCGGATCTCCGTCCGGCCGCGGCAAGCCCGCCGGCCCGCGCAAGGACGGCAAGCCCCCCTTCAAGGACGGTAAGCCAGCCTTCAAGCCCAAGGCGCCAGCCGCCGCAAAATTGGCTGCGGCCAAGCCCGTAGTGGCCGCGCCCACAAAGCCTGCCAAGCCCAACCCGGCCAAGGGCGTCTCGCTCGACGTGCGGCAATATCGCGTGCAGCCCGACGATGACGGCATCCGCCTCGACCGCTGGTTCCAGCGGCACCTGCCCGATGTCGGCTTCAACCTGGTGTCGCGCTGGTCGCGTACCGGCCAGCTGCGCGTCGATGGCGCGCGCGCCGCGCCGGGCGACCGCATCGTCGAAGGTCAGATGATCCGTGTGCCCCCGGCCGAAGCCAAGCCGGAAGCGGCCCAGCGTCCCAAGCGCGTCCGCGTCATCGACCTGACTCCGGACGAGATCGCCTATGTGCAGGACATGGTGATCCATCGCGACGAACAGGCGATCGTCATCAACAAACCGCCGGGCCTCGCCACGCAGGGAGGCACGAAGACCGACGAGCATGTCGACAAGCTGCTCGACGGCCTGCTGTTCGACGCCGAATCGCGGCCCAAGCTGGTCCATCGGCTGGACAAGGACACGTCCGGCGCGTTGCTGCTCGCCCGCTCCAGCCGCTCCGCCGCCCATTTCGCCAAGGCTTTTTCCAGCCGCACCGCGCGCAAAGTCTATTGGGCGCTGGTCATCGGCGTGCCGTCGATCAACGACGGCATGATCGAGCTGCCGATCGGCAAGCAGCCGGGCACAGGCGGCGAAAAGATGCATGTGGATGAGGAGGAGGGCCTGCCGGCCCGCACCCGCTATCGCGTGATCGAGCGTGCCGGCAACCGCGCCGCCTGGGTCGAGCTGCAACCCTATACCGGCCGCACCCATCAGTTGCGCGTGCATCTGGCGGCGATCGGCTTCCCGATCGTGGGCGACGGTAAATATGGCGGCAAGGATGCGTTTCTGTCCGGCACGATCAGCCGCAAGATGCATCTGCATGCGCGCCGCATCCGGGTGGATCATCCCGATGGCGGGCGTGTGGATGTGATGGCGGACCTGCCGACCCATTTCGCCAACAGCCTGACCGAACTGGGCTTCGATCTGAAGCTGGGCGACATGCCGCTGGACGATGAGATCGACCGGACCCCGACCCGCGAAGATGAAAAGAAATTCGCGCGCCAACATGCCAAGCAGGTCCGCAAGGATCGCAAGGGCGAACGGCGGTCGCGCGGATCGCGCTGACGGGAGAGGCGAGGGTGCATCCCGATCCCACATTCGGCTGGCGCGATCAGCAGGCATTGCGGGCATTTGTCGGCGTGCAGCGATTCGGCATGCTGTTCGCGCAGACGCCGGACGGCCCGGCCGTCGCCCATATCCCTGTGGTGTGGCTGGATGACCGGCGGATCGGCTTTCACCTGTCGCGCGGCAATCGTCTTGCAAAGCATGTCGATGGCGCGCGGGCTTTGTTCGTGGTGAACGGCCCGCATGCCTATGTCAGTCCCGACTGGTATGGGCTGGCCGATCAGGTGCCGACCTGGAACTATGTCGCCGCCGAGCTGGAAGGCGATGTCCGCGCTTTGCCGGCGGACGCGCTGCCGGACCTGATCGATGCCCTCTCGCTGGACAGCGAAACCCGCCTCGCGCCCAAGCCGGTCTGGACCCGCGACAAGATGACGCCCGGCCTGTTCGACAGGATGGCCGGTGCCATCATCGGCTATGAAATGCAGGTGACCGACTGGCGCGGGACGCGCAAATTGGGCCAGAATAAGGTTCCGGCCGCCCGCAGCGGCGCGGCGGACGGCATGGCGGCGGCGGGCGATGGCGCCATGGCCGCCCTCATGCGCGAGACGTTGACGGGAGCCGATGCCGTATGAGGGAGCGCGCATGATCAACAGACTTGCCGTCTTCGATTGCGACGGTACGCTGGTCGATAGCCAGCACAGCATCTGCACCGCCATGGTCCGCGCCTTCGAGGATGTGAAGCTGCCCCCGCCCGACCGGCTGGCGATCCTGGCGGCGGTCGGCCTGTCGTTACCGGTCGCGATGGCGCGGCTGCTGCCGGACGCAGAGGCGGACTTCCACGATCACCTCGCCGACCGCTACAAGCTGGCGTTCCAGGCGATGCGGCGCGAACAGGGCGTGCAGGAACCGCTCTATCCCGGCATCGTGGACCTGGTTCTGGAACTGGACGCGGCCGGATGGCTGCTCGGCGTGGCGACCGGCAAGTCGGACCGGGGCCTCAACCTCTGCCTCACCCATCATGGCATCATCGACCGGTTCGTGACGCTCCAGACCGCCGATCGCCATCCGTCCAAGCCGCATCCCTCGATGCTGCTGACCGCCATGGCCGAAGCGGGCGCTGCGCCGGACACGACGGTCATGATCGGCGACACCAGTTTCGACATCGACATGGGCCGGGCCGCGGGCGTGCGCAGCATCGGCGTCGCCTGGGGCTATCATCTGCCCGACGAGCTGATCGCGGCGGGCGCTCATGCGGTGGCGATGGACAGCGCGCAATTGCGCAGCCATATCGGCGCGCCATGACCGATCTTCCGCCACCGCCTCCACCCAATTCCGATTCCGTCGCGCGCCAGCGCCACTTTGCGATCGGCCTGTTCCGCCTGTCGGGCGCCTTCATCGTGATGTTCGGCTTTCTCGCCATCATGCAGCGCTTCACCTGGGTTCAGGGGGACAAGGCGAAGGCGTTCGGCGCGATCATGGTCGTCACCGGCCTGTTCCAGTTCGTCGTCGTCCCCCGCCTGCTGCTGGCGCTGTTCCGCAAGAGGCCGCCGCAATGAAGCGTTTCTACACCGATGTGACCGTGGTTGCCGAAGAGGGCGGCCATGCCATCCGGCTGGACGGCCGCCCGGTCCGCACCCCGGCACGCGCGTCGCTGACCTTGCCTTCCGCCGCGCTGGCCGACGCGATCGCGCAGGAATGGCGGGCGCAGGGTGAAGAGGTCGATCCTGCCTCCATGCCGATGACCGGCCTTGCCAATGCGGCGATCGACCATGTCGCGCCCAACCGCGCCAGCTTTGCCGAGGGCGTGGCCCGCTATGCGCAGTCCGACCTGCTCTGCTATCGCTCCAATGGCCCCGACACGCTGGTCGCGCGGCAGGCCGCGGCCTGGGATCCGTTGCTCGACTGGGCGCGGGGCCGCTATGACGTGACCTTCGCCGTGACGCAGGGGATCATTCCTGTGCCCCAGCCCGACGAGACGCTGGACCGGCTGGGCGCGGCGGTGGTGGCGCTCGACCCCTTCATCCTCACCGGCCTGTCAACGCTGGTGACGCTCAGCGGATCGCTGGTCTGCGCCCTTGCGGTGGTGGAGGGCGGCCATGAGATCGGCGCGATATGGGAGGCGGCGGAGATCGACGAAGCCTGGCAGATCGAACAATGGGGCGAAGATGCGGAGGCCGCCGCGCGCAGCGTCCGCCGCGCCGATGACTTCGCCACCGCCGGCGCCTTTTGCGCATTAAGCCGGGTATAAGAACAAGCACTGGAACCGGGGCACCGCTTCGTTCATTCTGTCGCCAGCACGGACAGCCTATGTCCGGCATCCATCCCGCTGCAACGCTATAGGAGACTTCGACGTTGGCCTCGACGTTCGCAAAATCCATTCTGACGGCCCTGATGGCCGTTTCCGCCCCGGTCCTTGCCCAGCAGGTGCCTGACGCTCCCCCGCCAGAGGCGCCCCCGGTGGAGGAGGCCGCCCCTGCGGCGGAAGCCCCCGTCGCGCGGGAACTCACATCGGCGGAAATCGCGGCTTTCAACAAGGCCGTGACCGATTTCACCGCCGGCCAGACCGCGCAGCAAAAGGGCGACAATGCCACCGCGGTCGCCAAATATGACGCGGCATTGCCTGCCATCCGGGTGGCGGCGCAGGCTGATCCGGCGAAGATCGACAATCTCAACTTCCTCGCCAACGCCCTCTATGCGCAGGCCGCCGCTTATGGCGCGCTGGGCCAGATGGACCGGGTCATCCCCATTTACGACGAATCGGTGCCCTATTGGCGCAAGGTCGTGGAGGCCAAGCCGACCGATATCGCCAGCCGCAACATCCTGGCCGGTATCCTCATCCAGTTGGGCAACCAGAATCTGCGCGATCATGACAGGGGCGGTGCCGATCCCTTCTTCGCTGAAGCGTTGAAACTGGCGCGCCAGACGGTCACGGATCAGCCCGGCGACGCGGCGTCGAAGAATATCCTGCTGGCCGCCTTGGTCGGTGCCAGCCAGACCGGCACGGAAGAGGGAATTCGCGACGAAGCGATCAGCATGGGCCAGGCGATGATCGCAGATGGATCGATCGACGCGACCAACAAGCCGCAGATCGAAACGATGACCGGCGCCCCCGCGACCGAGGGATAAGCTACCGAAATCCTCTCCATGCTGCGCATGGGGAGGATTTCATATCATCAGCCATTGCCGATCTTGTCGGCATAGAGCATTCGCCCCGGCCCCAGCAGGCCCAACACCTGCGGCACGATATGCGGCGCGACGGCAAAGCAGCCTTCCGATCGCCCGCATTTGCCCCAGGCGGCGACATGGTCCTCGCTCACATAATCGGCGCCATGGACCACGATCGCGCGGGATTCGGCATTGCTGTTCTGCGCGTCCAGGCCGATCAGGCGCATCGATCGACCATGCTGGCCGAAATACATGTCGCCCGTCTTGAACGCACCGGACGAACTGGCCAGCGAGTTGAACTCGTTGGAAAAGCTGTGCAGCCAGCCCGAATGGGCCGGGTCGGACCCGCGACCATGGGACACCAGATAGCTGCTGGTCTGCCCGCCGATCAGGTCGACGATATGCATGCGCGGATTCTTCGACGGCGCGTCGAAATCGACGATCGCCAGCCGATCGCGCAATTCGAAATGATGGGCATGATTGTCGAGCGCCGCTCTGGCGCGCTCCAGCAGCGCGGCATAGGGCTGTTGCGCAACCGCGCGCGGCGTGGCGGGAACCGTGGGAACCGAAGCCGGCGTCACGGGTTCAGGGCCCATCAGTTCAGGGCCTGTCTCGGGAAGCGCGGCACGACCCATGCTGTCCGACAGAAACGAAAAGGCGAGTCCGCTTAAAGCGAACTTCGTAAAATTGCGGCGATCCATGACCGCAATATAGCAAAGGCGACGCCCCGGTCCAAGACCGGGGCGCGGGGTATCACTCGCCCATCTTGCTCGCTTCGTCCGCAGGCTGGCTCTGTTCGCCGCCTTCGGGCAGGCGCGCGGTCATCCCGCTGGCTTCGGCGTCATCCAGAATCTGCTGATGTTCCGATACTTTGGGCGGCGCGGCGGCCGGAGTCGCGGCGGCATTGTTCTGCACTTCGGGCAGCGGCGCTTCCGGTTCCTCGACGATCACATTTTCGACCGGCGGTTCGACCAGATTATTGGTGGCGTCGGGCGCCGGCTCTTCCTTCTTGCCACAGGCGGCGAGGGTCAGGGCGCCGGCAAGGGCGAAAAGGGCGGTTTTGCGCATGGGTCAGTCCTTCGATGCGATAGCGGGAGAGGGGGCAGCGGTGGGATCGACGCGGCGGCTCGATGCTTCGATCTTCTGCGCGAGCAGCTTGTCCCAGCCATAGGGGTCGGCGCGGAAACTGACCGTGCCATTATTGCCGGCAAAGGCGGTCCAGTAGAGCAGATAGACCGCAACCTGGCTGGGCAGGGACACGCGCTGCGTCTTGCCTTCGTCGATCAGCGTCTGGATCTGGCCGTTCAGGTTCGGGTCGGCCGCGACCATCTGCTCGGCCAGCGCGACGGGCTTTTCCAGGCGAATGCAGCCGTGGCTGGCCAGCCGGTCATAGCTGGAGAATTTTCCGCGCGACGGGGTATCGTGCAGATACACGGCGAAGGGATTGTTGAAGTCGAACTTCAACCGGCCGAGCGCGCTGCCCGGACCCGCCGGCTGCACGATCCGTTCACCGCCCTCGGGCGTCTTGACGATCTTGTAACCCTGCTTGGCCAAAGTCGCGCGGCCCTTGGGGAACAGCTCCCGCTTGGCGATCGACATCGGCACGTTCCATGGCGGATTGACGACGATCGAATGGATGCTGGACGTCAGCATCGGCGTCTGATTGTCCGGGCTGCCGGTGACGGCGCGCATCGAACTGACCGGCTGGTCGCCTTCGAACACGGTCAGCACGGCGGCGGCGATGTTCACCTGCACGCGATTGACCGGCAAGCTGCGCGGCATCCAGCGCCAGCGCTCCATATTGGCCATGATCGCGGCGATCCGATCGTCCACGCCGACATTGAGCGCTTCCAGCGTACGCGCGCCGAGCGAACCGGTGGGTTCGAGGCCATAGCGGCGCTGGGCGCGCTGGATCACATCGACCAGCTTCTCGTCCTGCGTGACGGCGGGATCTTCCAGCGCGATGCGCGCGCGCACCACATCGGGAGACGTGCCGGCGGTCAGCGTCGGCCAGCCGCCCTTGTCCCGGATCGCCTCATATTTGGCGAGGCCCTTGCGCAGCGTGTCATAGCCTGCCCAGGGTGGCGTCAGCCCGGCGGACCATTGCGCCAGTCGATCCTCGCTCACCGCCTTGGCCAGGCCCGGACGCGGATCGAAGGCGGCGGGGCGCAACGCCCAGATGTTGAGGAAGTCGGCCGTGTCCACGCGCCCGGTGCTCAGCGCCTTGGCCCGATCGAGCAAGGCATTGACCAGAGCATCGCCCTTCAGCGCGCCGCTGGCCTTCTGCCGGGCCATCAGCCCCTGCGCCGCGCCGCTCTTCAGCCAGTCATTGGCCCAGGCTTCCTGCGTCGGCGACAGCGCCGGGATCGGCACCGGCGGCGGGGGCGCGGGGATGGGCTGCACCGTCGGCACCGGCAAAGTCGGCGCCACTACAGGCGGCGGCGTCTGCGCGGCGATCGGCAGTGCGGTGAAGCCGGCAATTGCCAGCAGCGGGAAACGGATCATCTTGGGACGGTTCATGCTGGACCAGATAGCGCAAAGCCGCCACGGTTCAAATCGCGATAGCGGGAAAAGATCATGCTGCACGTTGTTCACCATCCCGCCTATGTCTCCCCTGCAACACCGGGCAGCCGATTTCGTTTCGACAAATATGGATTGGTGATGGACGCATTGCGTGAAACCGCCGTGCCTTTCCAGCTAGTTGAACCCGAACCCATGGACCGCATCTGGATCGATGCGGTCCATGATCCGGCCTATGTCGACGAAGTGCTGACGCTGACCGTCCCGCCGGAAAAAGCGCGCCGGATCGGCTTTCCGGTGACGGAGCGGGTCATGCGCCGATCTCTGTTGTCGCCGGGCGGCACATGGTTGGCGGCGAAACTGGCCATGATCCATGGCTATGCCGCCAATGCGGCGGGCGGCAGCCATCATGCATTGGCCGATACGGGCGCTGGCTATTGCGTCTTCAACGACCTCGCCATCGCCGCCAACCGCCTGATCGCGGAGGGAGAGGCCGCGCGCATCCTGATCCTCGACCTCGACGTGCATCAGGGGGATGGCACCGCGTCGCTGCTGGCCGGGCGTGGCGACATATTCACCCTGTCTATCCATGCGGAAAAGAATTTTCCGGTGCGCAAGGCGCGCTCGACGCTCGATATCGGGCTGGAGGACGGCACCGGCGACGACGCCTATCTGGCGATATTGGCCGACACGCTGCCGCGTGTGCTGGCCGATTTCGCGCCCGACCTCATCCTCTATCAGGCGGGCGTCGATCCGCATGGGCAGGATCGGCTGGGCCGACTGGCACTGACCGATGCCGGGCTGGACGCGCGCGACCGCTATGTCATGCGACAGGCGCGGGGGCGGGGCATCCCGGTCGCCAGCACCATGGGTGGCGGCTATGGCGAAGACCGCATGGCCGTCGCCCACCGCCATGCCGCCTGCATGATCCGCATGGCGCAGGAAATTTGAACTTATGGCCTCATGTTCCCCGGCGCAGGCGGGG
Source organism: Sphingobium limneticum (assembly GCF_008710165.1). Lineage (NCBI taxonomy): Bacteria > Pseudomonadati > Pseudomonadota > Alphaproteobacteria > Sphingomonadales > Sphingobiaceae > Sphingobium > Sphingobium limneticum. Next base: position 349,027 of record NZ_VYQA01000003.1, on the reverse strand, counting down.
GGCCAGTCCGACGTCGTGAAGTGAACCCGGCCTGCGCCAGTGAACGCCGCATATGAGCCAGCCTCATCACGGCGCGCTATCAATGCAGAGTGCCCGCGTCCGCTTTGCTCTCCATCAGCTTGGCGGCGATCAGGCCGGCTACGGCCAACGCCACGAAATCGCTAAAGGCCAGATAGATGATATAGCCCCAGGGGGCATGGTTGAACACGGCCTGGCCGATATGCAGCCACAACACGGCAGCCAGCGCGAACAAGATCGTGACGCGCGCTCGGCTGGCGAAATCGCTCAGGACAAAACGCAGGGCCAGGGAAATGATGACGCCCACGACCAGCGACAGGATCAGCCCGCCGATCAGCGCGCCGCTATCCATCACCGGAAAACCGCCCTCATTATAGAAGACCTGCGCGACCGGGCCGCGACCGTAGAGAATGGTACCCTGCGCGGTCGCCGGATCGGGGATCACATAGACGCCGGTGCCGGTCGGGCTGAGCGCTTGCGCCATCGCCGCCTGCAAATTGGCGCTCGCCTGATCGCCGACGCGGCTCAGCGCCAGCGCCGATAACGGCGTCCCCCAGAAGATAAAGCCTGTAATGAACATGGCAAGGCCGCCCAGCAGCCCCCCGATCAATGTGCGAACCATATGCCACCCCCTTCCTGTCGTGACGATTGCCACATCAACGCAGGTGGGATGATATATGTCCCTGCCGGACCATTCAGCCCTTAGGACGCGCGGCCTTTTCGGCGATGCCCGACACGCCTTCGCGTCGGTCCAGCTCGTCCAGAACGGCGTCGAACGGCACGTCCATGTCGGCCAGCAACATCATCAGGTGAAAGATGAGGTCGGCGCTTTCGCCGACGATTTCGGCGCGATCGTCGGCCATGGCGGCGATCACCGTCTCGACCGCTTCCTCGCCGACCTTCTGCGCAATCTTGGCGCGGCCTCTGGCGGCCAGCTTGGCGACATAGGATGTCGACGGGTCGGCACTCCGCCGCTGGCGGATGGTCTGTTCGAGAGTGTGAAGGGTCGCGCGCATGGAAGCGCATGAAGCGCCGTGCGCGCGACCCGTCAATCGATTATTTGCGCTTGCGGCCCGCGAGGAACATGCGACCGGCCAGAACGGCCGCGCCCATGCCGAACAGCGCCATCTGTTCCGGCTCGGGCACCGGGGTCGGCGTGCCGCCCGACGAACTGTTGCCGCCGGTGCTGGTGTTGCCACCCGTGCTGCTATTTCCGCCGGTGCTGCTGTTGCCACCGCTGGACGAACCACCGCACTTGCCGAACCAGCACCAGAAGGTGGCGTTGGCGGGCGCCGGCGTCGCCAGGCCCATCAGGCTGGCAGAGCCAGCGACGAGAAGAAGTTTGCTGATTTTCATAATTGTAACCCCTGTTTCGAAAAGAACGCATCGTTCTGAAACGACCCGACCCAGACGTCGCAGGTTGCATGCCAATTCCACCAAATGACGCTTTTCCGCGACTGTCCGGCACGAGGATCGGCGGGTGATCATGGTTAATGTCAATTAACCCGACATTTTGAGGCGAGCTAAACTTTAATGGCTGCGCACCGGGATATTGGCGGCCGCCAAAGCCTGATGCGCTTCAGCAATAGTGTGTTGACCGAAGTGAAATATGGAGGCGGCCAGCACCGCGCTGGCATGGCCCTCGACCACCCCTTCGACCAGATGGTCGAGCGTCCCGACACCCCCACTGGCGATCACCGGAACCGACACGGCATCGGCAATGGCGCGGGTCAGCGCCAGATCATAGCCCTGGCGTGTGCCGTCTCCGTCCATGGACGTAACCAGCAATTCGCCAGCCCCCAGTTCCGCCAGACGCAGCGCATGTTCCAGCGCGTCGATGCCGGTCGGCTTGCGCCCGCCATGGGTGAAGATTTCCCAGCGATTGTCGCCCACGCGCCGGGCATCGACGGACCCCACGATGCACTGTGCGCCGAAACGGTCGGCAATATCCGCAACCAGTTCGGGCCGGGCGACCGCCGCACTGTTCACCGCGACCTTGTCCGCACCCGCGAGTAGCAACGCGCGCGCATCTTCGGGCGTGCGCACCCCGCCGCCGACGGTCACGGGCATGAAGCAAACTTCGGCGGTGCGGCGCACCACGTCCAATATCGTGCCGCGCGCCTCATGGGTGGCGGTGATGTCGAGGAAGCAAAGTTCGTCCGCCCCCGCCGCATCATAGAGCTTGGCCTGCTCCACCGGATCGCCGGCATCCTTCAGGTCGACGAAATTGACGCCCTTGACCACGCGCCCATTGGCGACGTCGAGGCAGGGGATGACACGGGTGCGGACGGTCATGGGATTAACTTCCAGTTTCCGTTCGCTTCGAGCGTAGTCGAGAAGGGGCTAGAGCCGTGTTTCCTGTTTCTCGACTTCGCTCGAAACGAACGGAGGTTGTGAGATTTCGATCAAGCCGCCGCCTGCGCCACGGCCAGCGCGGTCTTCAGGTCCAGCCGCCCGTCATAGAGCGCGCGGCCGGTGATGACGCCCTCGATCCCGTCGTCGGCATGCAGGCTCAATATACGGATGTCCGCGATCCCCGCCACGCCGCCGCTGGCGATGACCGGCATGTCGGTGGCCCGGGCAAGGTCGACGGTCGCGTCGATATTCACGCCTTTCAGCAGCCCGTCGCGTCCCACATCGGTGAAGAGCAGGCTGGCGACGCCTGCATCCTCGAACCGGCGGGCCAGGTCGATGACCGGCATGTCGCTCTTTTCCGCCCAGCCGTCGGTTGCAACGAAGCCGTCGCGCGCATCGACCGCCACGACGATGCCGCCGGGAAAGTCGCGGGCCGCCGTCTTGACGAAGGCGGGATCCTTCAGCGCGGCCGTGCCGATTACGATACGCGATACGCCCAGGTCGAACCAGCGCTCCACCGCTTCGCGGTTACGGATGCCGCCGCCCAACTGCACATGGCCGGGAAAGGCTTCCACGATCGCCTCGACCGCGTCGGCATTGACCGCATGGCCCGCAAAGCTGCCATCCAGATCGACGACATGCAGATGCTGCGCGCCGCTTTCCGCAAATAATAGCGCCTGGGCGGCGGGATTGTCGCCATAGACGGTGGCGCGATCCATATCGCCTTCGGCAAGGCGCACGACCTGGCCGCCTTTAAGGTCGATGGCGGGAAAGACGATCAGGGACATAATCCGATTTTCCAAAAATCCGTTCGGTTCGAGCGTGTCGAGAACCTGTTGCATGATGGTTCTCGACACGCTCGAACCGAACGGAGGTTACATTATTTCACGGTTTCCAGCCCAGGAATCGGGACAGGAAGGACAGGCCGTAGCGCTGGCTCTTTTCCGGGTGGAATTGGCAGCCGATGATGGTGTCGCGCGCGACCGCGGCGACCAGCGGCCCGCCATGATCGGTCACGGCTGCAATATGGGCCGGATCGGTGGCTTCATAATGATAGCTGTGCAGGAAATAGGCCTCGCCCGCCTCGATCAGCGGCGGCGCGCCGTTCAGCACGACATCGTTCCAGCCCATATGCGGCACCTTCACGGTTGGATCGGCCGGTTCGACCAGCCGCACCGTGCCGGGGATCCAGCCCAACCCTTCATGCCGACCGAATTCCTCACCCGCATCGGCCAGCAGCTGCATGCCCACGCATACGCCCAGAAAGGGGATGCCGCGCCCGTTCACCGCTTCGTTCATGGCATCGACCATGCCGGGGATCGCCACCAATGCGTCGCGGCAGGCGCGAAAGGCGCCCACGCCCGGCAGCACGATCCGGTCGGCCCGTCGCACCAGATCGGCATCGGCGGTGATGACGACATTATCCGCGCCCGCCTTGCGCAGGGCATTATGCACCGAATGGAGATTGCCCGCGCCATAGTCGATCAGGGCGATGGTCATGCCAGCAGGCTGTCCAGGCTGACGCCGGCGGCCGCGCGCACCGGATGGAATTCGATCACCTCGACCGTGGCGGCGCCGTTCAGCACGAACGGATCGGTCGCGGCCAGCCGCTCGACCTCGGCCCGCTCGCCCCGTGCCAGCAATATGCCGCCGGTACGCGGTTCGCGCCGTCCGGCCAGCAACAGCCAGCCATCGGCAATCCCTTGGTCCAGCCATGCCCGATGATCCGCCAGATGCCCGTCCAGCACTTCGATCGAAGCGGTATAGGTGAGCGCGATGACGAACATGGAATGACCCTTCGGTAAGATTTACAGGATGCCCTTGGTCGACGGGATCGCATCCGCCTTGCGCGGGTCGATCTCCACCGCCTGCCGCAGCGCGCGGGCCAGGCCCTTGAACGCGCTTTCGACGATATGATGATTGTTGCTGCCATAGAGCAGCTCGATATGCAGCGTGATGCCGGCCGCCTGCGCGAAGCTGTGGAAGAAATGCTCCACCATCTCCGTATCCCATTCGCCGATCTTGGTGACGGTGAAGGGCAGTTTGCACACCAGCCAGGGGCGGCCCGAAATATCGAGCGCCACGCGGCTCAACGTCTCGTCCATCGGCGAGTAGACGCTGCCATAGCGGCTGATGCCGCGCTTGTCGGCCAGCGCCTTGGCCACCGCTTCGCCGATGGCGATCGCGGTATCCTCGGTCGTGTGATGCTGGTCCACATGCAGGTCGCCGACCGTCTTCACATCCATGTCGATCAGCGAATGGCGCGACAGCTGTTCGATCATATGATCGAAAAAGCCGATGCCCGTCGACACCGAATAGAGGCCAGTCCCGTCGAGGTTGACGGTGACGTCGATCTGGGTTTCCGCCGTGTTGCGGTGAATCTCGGCCGTGCGCATGGCCGCCCTATAGCGCCTGTCGCCATTCATGCAATCTGTCAGGACGGGGTTGACCGTCGGTTTCGTGCCGTTAGGACATTGGCGCATGAGTGAAGACCTGCCCGATAGCCTGATTCCCTATGACGAAATCGTGCAGGAGGCCCTGCGCGCAGTCGTAGGCCGCGTGCTGGGCGAAGTGCAGCAGTCCGGCGGCCTGCCGGGCGCGCATCATTTCTACATCACCTTCAAGACGAGTGCGCCGGGCGTCGATATCCCCAAGCATCTGGTGGAGCGCTTCCCGGACGAAATGACCATCGTCCTTCAGAATAAATATTGGGATCTGAAGGTTCAGAGCGACCTGTTCCAGGTCAGCCTGACCTTCAATCAGGTCGCGGCCCAGCTGACCATTCCCTTTTCGGCGATCACCGCCTTCGTCGATCCGGCGGTCAATTTCGCCCTTCAGTTCCAGGTGGCGGCAGACGAGTTGCCCGAACTGCATGAAGAGGCCGAAAATGACGGCCCGCAGGTGACGAGCGAAGACGGCTCCAATGTTGTGACCGTGGACTTCGGCAAGAAGAAATAAGAAAAAGCGCGCTCCCTTCGGACCGCGCTTTTCTTTTCCCTCCTATCGTCCGCTCTTACCAGAGCACCCCATCGACCGGTTGCAAGGGCGGCGGGGCGGGCAGGCCGATCGCCTGATTGAGGTCGCCCTCGATCGTGGTGGTGATGCTCGTCAGCGGCAGGTCGTGGACGTCGTTGCCGAACGGATCGACCAGATCGTCGCCAATCTGCAAGACCGCCAAGAACATGAAACCCGCCACCGCCGACCCCACCGGCGTCGCCATGCCCAGCGTTTCGACCAGTCCGATCGGCAGCAATATGCAGAAAAGCCGCGTGAAATATTTGGGGAAGGCGCGATATTGCGCGGGCAGCGGCGTATTCTTGATGCGCTCCATGCCGCCCTGCGCGTTGGACATATCGACCAGCATGCCTTCGATCCGCGTCTGCTGGATGGTGTCGATCCAGCCATGATGCACCGCTTCCATCAACCGCCGGTCGGACCCGTCCAGCACGCCATTGGCGGGATTGCGCCGCTCCAACTCAGGCAGGGCTCCATCCTCGCCCAGCACGCGTTGCATATCGGGCGCCGGGTCTTCCCGTCGCAACTGGCAACGCAGCGCATGGACATAGGCGATATGGCGCTTCACCAGCGTTACGCCCATGGCGCGCGCATCGGGCGTGTCGGGCAGATAGGCCAGCACCGCGCGGCTGAAACTGCGCGACACATTGACCATCGCGCCCCATAATATGCGGCCCTCCCACCAGCGTGAATAAGCGCTGTTGACGCGGAAGCCCAGTACCAGCGCCAGCGCGGTGCCGAAGATGGTCAGCGGCAGCGCCGGCGCCTTGAAGGGCGAGATATAATAAAAGATGGTGACGGCCAGATCCCAGAAGAACAGCGCGATCAGCGCGCTCCATGCCTTCTGGAAGCTCTGGCGGATACGGGGGGACCGTCCGACGATCATATAATATGTCTCTTAAAGGGCGTCGCCGCCCTCATCGTCCAGTTTCAACCAGGCATGGCGCAGTGCCAGGCCGCCGACGATGCCCACCAGTTTCAACATGGTGGCGTGGATGGTGGGGGTGGAATCCATCAGCGCCAGACCCAGGCAGATCAGGCATAGCGCCATCGCGGCATAGATGGGCAGGGCTTCGATATCGTTCCAGGCGATCGGCGGATCGACCTTGGCGCGGCGGGCGCTCAGCATCGGCATGGGCGAAAACTCCGTGGTGAAATTGGGGGCTCGCCTATGAAAATGATGCGGCGCAAAAGCCGCCGTCAACGCCATGCGTCAGACGCAAGGCTGGGTTGCGTCTTGTGAGATCCGGCAAGAAAAGCTTACAAAAACGTCGGTCTGGAGAGACGCAGCAACGAAACCATACCGTATCGCAACAGCCGATCTATTGCGTTGCAGCATCGAGTGCCTAGCTTGGACGGATGCCCGATCGCTTTGCCGAAATCGAATCCTTCGTGAAGATTGCCGAATCGGGCACTCTGTCCGAAGCGGCGCGTCGCCTCGGCCTGTCGCTTGCGGCAACCAGTCGCCGCCTGTCGCAACTGGAGGCGCGGCTGGGGGTCATGCTGATCCGTCGCAACAGCCGCCACCTGTCGCTGACGGAAGAAGGCTCGCTGCTTTATGACAAGGCGGGTCGGGCCCTGAGCGCCATCGATGATGTCGAAACCGACGTCATGCGCCGCGCGACCGAAGCGACCGGCCTGCTGCGGGTGGTGACGACCATCAACGCCGCGCGCATGCGCCTTGCGCCGCTGTTCCGCGAATATGCGACGCTGCATCCCGACGTCGCCATCCATCTCGAAACCGCCGAACAGGCGACCAATATCGTCGAGACGGGGCATGACATCGCCATCTGCTTCGATCCGCCGCCCGACAGTATGCTGACGATGAAGCGGCTGACCGACAATCCCCGTCTTTTCTGCGCTTCGCCGGACTATCTCGCCCGTCGCGGCCGGCCGACCAGCATCGCCGACCTTGCACTCCACGACAATATCGTCGTGGGCGAAGCGCAGCAGGACATCTGGCGCTCGGTCGTGGGGAGCGGCAATGGGCCGCGCGTGACGCTCAGCACCAATGACGGCGAAATGGCGCGCGCCTGGGCGCTGGATGGCGCCGGCATCGTCATCAAATCGCTTTGGGAAGTGGCGGACGATCTGGATACCGGCCGGCTCCAGCCGCTACTGCCCGAAATCGCCCTCCCGGCCTCCTCCATCGTGGCGCTTTATGTGCCGGGGCAGGGGGAAATGGCGAAGGTCCGCTCCTGCCTCGACTTCCTCGCCCGCCACCTCAAGCGCGACTGGGTGGCCAAGGCGGCCTGAACCCCGACGAACCTTCCTTTAGTGGTTCCCCGGCGCAGGCCGGGGCCCAGTTCTAACCGTGAGACTGGCCCCCCACCCGCGCCGGGGAACGCTCTATATGGATCAGCCTTGTGGCGTCTTGCTATCCGCCGCAGGCCCGTCTCGCTCTAAACCCGCCGGAACGGAAAGGGCGCGATCGTCCGTTCATAGCTATGCAGGTCTAGCGCGCGCGTCACGGGCGGCAAGGCCCGATCCGGACAGTCCCGGCGCTCGCACAAATGGCAGGTCGGCCCGACTTCGGTGGCGTCACCCTTGTCCAGGTCGATCCCGTCCGCATGGGCGATCCTCCCGCCATGTTTCGCCTCGCATCCCAGCGCGATCACGCCTCGCCCGCGCGCGGCGCCCTGCGGCAGGCCCACCGCCAGTGTCAGAAACCGCTTCCCGTCCAGCGTCTCGATCAGCTGCGGCGTGACTCGATCGGCATCCTGCGCACCATGCGCGTCCCAGCGCGGGCAGGTGCCGCCGAACCGCGCAAAGGGCCAGGCCTCGCCATCGAAGCGCTTGGAAACGATCCCCGCCCGGTCGATCCGCGCCATGAAGAAGGGGATGCCGCGCGCGCCGGTACGATTGAGGCTGGTCAACCGATGCGCCAGTTGCTCGGTCGATACGCCGAACCGGTCGCGCAGCAATGGCAGGTCGTGCCGACTTTGCTCCGTCGCCTGCCGGAATCGGTCATAGGGCATGATCAGCGCGGCGGCGGCATAGTTGGTCAGCGCCATGACCGCGAGCCTGCGACTATCCTCATCGGGCGGCGCGACGCGGGCGATCTGCGCGGCGATGGCGTCGGCCAGTTCCTGCGCGCATAGATGATAGGCGATGGCGAACAGCCGCCCGGATGGCGGCAATCGCTCGCTCAGCAACAGCCGCCGCCGGTGCATGTCATAATGGCGCAGCGTCCCGGCCAGCACGTCGCTGCGCACCATTTGCACGCTCATGCCGTGCCGGCCCTTCAATCGGGTGCGCAATTCCGCCTGCAACAAAGCGGGGTCGTCCGGCAGGTCGGCGGCGATAGCCTCCGCCCCCGCGTCGATCTCCGCAAAATAATTGCCCGCCCGCGATATCGTCTCACGCAGCCAGTCGATCGGCGCGACCAGCGGCGCGGGACCGCTGCGGTCCGCTGCCTCGCCCGGCAGCCGGCGTAAATCGCTCAAAGCGCGATAGAATCGGGCGATCGCCTCGCTGACACCGGGATAATTTTCCGCCACCTCCAGCACTTCGTCGCGCGCGATACCGATGTCGCGCACCAGCGCATCGGACAGGATTTCGCTCAGTTCGCCGGGGCCGCCCTCCTGCGCCTGCGCGGTGAAATCGCGAATGTCGATGTCATAGGTATTGGCCAGCCGCAGCAGCATCTGCGCCGTCAAGGGTCGCTGGTTGCGCTCCAGATGGTTGAGGTAGCTGGGCGATACACCCAGTTCCTCGGCCATTTGCGTCTGATTAAGGCCCAGTTCGCGGCGCAAGACGCGCAGCTTCGGTCCCAGATAGAGTTTGCGATCGGTCAGCTCTGCCATAAGGTCATAATGTCATAGAATTACAACATGACCAAATCCAATCATGACTTGCGGCCACTCATCGGCCTTACCGCAGGTTAATTACCTGACTATCTCGGTGTTCATCAGCCCGGACGGGCACAGCCGCGAAGGACAAAGACATGACCACCGATACGATCGACCAGACCCGCGAGCCGAGCCGTTCGCGCGCCGTCTTCTCCCAGCAGGATTTCGGCCTGATTCGCACGGCCATCGCGCACTATCTGAAGGAAGTGCAGGATCAGCCGGAATCGATCAAATATGCCAATCTCTACCACCGCCTCGGCCGCGTGGCCTGATATTGCTGTTCACCGGCGCAGGCCGGGGCCCAGTTCGAAGCGTGGAACTGGACCCCGGCCTGCGCCGGGGAACAGGCTGCTTGCCTCCTCAGAACAGTCGCGTCAGCCAATAGAAGAGCGCACCGATTGCCGCCGACGCAGGCAGGGTCACGACCCAGGCGACGATGATGCTCGACGCCACGTTCCACCGCACCGCCGACAGCCGCCGCGATGCACCCACGCCGACGATGGCGCCGGTGATGGTGTGGGTGGTGGACACGGGAATGCCCAGATGGGTCGCCATGAACAGGGTGATGGCCCCGCCGGTTTCTGCACAGAAACCCTGCGCCGGGGTCAGCCGGGTGATCTTCGATCCCATCGTATGGACGATCTTCCATCCGCCCAGCAATGTGCCCAGGCCCATCGCCGCCTGGCAGCTCAGCACCACCCACAGCGGCACATGGAAGCCGCCGGTCAACAGGCCCTGCGAATAGAGCAATACGGCGATGATCCCCATCGTCTTCTGCGCGTCATTGCCGCCATGGCCCAGCGAATAAAGCGATGCGGAGACGAGTTGCAGCTTGCGGAACACCCGGTCCGCACCCTGCGGCGTGAACTTGCGGAAGATCCAACTGATGATCAGCACCAGCATCAGCGCCAGGAACAGGCCGACGGCGGGGGAAATGACGATCGCCGCGCTGGTCTTGAACACGCCGCTCCACACTACCGCGCCCAGCCCGGCCTTGGCCGTGCCCGCGCCCAGCAGGCCGCCGATCAGCGCATGGCTGGAGGAGGACGGAATCCCCAACCCCCAGGTGATGAGGTTCCAGGCTATGGCGCCCATCAGCGCACCGAAAATGACCTGCGGATCGATGATGCTGGCGTCGACGATACCCTTGCCCACCGTTTCGGCCACATGCAGGCCGAAGAAGAGGAAGGCGATGAAGTTGAAAAAAGCGGCCCAGGCGACCGCATATTGCGGTTTCAATACGCGGGTCGACACGATGGTCGCGATCGAATTGGCGGCGTCATGCAGGCCGTTCAGGAAATCGAACAGCAAGGCGACACCGATCAACGCGATCAGCAGGGGGAGGGCGATGGGGTCCATGGGATTGACATCTGTCCTTCAATATTCCGTTCGTCCTGAGTAGCCGCTGAGCGAAGTCGAAGCGGCGTATCGAAGGATAGGAGCGATGCGCGACCTTTCGATTGGGCCTTCGACTTCGCTCCGTCCCTGCTCAGGGCGAACGGGAGAGGGCAAAGCCCATCAGGCGTGGTCGATGACCAGGCCGGAAATCTCGTTGGCGACATCTTCGAACCGGTCGGTGACCTTTTCCAGATGGCTGTAAATCTCGTTGCCGACGATGAAGTCCATCGGATTGCCGGCCCGCGCCTGCTCGTACAGCGCCTTCAGGCCCGCTTCGTGCAGGATATCGGCATGCCCCTCCAGCTTGACCAGCCGTTCGGTCAGGTCGTGCAGCCGGGTGGCGTTCAGGTTCAGCGACCGTAGCAGCGGCATCGCCTCGGCGGTGATGCGCGCGCATTCCACGATCAGCGCGCTCATATCCTGCATCTGCGGCGCGAAGTCCTTGACCTCATACAGCGCGATCGCCTTGGCCGTCTGGTTCATCTGGTCGATCGCGTCGTCCATGACGCCGATCAGGCCGGTGATGGCGCTGCGGTCGAACGGGGTGACGAAGATGCGGCGCACATCCTGCAACACGTCGCGGATGATATCGTCCGCCTCATGCTCGCGGTCGGATATTTCCTTGATATGCTCGGCCATGTCCGGGCCGCCCTTGAGCAGCTTGGCCAGCGCATCCGCGCCGATGACCAACGTGGCGGCGTGATCCTCGAACTGCTCGAAGAAGCGCCCCTGCTTGGGCATCAACGCATGAAACCAGCGCAGCATTCCAGTCCTTTCACTTTGCTTTTCGCGGATCGCCAGCAACAGGCGCAGGAACCAGCCGGGATTGGCCGGCGGTTCGCGGAAGGCCGCGATGATCGACTGCAAATCCGGTTCGTCCACCGCTTTTGCAGCGTCGGCTACCGGGAACCAGCGCAGTTCCCTTTGGCCCTGTTCGGGCCATTGCGTCAGGTGGCCGGTGACCGCAAGCGGAAAAACCTCGACCGTCGCCTCACGCGAGTTGCCGTTGCGCTTGCGCTTGTCATAGCGATAGCGGCCGAGCGGCGCGGGACAGGCGATGCCGTGAATCCCTGCTTCTTCATAGGCTTCCAGTTCGGCGGCGCGGTGGCCGGCCATGCCCTTGATCCTGTTCCCCTTGGGAATCACCCATCGCCGTGTCTCGCGCGATGTGATCAGCAGGATCTGCATCGCACCGTCGGCATCGGTCGTATAGGGAAGGGCGGCGATCTGGCGCATGGACCGCCTGTAACGAAATTGTCACAAAATGCAATGATCTGTCGCGAAAACCGCGCATGTCGGGATGGCCCGACGGAGTTGGGCTTCAATGTTCCCCGGCCTGCGCCGGGGAACAAGTAAGGCCGTGCGGCGACGAACGCTCTACAGCGAAAAGCGCGCCGTGACTCGGATGTCGCGGCCGGCGAGCGGTGCGAAATCCTTCAACACGCTGGCGTGGCGACGGGCTTCCACGTCGAAGATATTGTTCGCCGACAGCATCAGAGTCGTGCGGTCATTATCCTTGAACGGCTTGAAGGAAAGCGATGCGTTGACCAGCGTGAAGCCGTCGGTCGGCGTTTCGGTCGCGGCGATGCGATTCTGTTCGAACACATGCTCCACCTCGGCCCGTGCGCTGATCCGCTCGCCCTGTGCCTCGATGCCGCTCAGCAGGCGCAGTGGGGGAATGCGGGGCGCCGGGCCGCTGCCCTTGATGGTCGCACGGACATAGTCGGCCACGCCGTCCAGATTGATGGCATAGCCGCCCAGCTGCGCCAGCTTTACCGATCCTTCGGCCTCGAAACCATAATAGCGGGCGTCGGCCTGGCTATAGGCATAGCAGGGGAATTCCAGTTCCGCGCCGCCATTGGCCGCCTGGCACACGCTGTCGTCCACGATCGAATCGTAGATGAAGCCGCTGAACCAGTTATGATAGGCCGACAGGCTGACGCTATAGCCCTCGCCCTTGCCGCGCAGCGTGCCTTCGATACCCCAGCTCTTTTCCTTGCCGAAGGTCGGGTCGCCCAGTTCGAACGCCTGCGTGCCGGCATGATTGCCACGCGCGAACAATTCTTCGGCCGACGGTGCGCGCTCGCTGCGCGACAGGTTGAGGCCCGCGCGCCAGCCGGGCGTCACTTCCTGGCTGATGCCCAGCGATCCGGACAGCGCGTTGAAGCTGCGGCGATAGGCGCCGACGAACAGGTCCGCGTCGGCCACGGAATTGAGGTCGGTATGTTCGAACCGGCCGCCCGCTTCGATGCGCGTGCTGCCCAGGTCCAGCGATTGCAGCGTGAACAGGCCGAGCTGGTTCGTTTCGTTGCGCGGCAGGAATTTCTCATCGCCGATCGCTTCGAACCGGCGGGTGAAGAATTGCGCGCCGAACGCGCCGTCCCAGCCGCCATGGCGGGCCTGCACGAATTCCAGCCGGCTTTCCATCGACTGGTTCTTGAACGTCGTGCCGACTTCGCCGGTCGGTTCGATTTCCTGATGCTGATAATCGGCAAAGCCCGCGCGCAGGCGGATGGAATCGAGGAAACCGCCGCCGGTCGACACTTCGCCGCGCAGGTCGGCGCGGGTCTGCTTCATCGAGAGCGTCACATCCTCATGGGTGTGGCCCGGCTCGTCGTCATGATCATGGTCGTGATCATGATCTTCGGCCACGTCGATCCGCGACGGCACGCCATAGCGATTTTCGCTGTGCGACACCGACACGCCCAGATTGCCACCGGTGCCGACATAGGCGAAGCCGCCGGCCACTTCCCATGTTTCGGCAGCGGTGTTGGGCAGTTTACCCTTCCACTGACCGTCCTCGCGGATTTCCGCATCGTCCGACTGGGCGGCCAGTGCCCGCATCGGCTTGGACAATATATAGCCGCCGGTGCGCAGGTCGTCGGTCTTGGTCCAGCTGCCATCGACATGGACGACGAAATTCTCCGCGATCGGTGCTTCGACTTCGCCGCTCAGCGTGCGCTCATTGGCGGCGCTGCCATAGGTGGCGATGCCATCGACATGGATCGCCTCGTCCGGCACGCGGCGCGGAATGCGGCTGTCGATCACATTGACCACGCCGCCGATCGCCGACGATCCGTACAGCAAAGCGGCAGGGCCACGCAGCACTTCGATCCGGTCGGCGGTCAGCGGGTTGATCGCGACGGCATGGTCTACCGATGTGTTGGACACGTCGAAGCTGCCGATGCCGTCGGTCAGGATGCGCACGCGCTCACCTTGGAAGCCGCGCAGGATCGGCCGCGACGCGTTGGGACCAAAGCTGGTGGACGACACGCCCGGCTGGCGCGCCAGCGTCTCGCCGATGCTGGGGCGCAGGTCGCGGGTCAGCTTGTCGCCGGTCAGGACCGACGTACCCGAAAGAATGTCGCCCTGCCGGCGGGGGATCAGCGCGGTGACGACGATGTCGGACTTGGCACCGTCATGATAGGCCTGGTCGGGGGCGTCGGCCTCCTCGGCAAGGGCGGGGAGGGCAAGGCACAGCGCGGACAAAGCGCAGCCGGCGCGCAGCAGGGGAAAGCGGGACATGAAGATCAACCCTTTTGGTTCTGGTCTGATGTGACCCTGTATCTAGGATGATACATCATATCAAGTTCAACCTGCCGTATTTTCGCTGCGGCGCGGCATTAAATCTTCGTCATGTTTCAGAGGAATAGAAATTCCGCCAAGGCCTCGACCGCCGGCTTGTCGGTCGATCGCGGCGCGATCGCCTGGCGAATCTCGATCGAGGGCAGGGGCATGTCGAGCGCCAGCCGTTGCACGCCGCTCATCCGCCCGATGTCGCGCGCCAGCGGACCGAACGCCGCGAAACAGCCTGCGCCCTCGCGCAGCGCGGCGATGATCTCGAACATATTGTCGCTTTCCAGCAGCGGCATCATGTTGCGGAACCGCCCCTTGGCCAGCGCTGCCTCGATAATGTCGCGCATGCCGCTGCGCGTCTCCAGCGCCAGCATCGGCGTCAGCGCCAGATCGTCGCGGCTGACGCTGTCGGCGCGCGCCAACGCATGGTCGCTGCCGGCGTAGAGGTTCAACTGCTCCGACCAGCCATAGCGCGAACCGAAACCGCCCGGCTCCTCCAGCGCATAGAAATAGGCGATGTCCGCCCGCCCATTGGCCAGCGCGCTCGCGGCGTCCTGCGCCGTATGGACATGCAGGTCCAGCGTGATGGCGATATCCTCGTTCGCGGCCTCGAACGCGGTCAGGCCATCCTGAATCTGGCCGAACACCGGCGCCGGGGCGGCCAGCGTGATGACCTGTCGCGGTGGGCCGGCCGGGGCAACCGGCACTGGCGAAACGAGCGGGACGAACACCGGCGCGACGGGCTGGACTGGCGCTGCTTCCGGCACAGGCTCGGGGGCGGGGGCGGGCGGCGCTTCCTCCACCGGCGCGGGCGCGTCCTGCGTCAGCAGCGTCATCGCCTGCGCCGTCTTGCGCCCTGCCGGCGTCAGCCGCGCCATGCCATCCAGATTGTCGAACAATCGATAGCCCAGCCGCATCTCCAGCGACGCCAGATCCTGCAAGACCTGTTCGACGCCGACGCCCAGATCGGCGGCGCAGCGCGTCACGCTCCCCACCGCCACCATCTGCGCGAATATATCCAACTGGCGCAGGGAAGGACTGTTCATGTCCGGGATGTAGAACAAATGATGCAGGGGGTTAAGGGGCGATCTGCGCTTTATGGCGCAATCATGGTTGACGAGCGCCATCCGATAATGGCAGGGCGCTCTCCTGCCGGGCGGGTATAGCTCAATGGTAGAGCACTAGCCTTCCAAGCTTGTGATGCGGGTTCGATCCCCGCTACCCGCTCCACGGTTTTCGGCCATTTTCTGGTTGAGGAAGCTCCCGGCCGGATTTTCGGATAAGCACTGGATAAGCACACCGTTTGCGCCGTTTTCGGCGCGAATCTGTGGTATTGTGATCCCATGCTTCGGGGGGAATAGGCATGAGAATCAGCGTCGTCGTAATTCTGGCGGCAGGTATTGCCTTCGGCTCTGGCCTGACTGCGGCGCCGCTGATGGGGCCAAAGGGCGGATTTTCCACACTGTTATTCCGGCTGGAATACGACCCATCGAAAAATTGCTCCAAGCCTATACGGCCGTATGGCAACGATCGATACGCGTGGGACAGCTATAAGTCTGACGCGGCCCATTATATCCGTTGCATGCAAGAAGCGGCTGAGGCCGACATGAGCTACGCGTCCGAAGTGATCGCCGATGGCTACAAGGAAAAGGTGGCCGAATTCCGCCGCGAGGTAGAAAGAGGCTATTAAGCCTGGCGACGCACACCTTCTCCGCCAGCCGCAGTGTTTTCGCCAGCCGCAATGAATATTAGCCCCGCTTCCTCCAGCGCGGCCCTGATGGCGCCGACGCTGGTATCTCGCACGCTGTCACCTGCCTCGAACCGTTTCACCGTCGCCTGACCGACACTGGCGGCTTCGGCTAGCTGCGCCGACGTCCAGCCGAGGAGGGCGCGGGCGGCGCTGCATTGCTTTCCTGAAATAGACATTGATCCATTTAGTATCAATTTCAGGTTGATGCCAATCCCATGAATTGATACCAATTGGATCAGTTCCATAATGGAACAGCCGAGGCGGAAGCTCGCAACAACCGCCCCGGCCTGACCAATATCGTCATGAGGAGACGATCATGGCTGAAGCCACGATACCCCACCGCAAAATTACCGCCAATCCTTCACAGCTCGTTGACTGTCCTCCGGCAAGTGAGCGCACCCGCCTAGCGGCACCTCACAAAATTGAAGAAGGGCAGTCAGATATGCAGATGATGCAACCCAGCCAATTCCAGCCGGCATATGAGGTTGATGCAGCAGACGCGCTGTCACTGATCGTTCCAAAACGTCGGCTGGCACCGACTCAGGCATGGGATGATGCAGTCGAAGCATGGCGGCAGACGGACGCGGCGCGCAGGGCTTACGGCGATGAGATTTTCGATCCGGCGTGGGATGCAGCGCAACAGCAGCGCCAATTGGAGGAGCGCGAACTGCAGCGTCAGATTGACGAGATCCCGCACTACACCACCCAGCTATCTTATGAAGCCGATTCTGGCATACGGCACATGACGACTAGCAGTTCGGTGGATGTGCAGGCTGCTATGGTGTTTCATGTATATGACGACGAAGAGGATTTCACTCTGTGCTGTCGTGAGCTGGTGCGCGGCATCGGGCATAGGTTCGCAGCAGAGCAGGAAATTCGCGACAGTTTCGAATTCAGCTATGACGGCCCATATGATCCCGCGATTGAAGCTGAAATGAAGCGGCTGGAGCAACTCGATCAACCGGCCTGGGATGCAGTCATGAGATTTCCAGCTGCCACCCTCGGGGATTTGGTCGCGAAGGTCGAATTCTTGCGATCGCAGGAATGCGACGTTGACCATGCTGAACTGCTGACCGATCTCACGCGCATTTGGAATGTCAGCCAACCTGTCAAAGACATCAACGATGTAGCAAATTGGCAGGAAGCAATGGGGGCCTACGCGGCCGCAAAAGAGGCCTATGAACGAGATCGTTCGGATGAGCTTTGTAACGCGATGATCGATTCCGAATATCGCCTTCGCCGATTGCGGGCGCCTGACCTTGGCGCAATCGAATGGAAAATCCTTTCGCTGCAGTCGGAGGCGGAAGACGCCACGCTCGGCCAAGCTGAATTTGATGTCATTTTGGGTGACCTGCGGAAACTTCGCAAGGCCGAAGCGCTTGGCGCTGCCGCGTCGGAGATTTCGGTGGCGGCGTTGGACGATACGCCATTCATGTCCGCCTGCCGGCAGTTCATGGCAGCGTACGAGGAGCTCAATGCGGCTGATGGCGATGATGAAGACCGTCTTGGAGAGGCGTACCGTGCAGTCTTTCGCGGACTGATAGAAACCCGGCCGTCAAACGATCGAGAATTTCGGTTGAAATTTCTCGCCCTTTGGGGGGACGGCGGTGCGCCAAGTGAGGAAATCGCCGCAAGAATGGTCAGGGAAGCTAGTGAGATTTCCATACCATAATGAATATCGCCCCGGCCGCGGGTCGGGGCTTTATTCTGATGGCTGGACGATCTCTTCGGCGCTCTTCATCTGTTCATCCAGAAGGCGAGAAACCAACCCGTGTAGTAGCGATAGATCGAGCTCGCCTTGTTGGAGTGAGGCGTCTGCAGCTTTTAGTGCAGCCACATATTCCGGTCGAACTTCAACTATCCGTTCTGGTAACAGTTTTTGGCCTGGCAACCAGCCTCCAGACCTAAGACAAAGAACAAAGTAAGCCGAAACGCGCGCAGTTCTACCGTTGCCATTGACGAAGGGATGTATGTGGTTGAGCCGCCACAAGACATACGTTGCCAAGGTAACAGCATCATTTTCTTGCCAACTGCGATTCACGAGATTCGTGAACATTTGCATCATTGCAGGAACTTGGAAATGCGCAGGGGGCGAATACGCTGTCTCGCCTTGGCCTACGTACACAGGGCAGGGACGAAACTCTCCTGCGCTCACATGCAGGCACGATATGGCGTGATAGTTCAGCGCCTTTATGACCTCGATCGACAGCATAGGCTGACCGAGCGCCAGAGAGGCGTCCACCACCGATTGCAAAAAGCTGTATTGGCGATCGAGATTTTCGAGTGCCAATTTCTGATAGACTGGATTGTGCTCGCTTCCGACGAGCTCGAAAACGAACATGCAGGCTTAGCTGCGGCCGTCCTGGGAATCTAACCGGTCGAGCGCCTTCTCCACCTCGTGGCGGCTCATGTCGCTACCCTTGGGCATATTCCCGTAGACAAAGGAAACGCGTTGCTGGCGGCGTTCAGCCACAGAAACACCGCGCTGAGCCGCAGCGGACAAGCGATCGAGCAGGCTACGGTCGGTCATCAAGTTCGTCGGCATATCAAACTCCCATAGCGGCATAATCAGATCGAAATCTGATGATCCCGTTAACGCCATTCCCGCTGTTATGTTGCGCCCCTCTCGGCGATACGCCGTGTGACACAACGGTACACAGGGTGGAGCGATCGATCAACGAAATATAGAGATCAAACCAGCCGTTCCAAGCATGAAGCAGGAAAAATGCGACGAACTACGGAGCGGGCTCTCCTGGCCGCCACCAATATTCCTGATCCATCTCGCGCCTGGCGCGCGCCTCCATCGTCCTGAAGCGCTCCTGGTAATCCGGATCGACTTCCTTTTGCAGCTGGTCGAGAAGGATGCGTTCATAAGCCAGCCGCGCATACCAAAGAGATCCGCCAGGCGTGTAGCTGCGCGCGAACTGGACTGCCTCCCTGCCGACCTTAGTGTCTTTCGTCGGCCTTCCGCGCGCAGCTTCCCATGCATTGGACGCTCCCTCTATCGCGTTGCCGATCGTCAGCTTCCGCACGTCGTTGGCTGCTGCGACAGTTGGGCCGGCGAGCGTTTCCGCCATTCCGCGATCATAGCGGTTGACGTCGGAGAAGAGGAAATCGCCATAAATGCCAAGGCCGCCGCCCTGGAGGATCGCTGCGCCCCAAAATTCGCCAGCATGTTCGCCCGTCATGCCGATCGGTTCTTTGCCTTTAGCGATCTGCTTCAGCTGGTAGGCGAGGGCACCCATTGCCGTTGCGCCTATGAATAGATTCGCAGCGTATCCGGCCTTGGCCATTTTTCCCTTTTGCATAAGCGTCCGCTGCCCATGGGTGAACATCATCGTCACGCCGAAATTCTTATATTGCGCCACCGACCGGACCAGCTCGCCAACGAACGTGCCGGGCGGCGCGTCGGAGAAAAGCAGGGCCCGGCCGCGGACGCTCGCACCAGGCACGGCAAATTCGGTTTCGGTCTGGACCATTTCGAGCAGCCGCGTGGCCAGATCGTTCGCTATGCCTTCGGGAATGTCCCGGCGGCTGGCCAAGTCTTCGGGCCGGAGGAATGTTGCCCGCTGATGAGAATAGACGGGTGTCTTACGGACAATGTCCCATTCTTCCGCGCTAATGCCGTATCGGCTCAGCGTGTTTCGCAGCGGCTTGGGCAATGCCGCGAAACCGTTTGCGCGGTTATCAGCCATGAAGCCCATGAACTCCATGCCGAACGCCCATCGCCCTGCCTGCGTCCAGGGTGAAAGCATCGATGCGCGCATGGTGAAGTCGGAAAGCCGGCGCGCTATCTCCGGGCCTGCCACTTCGTCGGTGTAGCGCTGCTGGGCAGAGGCGATCGTCGACCAGTTTTCGGCGATCAGGCCCAGCCGTACTGCAAGCTTTTGATCTTCGGTGACCGTTGGGCGGAACAGCTTCACATAATTGCGAAGGATGCCGGTGAGTGGCAACCCACTGAACTTCGCTGCCATACGCTGAAAAGCAATGTCAGATACCGCAGTTAGAGACGCGCTCCCCAGCTGCGCAGATACGAGGAGTGACCGAGCGCCAGCGAGGGCGTTACCCCAGTTGCTATTGATCGGGGCATTGGCGCGTCCCGATAGGCCGGCCCACATATCGCGCATTTGCTTCACAGCCGATCGAGCTTTCTGGCTGCGCGTTCCCTTTCCTGTTTTCGCGTCTGCCTCCGCGGCCTGCTTCGTGATCATCTGTTCCATCCAGCGCATCGTCGCGCTGGGGTTTGGGCCGAGCACCTCCAGCGCCGCGACGTCGCGCGTCATGCCATCGATGTAGCCGAGCATGACGTCGAAGGGCGTGCCTTTGGAGAACCGGCCCTGATATTCGAGCCAGCCGTCGGCGTCTTTGAAGGCAAGATATCGCGGGTCGGCGCGCCGGTTACCCATCTTGCCGTTGATTGGCACCCCTGACGGCTCGACGCTGTTCCACCCTTGGGTCGATATGGTGTCGAACACTTGCCGCATCGTGCGCTCCACCTGCGCCGGCGTCATGGGCCGGCCGGTGAGCTCGTCATACATGCGGGACGGGTCGAGGCGTGGTGATACGAACGCGCGCCACTCGTCGAAACCGGCCTTGCGCACGGCAACCATGTCATGGGTTTGCGGCAGCCCCCAGTCCGCACGCTTGGCGACATGCCCGCCGGCCTGGTTAAACCGCTGGCGCAGATATTCCGCCGTTTCGCCCCATGCCTTGGCCAGCTCGCGCGCGCTGGCATTGTCCACCTTCTGGCCGAAAGACGCGCGGACGAGATCATCCATCTCAGCGTCGTTTCTGACCCGGCCGAGGAGATCGCGCCGGAAAGTGGCGAGCACCTCCGTCATGCGTCCATGGGCTTGGCCGAGGATCGATTTGCGACGGGCTTCCATATTCGAGAAGGTGGCCGCTTCGTCGCGATCGAAATGCGCAGTCGCAGCGGCTGCCCAGTCCTCCCGGCCCTTGGCGTCGCGATAGCTGCGGAGATTGCCCATGATCTCTCGCTGGCGGGACGCTTGCAGAAGGGTCTGCCTCCGCTTTTCCGCCGCCTCCCGCTTCATGCGCTCCAGCGCCCGATGCGTGGCCTGTGCCGCTGCCTCGTCGGCGCCCAGCTCATCGCCGATCGCGGCCCGGATCTCCTCGAAAATCTTGCGGGCTTGCTCTTCCCGGCCGGGATCGATCGCGCCGGTGGCCGCGAGGGTCGATAGGCATTTGTCGAGGCTCATAGCAGACAGGCTTCCACGGCTGAAATAAAGGCGTCGTCCGCATCATGCTCGGCGAACAGTTCCTGGAGCGGGCGCATGACCGGCACGGCCTGGCCGTCGGTCACGGCTTCCTCAATGGCGATCGCAGGCATGTCGTCCGCCACGACGCCGGCGCGCTCCAGCACGCTCGGCACATATTCGCGGGTTTCTTTGATCGGGATGCGTCGTGCCCATTCGGCATCGGTAATAGCCCCGGTGCGCGGGTCGCCGATCTTTTTGACCCACTGGTCTACACGGCCTGGTCCGGCGTTGTAGGCCGCGAGTGCCATCGAGACGTTGCCGTCATAGCGGGTCATCATGGCGTCGAGATAATCACGGCCGACGCGCGCGCGCTCCGCCTCGCTGCTATCGGCCGCCGGCCGGACGCCGAAACCGGGATCGGCATTCGTGCCCGGCATTACCTGCATTCGGCCCCGCGCGCCTTTGGGGCTGACCGCATTGGGATTGCCACGAGATTCCTGTCCTATCACGGCGCTGATGAGCCGGTCGCGGGGAATCGCTTGCGCCGGCGCGGCGCCAGCCTGCGGAGCAGCGGAAGCTGGGAGCCCGGGCGGCGGCGCTGCCATCGCTGCGCGGATGTCGTGGGTCAAGGCCGCAATCTGTTCCGCCTGACCAGGTCCGGCCGGGTCCGAGAAGGTGGCGAGCCGCTCCTGCACCGAAGGAGTCACAGGCGGGAGCGGCTCGCGGCCGGTAAACCCGTCATCAAGAGCTTGAGCCGTGGCAGCCTCAAGCGCTTCACGATGGCGGATCTGCCCGGATGGCGTATCTTCAAATGGATTCAGGCGATCGATCTCCAGATTTTCGGCCACAACATCGCGTGCAGCCTGAATTTCGGGATCGGGCATATCCTTGGTGGCAGCCAACAATTCCTCGTCGGAAAGGGTGCGGACGCGGCCGGGACGAAATTCTTGCCCCAGCCGCCGAAACCCTTCCACGCTGCCACCGACCACGCCCCCCAATACCCCCGCGGCTGTTACCGAAATGGCGGCCTCCTTTGCTGTCATGGGCACACCGATCTCTTCCCGACGCTGCGCTATGATGGGAAGCGTGACGGCTTCGGTTGCGGCATTTATCCCGGCCTCACGAAGGGCGGTGTTCAGGATTGAGCGAGAAGGCCCCCCGCCAAGCACCAGCGTCGCAAGGTTGACCGGGTCGGAGAAGCCGCCAGACAATGCGCCGGCGAACCCCCCGATGGTCCCCATTGTCGTGGCGCGGTCGCCGACGTCACCCTCTCGCTCCAGCTGCGCTTTCGCCCGCGCATTGATTTGCTGGATGAAAGCCGCGCGATCGGCGCCCAGTTCGGCGAGAAACTTCGGGTCGGAGCGGCGACGGCGCCCGATCTCGTCCCAGATCCGTTGCTCCTGGGCCGGGATCCCTCTGTCCCCTACGACCCATGCGCTGTTGCTCTCCCCGCGATAGGGGTTGGTGAACATCCGGTCGCGATCGGGGGAAACCAGCGTCCAGCCGCCAGCTTTGCGGAAGCCCTGATTCAGGCTTTCGATAACCGGCTCGTAAGCATCGGCCAATGTGAGATCCCGGCTGTCGGTGCGTCCAGCAACGCGGGTGGATCGATACGCCTCCCGAAAGTTGTCAAGGAAACCGGTGGCGGGACCGCTGGCGAAATCGGCTGGAGCTTGGCCTGTCTCGCCATCCTCCCCGAAGAAATAATCCTGCGGCATCTCAGAACCCCAGCCAATCGCCGACCTGTTGAAGGACGCCCTGCGGTGCCCGGCCGCGAAGGCGTGGGACCAAGGCATTCATATCAAGAATGAATTGCCCCTTTGGACCGCGCAGAAATTGCGTCCCGCGCTTGTCGAGCGCCACGGAGTAGCGGCCGCTGCCGGCATCAAAGAGGTAGCCGGAGCGCAGTGTTTCCAAATCTACAGGCTTGCCATTGCCGTACGTCGGCTTCGCGCCGATCGCCTTCAAATCATCGCCATTGATCCTGCCCATGAGGGTGCCGAATTCTTCAGGCGCGACGCCGGGCGGGAGGATGATATTGTTTCCACGGTAGCTGCCTAGGCCGCCGACGCGGCTTCCATCCCGTCCATAGGTTGCCCCAGCCGCGCGATTGAGCGCCTTACCCCATGTGTCGGGATCTACGAATTTGGGGTCGAGGCCGGCAGCGACTGCTTCGCTCGCATATATGGCCTGCGCAGATTTGAAGAGCGCTCCCCGCGTTTTGGGCGTGAATGCGAGTGCCGAGCCAAGCCCGGGCGCCGCCTGGAAAGCGTCCAGTGAAGGGATGGCGACGGCCTTATCTTTCCACGCCTGCTGCCCCGCGAAGATCCGTTCGGCAGTATCCTTGCCCCCCGGCACGGTCGCCGCCAGTCCGCCGGCATGGGCGAAGATCGGATCTGCACCGGAAATGCTGCCCAGCACGTCCCGGCCATAGCGACCGAAGCCCGTGACAATGTTCTCGGCGATCTTGCTCTTCTGCTGAGGGTTGGCCTTGGCAATCTGCCCCGCCATCAGCGTCGCTTCTTCGTCAGTCAGGAAAGTCGGTTGCGTTCCATATCGCTCCGACACAGCCAGGCTCGTCTTGATCCGGGCCTGCATACTGCGCGCATCCCGATAATCCACCGGCGCCAGCTGAGCCACACCGGCTTCCGCCGCCCACGATAGCGGATCAGATTTCAACCGCGCGCGCATCTTGCCTAGCAGCTGCTCACCTGCGTCGATGCGGGCGGCCTGCACCGGCGTCCGCTGGCCTTTTTCTCCACGCTGCTGGTTGAGCCAGCCCTGCAATTGATCCGGTCGCCACTGGCGGGCCTCGCTGGTAAAGGTCTGGACCTCTCCCGCCGAACGAAGACGCAATGCCAGGACCGGCTTGTCCAGCTGGTCTAGGCGAGAGGCGAGCTTGCCCAGTGAGGTGGCGTCGACTTCATGGCCGTTATCGATCATGTCGAGCACATCGCGGGCTTGCTCGGACACAAGCGCGGCCTCTTCTCGCTGTTCCTGCCGTGCCTGTGCCTGCATCCGGCGAGTTTCGGCAGCTTCAGCTGTCCGGCGGGTACGTATCTGATCCTGCACCGCGTCGACGTCTCCCGGCTCCATGCGTGCGCCGTAGACCTTCAGATACTGCTCACCTAGATCAGGGGCGACGTCCGAGAGGCGATTACCCGCCAGCCGCCGGGCGGCCGATTCGGTCTTCAGGCTCTCGATCGCTACCATCTCGGGCGACCATCCCTTGCGCTCACCCATCTTCCGGATTTCGCCCAAAGCCGTTGCGATATGCTTGTCGGCAACAGCCATGTCATCATACGCAGTGCCCGCGTCCGACACCGATAGGGCGATGCGCGCCGCCTGGGTATCGTCCTGCCAGCTATCGAACTCCTGTGCGACGTGGCGCGACACGAGAGACTGGGCTGATAGCATCCGCTGGTCGGCCACGCTGTCGAAGGCACGCTGCGCGATCGGCGTGCCGAGCGTGCCGCGCAGTTCGGACCGCCGACGGTCGATTTCCTTCATCGTTGGCTCAAATGCGTCCTTGGCATCCTTGCCTCGCTTGTTTCGCAGCCCGGTTTCCGGATCATCCATCGCACTTTGGATGAACGAGGCCAGTTGGTTGTCGGCCTCCTTAGCGCTGGTTTCCTCTTCCTCCGCGACGATGCGCGCACGCACCTGGGCATAGTCGCCGATCGCTGCCCCGGTTTTAATGAGCCCGGTGGCGACGGCGCCGAACAGGCCGCCGCTATTGTCGGCTGGACGGAAGCGAGCCTGCACCGGTTGGGCCGGGCCGACGGTGGGGCTGCCATATTGAGGAATGCGGGGCATCAGTGTTTCCCGTATTTGATTTTCAGTTCCCGATGCTGTTGCGCACCTCCGAGCGCGGTGGTGGCAACGCCGAAGACGCCGTCAACCAGTGCTCCGGATGCTGCCTGCCGGGATGCTTGGGCCTGAGAGCGATAATTGCTGCCCTCGATGTCAAACCCCTTCACGGCATTGGCGCCTTGGTCGATGATCCGCTGGGCATCTTCGCGGCCGAGCATCGCCGTATCCGCGGATAGATCCGCAGCGTTGCCGAATCCCAAATCGAGCCCGCCGGCCGCCATGGCGACACGCTGCTGCCCCTGGAGTTGAGCCTGCCGTCGCCAATGTGTCTGCAATTCCTGGCGTGTAGCGTCCTGCTGCGTGCGTGCGGCTTCGGCCGACAAGCGGGCGTTCTGATCTGCGACGTTTGCAGCGTAGCGGGATTGCGCGCTGGATTGAACGGCAGCGAAGCCGGTCCCAGCCGCAGAAATCGCGGTTCCGATTAGCGCGAGGGTTGCGACTGGGGCGCACATGGTCAGCGGGTCCACTTCATATCAGGTGTCCATCCGCTGGTCGGACGACGGATCGCCTCCGGTGGCGTGTAGACCCCAGCCGGTGGCGGCACGTCGGGCAACTGGCCAGTTCGCCGACATTCATTTGCAACACGCTCATCGTCGCGATGGCCCGTATTCCATGCCGCCCACTCTATCGGGTCGATCGGCTCAAACTTCCAGTCCAGCCCCTCTCGCTCGACGGCCTCGCCAACTTCGGCAATTCGATCTTCGGGCTGTGGCAGCTGGACGCGAACAAGGGCGCGCTGCTGGCTCATGATAGCTTCTCCCCGTGAGGGCAGAGGGAAACTGCGCGGGTTCGTATCTTCGCATTGACGTTTGCGACGAACGACGGGAGCCCGCCAACCCGATCATACTCAGCGCGCGCATTGGCGCTCGGCACAGTGGAGAAGGTGACGCCTTCCTTCGCGAGCAGGCCGGAAATCAACGCCACATCGCGGCCGTCGAATAGATCTTCCTGCAACGAAGCCAGAGATTGCAGGTGCCGCGCCTTGTCACCAGGCGCCACCGATGCCATCGAGTATAGTTGCTTGGCGCTGTCTTTGATGGTGGCCCCTGCTGCGTCATATTCCAAGACCAGACGGGCAAGCAGCTTGGCGGCATCCTGGATTTTTGCGATTATCGCCAGCCGGTTAACAAGCTGTCGGTCAATTTCGGCGATACAGGCAGCCTGCCCAGCCTGCGACCGGCTCGCTGCATCGCCAGCCGCACGCCGCCGTGCTTCCTGCCATGCAGCCTCCAGGCTGCGACGCCGGTTCTTCAGCGCGTCAAGTGCCACCAGCGCTTTGTCGACGTCATCCTGTGTCGTCTCGCCAAGAACCTGCTGATAGCCGGCACGGTGATGATAATCCTCGGCGACACGGATCTGCTGATCCAGCGCATCCCGCTGCGAGATATAGTCCTGCTCGGTGAAAGTCGTTTTGTCTGCCACGGTCGAAACTCCTCCTTGTCGATCGTCGCAGCGACGATAGGGTAGGGCTCAAACCTGTTGAATCGACGGAGGGAATTTGAAACGGATATTAGGAAAGCTGTGGCGCCTGACACATAGCGAGGACCAAGCAATACAGAGCGGGTTTCCAGAGCTACCCAAATCTGCGTACAGGCGTGGACCAGATGGGGATGGGATAGTCTACCGCATAGAGTCGGATAACGAAGCGATGATCCTGAAAGCGTCATTCCCGCTCGACCTGTGACGAGTTGCGCGGCGGCGTCTTACCTCCATGCAAGTGGCACCGGCCGTTTTGCATAGGTAGCTTCCGGCAAGCTTCCCCATTTCGCCTTTTGGCAGCGCAGATCGGCCGATCAGGCGACATTGCTACTGATCGCGCCGATGCTGTTGCGGAAATGCTCGAATGTACGGCCGTCGCCTCGCCGGGCTAATTCTGCTTCTATCAGCGTTCGATGATCCATCCCGTCAGCCCGTAAAGCATCAGAAGCTGCTTCGACTCGCCTGTTCCCTGCCTCGATCGCTGAGGCAATTGTCCGTTGCTCAGGCGTTTCCATCTGGCTGCGCGTCATGGAGATAAAGGCTTTCCACTTGGCGTCCCGCGGCTGGTCGGCCAGCTCAAGCAAAAGGTTTCCCAGGTCGCGACACTGTTCTTGCGTTGTCGTTTCTACCATGCCCACCAAGTCCCACGAATTCATTGGATCACTCCTTGTTTTGTGATGCCGCCAAGGCAGCAAGCCGTATTGCGATCTCGGTTGGAGAGAGCTCCTTGCGCGGCGCGCTGTCCAGCTCACCAATTTTCAGCATCGAGGAATCGCCGTATCTCTTCGGTGACAGACGGGCGGCTAGCCATTTGCGACTATCCACCCGGAGCCTCGAACGCTGGACATGTTCGTAATCGAGAACACGATCGTTCGTGCCGTCTTCACGCTGGCGGTCCATCCAGTCGTTCGTCGCGTCGTCGCTGATTTCGATGATCTCATCGGCAAGCGTCTCGGCATACAGCGCTTTCGACGCGATATAACCGGCCCGGAAATCAGGATCGGAAGCCAGCCAGCGCATAACTGTGGACTTGCTCGGCATTCCCTCCCGCGCGCAGATGCTGCGGACGCTTTCACCCTCCATGATGAGAATGAAAATCTCCTGTTTTGCGGCGGCGGGACGCTTCGCGCGCGTGCGCGTGCGTGCTGGTCCCAATGTTGGGGGCGGGGCGTCGCCATCAGGCATTAGTCGAGCTCGTCATATCGGTCGGATGAAAGAACAGGCGGCGCGGCAGGCGGGCAAAAGATAGGAGCCTCCCTCCCATAGGCCTTTGTGAGCAACCCATAATTGCGGCGTACCCAGTCCCAGTCTGGTTCCTGTCCGCCGTTGCGATATTTGAGCCAGGCCCGAAACTCGGCAGCCTCAATGTTCATCTGCGCGTGCTGGGCACTCATGATAGCTGCGGGTCTTTCCACGTATCGGCCTTTTCCATCGCCATGATTTCCGCAATTTTCGCGATACCCTTGGGCGTGAGCAGAACCTGTTCAACAAACTTCGCCGGTTGGCTCGGTCGCTCGATCCGCGTGACTTTGTGGGTAATAAGGCCAGCGGAGATCTTTGCTTGGTAGCCCAGCCACCGCGAACCACCCGATCGACGGTAGATCCACAGTCGTTGCCCCATCCAGCCGAACAGCGCGCGCGGGCCGGTATTAAGAGCTTTCGCTGCATCGGTAATGGATAGCGCGCCCTCTGCATGAGTTAGCTGTGCGAGTGCCGCCGCCTGGGTGGCCAACTCGTTGTTGCGATTTTCAAGCGCAAGGGCCCGGCCGGTATGTTCGAGCAATAGTCGCTGAAGGACAGCCGGGTCGCTTAGGTTTAATGGCGCGGCTGCACCGCCGTAATGCCCGGAGCGCCGGATCGATGGTAGAACTTCCGACGTCACCCACTTCGTGAAGCGCTTCGCGGCTGGCTTCCTGCTCCTCAACATGAGTTTGAACAGCCCGCTTTCATTGACGACGAGCAGGTCCGGGTTGCCGCGTCCACGATTAACATCCGGATTGCGGATGCTATCGCGCTCGTCGTCATCCAGCCGGGCAGCGGCATTGCCGACGTTCTGGATGTCCAGGACAGAGCAGACGTCCGCGAGAGCGAACCACGGCTGGCCATCCCGATCGCTGATCCGAACAGGGCGGCTCTCGAAATTGAAAGGGGTGAGGTCAGACATGAGCACCTCCAGTCTCAGCGCATGCCAGCCGCATGGAGGCGCGGATCGCCGCCACATCTTCCGGCGTGGCGAATTCATTGGCCGGAGCCCGCCACTCACGCTCATGTTTAAGAATTAGCGATTTGGCGCGGTTCACCCGCACCATCCGCTTGGCCCGGATCGGCGCGATCAATGCTTCGATCTCCGCGATCGTCGGGAAAAAGCGGCAGCTGCGCAGGATGGCATCAAACACAGCGTGAAGGTCCGGCAGCGCGTGGTGACGCAAAGCTTGTCGAAACGTCGCCATCCGCTCCTCGCTCTCGTCATCCGTGATGTCTCGGGGGGAGGGCATCATATTGGCAACGCGGGTTATCATGCGATTGATCTGCACGGGCGTTGCTGATGGCGGGATGCAAGCGTCGACATAGTCTCGAAACGCCCTGGCGCTTTTCGGGCCGACGATAGGCAGATCATTGAAGGTCAGCTTCTGATCGAGCAGCCTGCTCAGCCTCGAAGGCAAGGCCGGCTCTGACCAGCGGATTACTTGGCCCTCGGTTTGCGGAGTGATGGCGGTTATTGCGTTCATTGTCGCGTCGTCCGTATCGTCTGCTGTTGAGCACCCAAGTCGACCAGGCATCCTGCCAGTCTTTGAACCGCGAGCCCTTGGCCCGATGGTGCGCCGTGAAATGTTCAAGCTGGGCTTCGAGTTCGCCAGGCGGCCAGCCGTTCACTACATCGAGGCTCTTGGTGCCGACGCCAAACGTGACTGGGTGCCAATTATCAGGAAGCTCGCGCGCAGCCTGTGTTTGTCTACTTGGATGGTTCAAGGAGGGTTTGGGTCCAGCAGGTTGACCGGTCCCCCGGACCTCCTTGACCGGTCCAGTAGGTTGACCGGTCAGCCCTCTTGACCGGCGTGCGGCATGGCACGCCACCAATGGCAAAGCTTCCAGCGCACTCAGATTGATCCCATATTCAACCGTGTATCCGCGCAGATTGCCGCGCCGGCCGACCTCGCTGACCAATCCCTCCTCCAAAAAGCTCTTAATGGTGTCGATTACCGTCTGCTTGGAGCAGCACAGTTCATCCGCCATTGTCTGCTTCGAGGCGTAGACGCCGGAGCCATCGTCACTCGCTTTGTCGGCGAGCAGCACCATCACCGATTTGCGCATGGCGGTGCGAAGGTCGCGTTTATAGGCCATCGATATGATGTGATTGCTCATGGCTCCAGCCCTGACCGATCGACAATCCGCCAGCCGCGCGTCTGGCGAAGACCATCTGCCCAAGCGCGCGCCCTGCGATAGCCCGGAAACTCGGCGTCGAGCGGCTCGTCCGGCACCGGCGGCTGGACTATCACGTTGTAGCCATCGCAACCGGGCAGGGGCGTGATCTCAATACTGCGCGCAATCATGCGGCCCCTCCGAGAACCGTCGCCAAAGGATTGACGATTATCGGCAAGCCCATACGCACGTCATGCTCGCGCATGATCGACATGATGCAGTCGAGGGCGACTAAGGCGTCAGCTGGCGGATACGCTGCTGCTTCCTCGCCAAAGCCGATCTTCCGAGCGCCCCACAATTCTCCATCCGGGAACACGAGCCAGCCACGGAGCGGTTTGCTGGGAAATGCGATTACCTCACCCATGGCTTGGCTCAGCGCTTGCGATGGCGATTCGGCTGGGGTAGGATCTGGCGTTGTCGAAAATCATGATGGAGATGGCCCCTTGCTTGCCGGCGGGGGCCATTTCTTTTGGCGAGGCCCGCGCGATCACTGGGGCGCCTCTTGAAAGGTCGACAGGCGCGCCCGTTCGACCATCCAATCGTCGATATCGCTGCGCCGGTACCGGACTACTCGCGCTGAGATTTTGAAGTAACGGGGGCCGCCTCCGTCGCAACGCAGTTTGTTCCAGAAGTCAGGCGTGAGCGAGGTGTACGCCGCCACGTCTTGCACAGACATGTATTCAGCGAGGCTTGATGTATCCATCAGGCATCTCCCCGATCCGCAATCCGCCCTTCCACCCAGGCGTCGATCTCTCGATTGATCCAGCCGGTGGCCCGTTCGCCGATCTTGACAGGCTGCGGGAACTTGCCTGCGGAAATCATTCGGTACAGGGTGGGACGCGAAATGCCGGCGCGGTCGAGAACCTCCGGCATCCGCAATAGCTTAACAACATTTCCGTCCATGCTTTGACCACTCCGTCTCAAGGGTGCTCATGCTGTCTAGCAATGCCTCATAGACGGTTGAATCGACGTAAATAATCTTATTATATCAATGAGTTAAATGACAAAAATATTCACTTCCTAGCGTGTCAACAAATAAATTCAGACGCCACGGAAGCCTCGGTTATGGAATCTGGCGTAGCCTGAATTCCACCTTGCGCACCTGGTCGACGTACCTCGGGTCATCGTCCAGCACACCGCAAAGATATTCACCGTAGCGTTCTGCGGCTTCGCACTTCTCTTCGAAGAAATCCCAGTGCTGATAGTGGAGCGCCGTTTTCGACAAGTCCCTGTCTCTGTGGTCCTGAAGCCGGTCAATGATGCTGGATGCAATGCCCAGTGCCTGCATCACAGTCGCCATCGTCCGACGGAAATCATGGCTGGTCCAATGGGGCAGGGGCGAACCGTGAACTTCCTCGACCATGGCATCCAAATCGGCCTTTGCCGCGCTAAACCCGGCGACAGGCTTAACGCCTTTCGATGTGAACATCGGCCGATCATCTTCCGCGATCACGGTGCCGGCGGGAGGGGCGATACGGGGAAGGATTTCCACGACCCTCATTGCATACTCATTCAAAGGAACGAGAAAATCGCCGCGCTTGTCTGACTTCGGCCGCTTCATCTCGGCAGCGGGAATAAGGATCGCCTCGTTGTCTAGCTGAAACTGGCCCCACTTGCGGTTGGCCACGTCGCGAATTCGCAATCCAGTAGCGAGCTGCAGCTGAAACATGGTGCCGAAGGGGTAGCCCATTGCCAGTGCGGCTCGCCAGATGATTTTCAACTCTGGCCCGCTCAGGACCCGGTCGCGTACAGTCGTCTCCGCCGGGGCGGGCATGTCCTTCATTGGGTTCCAGGTGAAAATCGTCTCAGCGTTGGCCCAGTTGTACAGCTTCCGGAGCGCCTTATGGGCTGCGATCCCCGCCGATGGACTTCGCTCTACAAGTTTGGCGAGCGCAATGCGGATCTCATCGCGCTTCAGCTCGTCGATACGGCGATTGCTAAACAACCTACCAATGTCGCGTAGCGCTCTCTCAGTTCCTTCCCAACTGCGCGGCTGGTGCGGTTTCGCATATTCCGCGATGAATCGCTCTGAAAACTGATTGTAGGCTCGATCGTTTGCGATCTTCTTGGCGACGCCAGCTTCATCTTGCGCTTGCTGTTCTGCCAGCCTTTGCCTGGCGCGTTCCTCGAAGGGATCTATGCCCTTGCGCCGCATCCGAAGGATTTCCGCCGCCTCCTCGCGCGCCGCTTTTGGTTGCCATTCTGGACCATGCCGTCCAATTGTGACCCGTCTCGTTTTCGCGCTACCACCGGGTCGATACTGGACTATATAAGACTTCACTCCACCGCCTCGGACGCCGGGTGGAGTAACGGTGACACCGAAGCCCGCGAGCTCGGTATCCCAGACGGTAAGGCGCTTCTTGGGGTCCGGATCAGGCTCCAGCCTGTCAACGAATTCCTTGGTCAACTTCGCTTTCATCACACCTTCCAGATAAGCACTGGATAAGCACGCCATGGCCTATACCGTCATTTCCATTCCAACCATAGGCGGTGAAGGCATCGTAAAACAAACGGATTTCTCAAGCTTGTAGAATTATGGCCGATCATGCAGGGGGAATATTTCAAACCTTCCAAGCTTGTGATGCGGGTTCGATCCCCGCTACCCGCTCCAGCACTCTTCAAACCCCTGAAAATCAACGAAAACCTGCTCAAAAGCGGGTCACTTCGCGTGTTTGGGACACACAGGTGGGTTACATTGACCCGTCGAAAATCGATTTAACATCATAAAAAACGAGATATTCCTCGCAGCCGTGGGTCACAAACGATGGCCGCGCGGACTGTCGCTACGAGGATCGACCTTCCAGTTTTGGGTGCGCGTCCCGGTGGATCTAAGGGAGGATTTTGGGTGCAGCCATGTGAAGAGATCGCTGCGCAAGGACAGTCCCTCTATAGCGATCAGGCAGAGTCGACGCGTCGCGGCTGAGATCGATGTAATGTTTGAAGAACGACGTCGCGTAGCCGGGTTGCGATACGAGAAGAGTCTGCTCGCTTCGAATGATAATACCTGCTTCGTGGCACAGACGGGGCTGTCATCCATTGCATCCGTGAGTAGTGAGCCTGCGATGTCGTCATCGAGAGAGGAATAGCGTCCTGCTGCGCCTAAATTTTCTGCTATTTACCAGCGATATATCGATGATCCGACGCGCCGAAGGTACGCGCGAACAATGCTGGCTCATCAAACAAAGTGCCGGTTCGTCGAGGATGTCATCGGTGCCTCAACCTCGATCTCTGATATTATTCGGGAAACTTGTCGTGATCCGTTCGAAACGCTTCGTTGGCTGCCCGTGAAATTTAGCAAAATTTATGGCCATCTCGCCGAACGGGAAACAGCGGCGCTTGGGAAATCCGACGCGAAAGTCAAAACGATTAACCCAACGAATATCAATGGCTACATGGCTCGCTTCGCCAGGATGCTCAACTGGGCTGTTGCCGAAGAATATCTAAGCTGAAATCCGTCCAAAGGCTTGCGACTGGCACATGTCGTTCATCCTCAAGATCGGCGGCGGCCGCTTTCTCTCCAGCAACTTCAATGGATTTCCTCAGCCCCGGTATATTCCGGCTGCAAGGATGAGCAGGCCGGTTGTGCGGTATCGGGTTCGACCATCGCGACCGGCGCACGATATTGGATAGCGCTGTTGGGGCTGCTATCTGGCGCGCGATTGAATGAAATATGTCAACTCGACGTAGCTGATTCAGGCTTTATCGGCAACAGCCCTCTAGAATGCTCTACTCCGCTTCTATAAGATCGCCCCCGCTCAAGCCACCCTCCGAAAAGCAGTCTTGAATCGATGCTTTCGTGCCGCGCCAATCGTATTCTGTGCGCGGTTCCCAATATTGACTAACAATTCAAGATGTAGTTAGATTGCAACCCTTCAATCTATATTCTCAATACGTTAAACGAGGGTGCGTACTCGTTTTTCTAACTCAGCTAAATAGTGCCGCGCTATGACTGAAGGATGTTAATCAAAAGCTTGCTATTTATCACCGAGAGTCAACTCAACGAACTTTCGACAGGAAGCGACTCCTTGATCCCCATTCCCAAGAACAGATGGCTACAACCGTTGTGCAATGTATTCGGCACCAAGGACGCCGGGCCATCGCTTATTACGGACATAGCCATTTACCTCACCGAGAATGGTGAGAATGTCTCGCACCTCCTTGGCATTGGGAATCTCTAGTGAATTTGCCCACGCCACCTAATGCTAGGATTTTTTATCGCCTGCCTGTTGATTTTTCGGAGGCCAATCTGCGGAATGAATACACATGCAACGTGGCAATTCCAGATATTTTACCGTTGTTGCACAACGTATTTTAAATGGAACTGGTTAAAATTTACTACAAGTGCCAACTTTCATCCGATCGCCGTCGCAGATGCGAAATGATCAGCACGCCAATGAGATATGGGGTCGGCTGGGTTGATTACGGAGAGCACCCCACTGACCATCAGAGGCAATGATATTCGAGATCATCGCTGTGCCAGGTGTTTCGGCCCATAAAAATTCTGATAGTAATGGCCAGGAAAAAGCCGATCACCGCAATGGTAACACGATCCCACCAACCAAGCCGCTGACGCAAATCAGTCATCCAATCTCTCCTGCCGTTATATATTATCAATCTTTCTTGATTCCATTAAGTTCCCAATATGAGGCCAAAAAGTCAACGATGAATGAACGGGCTTTGCTCAACCGGACTGAACCGCGCCGGGTTTGCCGGAGGCTCCAACTCTTGAGAAGGTGGAGCCTGTATGAACAAGACGACGAACAAATTTGCGCCTGAGGTCCGCGAGCGGGGGGGCGGATGGTGTTGGACCACGAAGCTGATCATTTCTTACGCTGGGCTGCCATCGTTTCGATCTCAGAGAAGATCGGCTGTGTTCCGCAGACGTTATTTGAGTGGGTGAAAAAGGCCGAGGTCGATAGCGGCAAGCGTGCTGGTGTCCCGACCGAAGTTGCGGACAAGGTGAAGGCGCTGGAGCGCGAAGTCCGCGAGTTGCGGCAGGCCAACGAGATTCTCTGCAAGGCGTCGGCATATTTTGCGCAGGCGGAGCTCGACCGCCCGTTCCGGCGATGGTCGCCTTCATCGACGATCACCGCGATGCCTATGGGGTCGAGCCGATCTGCCGTGTTCTGCCGATCGCCCCATCCACCTACCACGAGCGCGTCGCGAAGCAGCAGGATCCAACACGCCTGTCGACGCAGGCACGACAGGATGCGGCTCTCAAGCCCGAGATTGCACGCGTGTTCGCCGAGAACTTCGCGGTCTACGGCGTACGCAAGGTCTGACGGCAGATGATGCGGGAGGGCTTTACGGTCGCCTGCTGTACGGTCGCGCGGTTGATGCGCGAGATGGGCTTGGCGGGTGTAATCCGGGGCAAGCCGGTTCGCACGACGGTCAGCGACAAGGCTGCGCCGTGCCCGCTCGATCACGTCAATCGCAGGTTCTATGCGCCAGCGCCGAACATGCTGTGGGTGTCGGACTTCACCTACGTCGCGACCTGGGCGGGGTTCGTCTACGTCGCCTTCGTCATCGACACTTACGCAAGGCGGATCGTGGGGTGGCGGGCGAGCAGAACGGCCCATGCCAGCTTCGTCCTCGATGCTCTCGAACAGGCGCTGCATGATCGCCGGCCGGCCCATCGTGGCGACCTCATCCATCATAGCGACCGTGGGTCTCAATACGTGTCCATCAAGTACACCGAGCGCCTCGCCGAAGCCGGGATCGAGCCGTCGGTCGGCAGCGTCGGAGATAGCTACGACAACGCTTTGGCCGAGACGATCAACGGCCTTCACAAGGCCGAGGTGATCCAGAGGCGCGGGCCGTGGCGCAGCTTTGAGGCCGTCGAATACGCCACGCTCGAATGGGTCGACTGGTTCAACCATCGCCGGCTGCTGGAGCCTATCAGCAACATCCCGCCTGCCGAAGCTGAAGATCAATATTATGCTGCCGCAAACGACCTCGATATGGCAGCGTGACTCACAACCCAACGCCTCCGGCAGACCCCGCGAGGTTCAGTTGGCGTTGCTCCACTCATCGACGGTGACGGGTTTGGCGCACTGCTCGCTGACAAGGCTTTCGACGACACGATATTTCACCGATCTCAACAAGTGGGATCCAAAAGTCGCCATCTCACAGTACCCGCGATGCGCCAAACCCATTCCAATCGATGTTGACACGTACAGGCGGCGCCACCTCATCAAGAGTTTCTTCTGCGATCCCAAGGAATTCAAACGCATCGCTTTGCGCGCCTGCCAAATAAACCGAAGCTTCGAGGCCGTGTTTTACCTCGCCCGCACCCGTCATCAATTCTCGATGAGCCCCCACACGCCTTAAAGCTTCACCAGAAATAATGTCCATGTTTGAAGGCAGCGCAAAACGCTGTCGGTGGTAAGAATGATTAAAGCCCTTGACCTGATTTCAGTCGCAATAGACTATTGTGTAATGATACCAATCGAACGCGCCGCTCGCGCTCTAAGCAAACTCGACAGCAACTCCGAGGACGGATGGCAAGATTGTATACCGCAGACTCTCGCAGTGCTAGAGGCTTTTCACGAGCCGAGCCAGCCAATGCGAGAGGCCGGAGCCGAAATCTTCCGCGTAGTGCAACCCGATCATTCCGAAGCTGCTGCGGAAGACGATGCCGCCACAGTGTGGCGACTAATGATTGATGCGATGCGTACTGGCGTCGACAAAGATTAGATTGTCCTGTCACCACCCATGCAATGATGCAGATTGCTGCCACAGGCGTGGCCCAATTTCTCCACTGATCCAGCTTGGGCTAAGCGCGCAGATCAAGCGCAACCCCTAATTAAGGCTATTCCCGCGTCGGACCGCGCCGTAGCGCTCGAATCTAGCGACATTCGGCGTGCGCGATTTCAGATAGGATGATCCTACAGTGTAGGCCATCCACCAACTAGCAGGCAGTCAGGCGACATGAGTCTAGGCGAAGAGCGTCATGATAGCGTGCTAAAATACTTCACGCCTAACGCATGTTTTGCGAAGGTGAGTTATGCAAGGCCTTAATAGGCAGGAGGCGACAATTGAAGATGACGATATTAAGCGGATCAGACCATATCCGATTTCCGACCATGATAAATCATAAGGCCTATGCAGATAGGCACGGATATCGATATTTCTTCGATGTCTCGCCTCGTCGTGACAGGATTAATATATATTATCACAAGTTGGCGGCGGTTGCGGATGCTCTACCATATACAGAATGGCTATTCTGGATCGACGACGATGCCGCCTTTACACAGCTAGATATTTCCTTATGTACGATCGTTCCTGAATTGATGTGTCAAGACCTAAGTGCGATATTTTGCGCAAGTCCGGTGAATCCTGCTGGTGGCTGGACATTCCTTTCTTCGGGTAACTTCTTCATCAGAAATGACGCGCATGGCCGTAGGCTCATCCAACTTGCGTTGCAGACAGACCTTCATGAAGTCCAATCTTGGTGGGATCAAGAAACCTTGGGAATTTTCACGCATGGTGATCAAGATGCGCTTGTATATAACATCAATGAAAATGAAGAGATAGGGTCACGCGTAGCCATTTTAGATTATCAAAGGTTTAACACAAGGCCTTACCATTTCGATAGCGCGTCGCAGCACTTTCTCGTGCATTTTACGAATCTCCCGAAAACAACCAAAGAGGCTCAGATGGCGGATTTTTGTTTCAGGTACAATCTAACTCCGCATCTCTTGACGAACGAAGATTTTGCACCTTACGCATCTTATGATGACGCGCAGAGGAAGTCCGTGCCCTGGCTTGGGTAAAAGCGGATCATCTCGCCTAATACCATTCGACGCGCGAGTGGTAGTAGGGGTTACGGCCATGAGTAATCCCAACAAATCGGACCTGTAATTACTCCTTTTATCTGCGCTGGTCGGATCATTTATCACGTTTATAGCCATGTTTGCTTATTGAACGACCGCTAGACGGTATAGTCAAATTTGAGGCAGTACTGGCTATGGGAATATGGACCATTCCGATAAAGCTGTTGGCCAATTGATCTTAGCGGGTGGCAACGGCCCGATTGATTTTGAGGTAGCCGAACTTGCGCTCGATGCGGCTCCGCTGCTCGTAGAGCCCCGGCCATACTCGATCTTCAAGCCGCGGTTTGATCTGCCGGGTATGACGGGTTCAATCTTTCGCTCTGCGAGATCGGCGTGAATGGTACCGGGTTCGTAGCCCTTTTCAGTGCGCTGCCCAAGCATGTGCGCCGATTGAGGTGCCGTAGATGCTATATTGCCGCTGTCGGCCGCGACCTCGTCGAGCGTCAATCGCCACGGCCTCCCATCCCGCCTTTTTCCCAGCGGAGGAATCGCCGATTAATAGTCTTACAACTGCCGTATGTGGGCGGAACGTCACACCACGGAGCCCGCATCGAAGCTGCCAGAGGATGCCGTTGATGATATAGCGGTTCTGCTCGGGATGTCTGCCTCGGCCTCGGCCACGGTTCTCGGGCTCGATTGGCAGCAAGCCCTTCAGAATGCGCCATTCCACCATCGGTGAGATCGCCTCTGCTCAAGCTTGCCTCCAAAAAGCAGCCTTGAATGAAGCCATATGTTCCACGTCAATCATCTCAACGCAAGTGGTTGTCGAAGCCGGCTGACATTGCAATCATGTTCGCCTGGAGGATTCGATGGCGTTAGTCGAAGTATTTGAGGGCTAGGATTTGGAAAAGCTGCTGTTCGTGGCTGAGTTCGACTTCCTGCAGCGTGTTGGCGAACATCTGGTCCGAGATATAGATGGCTATTTTCGCTATTGTCACATCGTCAAAATCTGGCACCGGCAAAACGCACCGGACGGTGAGTTTCGGGCGTGTCTACTCGTCACGATCGACGATTGATGATCCCGAATTTGTCCACGCCGCCTAGACTTCATGAGAATCTGTGTCACGTGGGTAAAATCACGCGGGATATCTCAACCCCCTGGGATCTCCCTATCAATAGACCCTGATTTCATTTTCAGACCCGGCCCCATGGTAACGGTCTAGGATCAAACGAGACTAGAGGCCCCATGATCATCGGATATGCCCGCGTCAGTTCGACGTCGCAGTCGCTCGATATCCAGCATGAAGCGCTGGCCGCCGCCGGGGCCGAGAAGATTTTCTTCGAGAAGGTGTCGGCACGATCGACCACCGATCGTGAGCAACTTATGCTGGCTATGTCCTTCGCACGTGAAGGCGACGCCCTGATCGTGACCCGCCTTGATCGTCTGGCCTGCAGCGTCGGCGACCTTCACCGGATCATTGAAGTGCTGACCAAGAAGGGCGTGGGCTTCAAATGTCTGAACCAGCCCGGCGTCGATACCGACACCAGCACCAGTCACCTTATGCTCGCTATGCTTGCCGCCGTGTCCAGCTTTGAGGCAGGCATCTGGCGTGAGCGCGAGGTGGAGGGCGTTTGGATGGCGCGGGCCGCCGGAAAATATCGCGGGCGCCCTGCCAGTATTGATCCCATGAAGATCAAGGAACTCAAGGCTGGTGGCATGGGTGCCGCCGCGATCGCCAAGCAGATGAGGATCTGCCGAGCATCGGTCTATCGGGCACTGGCTGCCTGATAGGTGTTCAATCGGGACTCCACCTCCACACCCACGGTTATCACCAGCATCGGGCCGGTACCATGGCGCCAATCGTCGGCTCGGTATCGTCCAGCCACGTCGTGATCAACCATGGCCGCTCATGCTTCGGGGGACCGTCGATCCACATCACGGAGAACAGCATATGACATCACGCTCGAAGAGGCCGAAGGCCGTCTTGGTACCCAATGCTTGCCCAATGATCAGGGGGAGAGCGTTGCCGGTATCGTCAATCATATCGGCTGCAAAGCTGGTTACGATGCTGAGGAAATGATGGGGGAGGACGCTGGTTCAGGAAAGCCCGCCAAAGCCACCCAACAGTTCCCCGCTACCCGCTCCAGCCTTAACCGACATCCCCCGCAGGCGGTCCCGAACTGCCTCGCTCGACCAGCGTGAACAGGAATTCCGGTGCGTCGCTCGGGCCGTTGGCCAGCGCGTCGATGACGGATCGGCCCATATCCTCCAACGGTTGGCGCACGGTGGTCAGCGGCGGCCAGGATGTCAGGCTCGCCGTCGTGTCGTCGAAACCCGTCACCGACAGATCCTCCGGCACGCGCAGGCCGATGCG
Source organism: Sphingobium limneticum (assembly GCF_008710165.1). NCBI lineage: Bacteria > Pseudomonadati > Pseudomonadota > Alphaproteobacteria > Sphingomonadales > Sphingobiaceae > Sphingobium > Sphingobium limneticum. The sequence goes on along the minus strand of NZ_VYQA01000003.1, from coordinate 308,923 downwards.
ATGCGCCAGCGTCAGCACGCCCAGCGCCATTTCGTCATTGGTGGCAAAGACTGCACTGGGCGGCCGGGGCAGGGCCAGCAACGCTTCGCCTGCCTCGATGCCCGACGCGAAATCGAACCGCCCCTCCACGAACAGGCTTTCATCGACGGCGATGCCCGCCGCCGCCAGCCCGTCGCGAAATCCCTCGACCCGGCGCAGCGCCGCGCGGTGGCTGGGGGGCGGGGTGATGACGCCGATGCGGCGATGGCCCAGGCCAATCAGATGGTCGGCCACCATCCGCCCCGCCGCGCGCTCGGGCGTGTGGATGGTGAAGCTGGCCGCCGTCACCGACCCCGCGATCCGGGCGCAGGGCAGCTTCATCTCCGCCAGTCGCGCCAGCAGCCCTTCATCGTCCGATAGCGGCGGGACCAGCAGCACGCCGTCCGGGCGCAGTGCCCCGACCAGCCGCTCCAGCACCTCATAGCGCTCCTCGCCACCGATCGAGATCGGCTCCACCACCAGATGATAGCCCAACTCGCGGCAGCGCCAGGCCGCGCCGATCTGGATGCGGCTGACATAGCCGGGGGCGGGGTTGTTGTAGAGGAAGGCGATCATGAACGATTTGCCCCCGGCCAGCCGCCGCGCCGACTGGTTGGGGCGATAGCCCAGTTGCGCGATCGCCGCGTCCACACGCGCTTGCAAGGCGGGGCTGACATTGGGCGCCTTGTTGACGACGCGCGATACCGTCTTGATCGAAACCTGGGCGAGCGCGGCGACGTCGTGGATGCTGGTCATGGATAAACCATGGCGACAGCCGATGGCGGTTGGCAAGAGGCGGGGCGGAAGTTTATGGTCGCGCCGCGATGGCCAAGGGATGGCACGCGACGAAGGACCAGCCATGACCAACATCGTCAACCTCCGCCAGGCGCGCAAGGCCAAGGCGCGAGTGGACAAGGCGAAGACCGCCGAGGAAAATCGCGCCCGCTTCGGTCGGACCAAGGCGCAGCGGCAGGCGGACAGTGCGGAAGAACACCGCCGCGCAGCTTTACTGGATGGCGTAAAGCTGGATCGAGACGGTGCGAAGTAAATATCCATCTATAGTATATGGGTGCAAAGTTATAATGCATGTCGTTCTGTAAATGTGCCGTTCATATTGAAATGAACATCTGTTCATATGGATCGTCCTGACGCTGAACTATAACAATTCATCGCGATTCCGTTGGATGTCTTGTGTTGAATCGCGTGGTCAGTCGTTGACCTCCTGCTATGACTAGAAATATTCGCACCACCCGCCCCGCCAGGGCCGCGATTGCCGCTGTTCTGGCTTTGACTGCCACCCCGTTGCTGGCCCAGACCGTCGACGTGCCTGCCGCCGCGCCGGCCGCGCCGCTCACGGTACCGGAAGCGGCGCCGGCGGCCGCGCCAGCCATGACGGCGCCCGCCGCACCGGCCGCTACGCCGGAATTCACGCCTAGCCAGCCGGTGGTTCAGGCTACCCCGCCGATCGACGAGCGCATCGCCGCCGCGACTGCCGCTGTCGAAGCGGAAAAGGCTGCGGCGCCTGCCGTTGCGCCCCGCACCGCACAACGTGCTGCGCCGGCCCGCGCCGTCGAACGCCAGACTGCTGCCACGCTGGCCACGCCAGCCCCGGTCGCGCCTGCCGTTGCGCCTGAGCCAACTCCTGCAGCGCCGCCAGTAACGCCGATGGCGCAGCAAGAGCCGCAGGCCGCGCCGACCCCGGCGGCTGCCCCGGCTGAGCCGACCACCGCGCGCACCGATCAGGCGCTGCTTTGGGCGCTGGGTGGCGGCGCGCTGCTCCTTCTGGGGCTGGGCGGTGCCGCGCTGGTCCGCCGTCGTCGCCCGGATGAGGAAGACGCGATCGCGCCGACTTATGCGCCGGAGCCTGTCCCTGTGGCCCCGATGCCGGCTACGGTCGCACCGGTCGCCTCGCGTCCCGCCATGGCCAGCCCGCGTCTTGCCGAAGACGCCAAGCTGGAAGCAATGGTCGCTGCTGCACCTAGTGCGGAAAACCCTTTCCGCACCCGCACCAAGCGTGTGCGTCGTGCGCAATATCTGATCGCGCAGCGTGAAGCCGCTTCGGTCACCGCGCCCGCGCCGCAGACGACGCACGCGGAACCCACGCCGGTTGCGGCTGCCGATCGCAGCCAGACCGTCTATCGTTTCGGCGGCCAGCAGGCCTCTTCGGGCTTCCTGCGTCCGCGCCCCGCCAAGTAAGGCATACCCCCATCTGAAAAAAGGGACGGAGGACCAATCGGTCTTCCGTCCCTTTTCCTGTGCGGCTTATGTTGCGCTTTTGGCGATCGGCTGTTACCGGCGCGCCGGTCTTTACCGCGCCTTTTTAACGGAAGAATCGCCAGCCCATGTCCGACAAGATCAACCGCATCGTCCTCGCCTTTTCCGGTGGTCTCGACACCAGCGTGATCCTGAAATGGCTGCAACAAACCTATCAGTGCGAAGTCGTCACCTTCACCGCCGATCTCGGTCAGGGTGAAGAGCTGGAACCGGCTCGCGCCAAGGCCCGCCTGATGGGCGTGAAGGAAGAGCATATCTTCATCGACGACCTGCGCGAGGAATTCGTGAAGGACTATGTCTTCCCGATGATGCGCTCCAACGCGCTCTATGAAGGCCTCTACCTGCTCGGCACCTCGATCGCCCGTCCGCTGATCGCCAAGCGCCAGATCGAAATCGCCAAGCAGCTGGGCGCCGATGCGGTGTCGCATGGCGCGACCGGCAAGGGCAACGACCAGGTCCGCTTCGAACTGGGCTATTATGGCTTGGCCCCCGACATCAAGGTGATCGCCCCGTGGCGCGAATGGGATCTGACCAGCCGCACCAAGCTGATCGAATTCGCCGAAAAGCATCAGATCCCGATCCCGCGCGACAAGCGTGGTGAAAGCCCCTTCTCGACCGACGCGAACATGCTGCACACCTCGTCGGAAGGTAAGGTTCTGGAAGATCCGTGGGAAGAAACCCCGGACTATGTCTATTCGCGCACGGTAAATCCGGAAGACGCGCCCGACGCGCCCGAATATATCACCATCGATTTCGAACGGGGCGATGGCGTCGCGATCAACGGCGTGGGCATGTCGCCCGCGACCCTGCTCGAAACGCTGAACGAATATGGCCGCAAGCATGGCATCGGCCGGCTCGACCTCGTCGAAAACCGCTTCGTCGGCATGAAGTCGCGCGGCATGTATGAAACGCCGGGCGGCACCATCTATCACCTCGCCCATCGCGGCATCGAGCAGCTGACGCTCGACCGTGGCGCCGCGCATCTGAAGGATGAACTTGCGCCCAAATATGCCGAGCTGATCTATAACGGCTTCTGGTTCTCGCCGGAGCGTGAAATGCTTCAGGCCGCAATCGACTATAGCCAGGAAAAGGTGACCGGCACCGTTCGCCTCAAGCTCTACAAGGGCGGCGTCTATGTCGTGGGCCGCAAGTCGCCTTATTCGCTCTACAGCGAGAAGGTCGTGACGTTCGAGGATGATGCGGGCGCCTATGACCAGCGCGACGCGGCCGGCTTCATCAAGCTGAACGCCCTGCGTTTGCGTCTGCTGGGCCGCCGCGACCGCTGATTGCTATCGGCGTTGCCGGCCATTGGGTTAGCAACGCCTTAACCTTTGCACGGCATATGGTTCAGAATGGAGATATGCTGTGCACGGGCTTGATCTTGAAGCCGCTTCTGTCTGGCGCGCGATCGATCGCTCGACGGCGATCATAACCTTCGATCGCGATTGCCGGGTCACTGGTGCCAACGACAATTTTCTTGCCCTGTTCGGCTATCGCTTCGATCAGGTGGAGGGGCGGCATCACAGCATCTTCTGCGATGCCGACTATGCCCGGTCGCGCGACTATGCGCTCTTCTGGCAGCATCTCCTGTCCGGCCATTTCGACACCGGCGCCTATTGCCGCCTCGATGCGCGCGGCCAGCATGTCTGGATTCGTGGCAGCTACAACCCCATCATCGGCCCGGACGGCACCCAGACGGGCGTCATCAAATTCGCCAACGACATCAGCGCCGAACATCGCGCCATCGCCGCACGCGAAGAGGCGGAACAGCGGATGCGACAGCAGGAAAGGGATCGCCGCAGCGTGGTCGAACATGTGCTGGGCGAAGTCAGCAGCATCGTCGATGCGATCGACGGCATCGCCCGCCAGACCAATCTTCTCGCCCTCAACGCCTCGATCGAGGCGGCCCGCGCGGGTGACGCAGGCCGTGGCTTCTCCGTCGTCGCGTCGGAAGTGAAGAAACTCGCGGTCGATACCCAGGCCGCGACCGGCCGTGCCCGCGCGATTATAGCGGGCTAAAACGATACAAATTGCGACACTTCACCCGCTGACCTGACATATCTTCGGGACAACTGGCCTTCATAAACGGTTTCAAGGACGGCGAACCGCCGTTCAGCAAGACCCTTTAAGAAGGAAGACACAGATGCTTCGCAAATTCTTCACCACGGTCGCGGTCGGATCGCTGTTCGTCGGCGGCCTTGCGGCTACCCATGTCGTTTACGCCCAGCCCGGCGCCGATGGTGGCCCCGGTCCGCGCGGCGGCCTGATGGCGATGGCCGACACCAACAAGGACGGCAAGATCAGCAAGGCGGAACTGACCGCCGCGCTCGAAGCCCGCTTCGCAAAAATGGACGTCGACCGTGACGGCCAGCTGACGCAGAAGGATCGCGATCTGCGCCGCCAGCAGCGTACGGACGAACGCTTCGCCGCGCTCGATACCGACAAGAATGGCCAGATCAGCAAGGCCGAATTTACCGCCGGGCATCGGGCCCGCGCCGACAAGCGGGAAGACCGCCGTGAGCAAGCCGGCAAGCCCGACGGACGCGGCTGGGGCAAGGGCGGGCATCGCGGTCCGGGCCGTCGCGGTCCGCACGGCTTTGGCCCCGGTGGCCCCGGCTTCGGCGACGCGAACAAGGACGGCACCGTGACCAAGGCGGAATTCATGGCTGGCCCGCTCGCCATGTTCGACAAGGCTGACACCAACAAGGACGGCTTCGTCACCGCCGACGAACTGAAGGCAGCCCGCCCGCAGATGCGCGGTCCCATGGGGCACCGTGGTCCGGGTGAGGGCGGTCCGGGTCATGACGCCCCGCCGCCGCCGCCGGCCAACTGACATGCTGCATATCGGTACGGCGTTCCTCCCCTGGCGCCGTGCCGATGACCGGGAAGGGCGGGGGCTTTTTCCCCTGCCTTCGCCCTTCCAACCATCCTCCACCCATGACAGACAGGCAAGATGAGCGAACGACCCCATCTCCTGCTCGTCGATGACGAGCGTTCGATCCGCGAACCGCTGGCGCAATATTTGTCGCGCAACGGGTTTCGCGTCACCGCCGTGGAAAGCGCGTCCGAAGCGCGCGTGCGGCTCAACGCCAACGCCATCGACCTCGTCATCCTCGACATCATGATGCCGGGGGAGGACGGCCTGTCGCTCTGCCGCCATATCCGCGAGACGAGCGAGATTCCCGTCATCCTGCTGACCGCCCGGACCGAAGAGACGGACCGCATCGTCGGCCTGGAAATGGGCGCCGACGATTATGTGCTAAAGCCCTTCTCGCCGCGCGAACTGGTCGCCCGTATCAAGGTGATCTTCCGCCGCGTCGCCACCGGTGGTCAGCGTGTCACCGCGCCCGATGGCGCCAATTACAGCTTCGCCGGCTGGTTGCTGAAAACGCAGGAACGCACGCTGGTGGACAGCGAAGGCGTGTCGCTGCCGCTTTCCACCGCCGAATATAATCTGATGCTGGCTTTCGCCACACGTCCCAACAGCGTGCTCAGCCGCGACCAGTTGCTCGACATCACCCAGGGCCGCGAAGCCAATGCCTTCGACCGCGCGATCGACAATCAGATCAGCCGCCTGCGCAAGAAGATCGAGCCGGATCCCAAAAACCCTACGCTGATCAAGACCGTATGGGGCGGGGGCTACACCCTCTCGGCGGAGGTCCGCAAACTGTGAAGCGGCTTCGTTTGTGGCCGCAAAGCCTGGTCGGCCAGATCATCATCCTGGTGGCGATCGCGCTGTTCGTGGCGCAGGCGATCAATTTTGGCCTGCTGCTGCGCGAACGCAACCGCGTCGATCTGACCAGCCAGACCGCGCCGGTCGTCTATCGCGTCATCAACGCGCTGGATGTGCGGCCGGATCGTCGCCCCGATCGCCCGGATCTGCCGCCCAACCCGGACCGGCGCGAGGAGGGTCGCGAGCGCCCAGACCGGCGCAACGTCGAATTTTCCACGACCCGCCCCGTGCTGGAGGGCAGACCGCGCCCGGATGTGCAGGCTCGGGCGGAGGCGATGTTCGACGATATCGGCCTTACCGTGCACTCGGTCGTCGCGGCGGAGGACAGCCGCATCATGCCGATGCGCCGTTGGGAACAGATACGCAGTCGCGCCACCGGCGAAACGCCGCGCGACCGGCGCGTCGGTCGGTTGCGCCTGGCGGTCGAATATGAACCGGGCAAATGGGTGACGACCGAAGCGCGCATCGGCAATCGCCCGGCGCGCTTTGGCGGCTGGCTGATCGGGCAGACGCTGATCCTCTACGTCATCGTCCTGCTGCCTCTGCTCTGGATCGGCAGCCGTCTCGCCCGGCCGCTCAAGCAACTCACCGGCTCCGCGCAGCAATTCGCCCGCACCGGCCTCGCCGATGCGGTGGACGAGCGCGGCCCCGGCGACGTGCGCGACCTTACCATGGCGTTCAACGCCATGCGGTCGCGCATCATCGCCATGCTGGATGAAAAGGACCGGATGCTGGGCGCGATCGGCCATGATCTGCGCACGCCGCTGGCATCGTTACGGGTTCGTACCGAGTCGGTGGAGGATGAAGGCGAGCGCGCCCGCATGTCCGAAACGATCGATGAAATGAACCGCATGCTGGAAGATATTCTGTCCCTTGCCCGCGCCGGCCGCAGTACGGAGGCCGCGCAGAAGGTCGATCTTGCCGCACTGGCCGACGCCGTGGTGGAGGATTTCATCGAACTGGGATCGCCCGTCGACATGGCCGACAGCGACCGTGCCGTCGCCTTCGTGCGCCCGCAGCAAATCCGCCGCGCGGTGCGCAACCTCATCGAAAATGCGATCGTCTATGGCGACCGCGCCCATGTGACGGTGCTGCACGAAGCGGGCATGATCCGCATCGCCGTCGCCGACGAAGGGCCGGGCATCGCGCAGGACCGCATGGCCGAAATGCTGGAGCCGTTCACCCGTCTGGAAGGATCGCGCAACCGCGAAACCGGCGGCGCCGGCCTCGGCCTCGCCCTCGTCCGCGCGATCATGGCCGAACATCAGGGCGAACTGCGCCTGGAAAACAGGCCGGAAGGCGGTCTGGAAGCAAGTTTGGTGCTGCCGGCCTGAAGGCCGGGTTTCGAACGGAAGCAGGTGTTCCTTCTCCCTCGGAGGGAGAAGGATATGAAGCCTTGGCGACGAAGAAGCCTAGGCGAAGTTGGATGAGGGGGGCTGGCGCAAGATTGGCGTACTGCCATGAGGTTGACACCCCCTCACCCAGCTTCGACTAGGCAGCAAGCTGCCAAGTCTGCGCAGACCTCTCCCTCAAGGGAGAGGGATAAGGCAAATCTGTCCTATCCACCCACCCTCAGCTATGCTGCACCACGCCTCTCGCAACATAATGTCCGTCCTGCGACCGAAAATTACGCATTTGGCGGGAAAAGTGCGAAGTTAAGGCGGCGATGTCGCCATCGCCGCCTTGGTAGGATCAATGCTTGCCCGGCTTGTTCGACGTGCCCGGCGCAGCGGGGTTGATCAGCGCCGCGCCGCTGGGCAGGCCGGTGCCGCCCATGTCCAGCTTCTGCGCCTGTTCCTTCGCCACGCGCATCGGATTGTCGCGTTCCTTGATCGCTGCCTGGGTTTCGGGATCCTGCGTCTCGGCATCGTCGTCCTTGCCGCCGCCACGGGTCCACCCCAGGATGATCGACATGCGCCGGTTGCGCGGGTCATAGGCATCATTCTTGATGAACGGCTCGCGGTCGGCCACGCCTTCGATCCGGGCGAAGCGGTCGTTGCCGATGCCCGACTGGTTGAGCACCTGACGTGTGGATTCCGCGCGGCTGGACGACAGCATCCAATTGTTCATCGTCCGGCCCGACGCATAGGGCAGGCCATCGGTATGGCCGCGCACGATCACCGGGTTGGGCATGGTCTTCAATACGCTCGCCACTTCGCCGATCAGCGAACGGGCCTGCGGCACCAGCCGGTCGGTCCCCATGGCGAACATCGCAAAATCGGCCTCGTCGATCAGGTCGATGCGCAAACCTTCGCGCGTTTCAGTGAAACGCACATTCTTGCGCAGCTTGCCCAGCCCGTTGCGCATCATGCGCTCTTCCAGGCTCTTCTTGATCGATTCGAATTTCTGCCGGTCCTGCGCGCGCGTCGCCTTGCCACCCTGATCCTTGGTGCCGCTGGCGTCGCGCGGGATGGTGATGGCCAGATTGCCCTGACCACCGGTGGTCGGGTAATTTTCCTTCGCCATCATGCTGTCGCCGCCGAACAGGCCGTTCGATCCGGCCGAATTTTCCTTCATCTGCACCAAAGTCGGCGTGAAATAGTCGGCCAGCCCCTTGCGCTGCTTTTCGGTGGTCGCGCCCAGCAGCCACATCAGCAGGAAGAAGGCCATCATCGCCGTCACGAAGTCGGCATAGGCCACTTTCCAGGCGCCGCCATGATGGCCGCCATGTCCTTCGACGATGATTTTCTTGACGATGATTGGCCGGGGTTCCGGCTCGTTCGCCCCGCGCTTCTTTTCCGCCATGGCTTATTTGCCCCGCATACCGTCGAACACCTCGGCAAAGCCGGGCTGGTTGGCATGGGTCAGGCCCGAACGGGCGGCTTCGATCACCAGCGGCTGCGGATGACCGTGGAGCGATGCGATGATGATCTGCTTGACGACATGGTAAATGGCGCCGTCCGCTTCGATCACGCTGCGGCAGCGGTTGGCGAACGGATTGACCATGCCATAGGCGAGCAAAATACCCAGGAACGTGCCGACCAGTGCCGAACCGATCATCGCGCCCAGGATGGCAGGCGGCTGGTCGATCGACCCCATGGTCTTCACCACGCCCAGAACCGCCGCGACGATGCCCAGCGCGGGCAGGGCGTCCGCCAGCCCTTGCAGATTGTCGGCCGGCTTGATCGCTTCATGATGATGGGTCTTGAGCGCGTTATCCATCACATCCTCGACCGCATGCGGGTCGAGCGTGCCGGACGAAATGACGACCAGACGCAGCGTATCGCTGATCAGGTGGACCAGCGCCTTGTCCTTCATCAGCTTGGGATATTCGGTGAAGATGGTGGAGCTGGACGGATCTTCGATATGCGGTTCCAGCGCGACGGGCCCTTCGACCCGCAGCGTCTTCATCAGCTTGCTGACGAGAAAGATGCAGTCCAGAAAGTCCTGCTTCTTGTACTTGGCGCCCTTGAACACCTTGCCCAGGCCACCGCCGAGCGCCTTCAGGTCCGCGCCGCTATTGCCGATGACGAGCGCGCCGACGGCCGCGCCGCCGATGATCAGCATTTCGTGGGGCAGGGCATGGAGCACCGGGCCAAGGTCGCCACCGGTGAAGGCGAATCCGCCGAACACCATGACGAGCAGAATGACAAGGCCGATGGCTGCGAACATGATTATCCCCGATTGAAACGCCCCACAGGCGGTCGTCCGATGGCGTCTTTGGTGGTGACGCCGTTCTTAAGGTTAATACGGACTGGTTATCATCCGGTTTAGGACCATCGCGCCTTTTTGCGGCGGATCACTTGATCAGGTCGAACAGCGTCTGCTGGTTGATCCGCGCAAAGGTCGTTTGCGCCGCATCGAGCTGCAACAGGCCTGCCTTCACCCTGGCGATGACATCTTCCAATTTGGTCGATTCCAGGTTGGTGCGCTTCTCGGTGAGGCTCAGATCCACGTCGGTCAGGCGCGTGCCCACCACTTCCAATCGGTCGCTGCGCACACCCTGTTTGGCTTGCTCGACCGTGATGTGGCCTTGCGCGGACTGAACGGCCGTGACCGAAGACGCCATGGCCGTATCGTCGCCGCTCTGCACGGCGGCGATACCCTGCGCCAATATGTCGTCGATCGACATCGACGTGCCACCGACGTTGACCGTCGATACATCCTGCCTCGTCCCCACCACCTCCAGATTGAGGCCACGGCTGACGGGCACCAGCACGCTCTGTCCATCGTCGAAGACGGATATGCCCTGATAATCCTTCTGGTTCAGCAGTTCACTGATGGTGGTGCGGATGGTCGACATCTGCTCCACGATCGCGGTGCGGTTCGTCTCGCTCAGCGATCCGTTCCGGGCCGACGTCACCAATTCCTGCGCTCGCGTCAGCAGATTGTCGATTTCCGACAGATTCGCTTCGGCGCTGCCGGAACGGGCCGTGCCATAGCTGACATTGGTTTTCCAGGCGGCTTGCTGCGCCTGCGCGCGGCCGACGTCCGATACCTGTACCCAGGCAAGCGCATCGTCGGACGGCTTGTTCAGCGTGATCCCGGTGGAGATCGCGGTTTGCCCGTCGACCAGTTCCTGGGACAGTTTCTGTTGCCGGCGGACCTCGGCCAGCATGATCTTGTTGGTGATGCCTACCATGACTCAGTCCTTCCGCGTCAGATGATGTTCATGATGGAATCGAGCGTTTCCTTGGCGACCTGCAAGATCTTCGCGGACGCCGAATAGGCTTGCTGGATGCGCAACAGGTCGGCAGCTTCCAGGTCCAGGTCGACGCCGCTCACCGCTTCGCGCGCGGCGACCGCCTGATCGTTGCGGCTGGTGGCGGTGTCGAACTCGGCCTTGGTGGACGACAGCAATGTCGCCTGTTGCGCGATGATCGACGTCCAATTCTGTTCGACGCTGCCATTGCCGCGCAGAACGGAACTGACCGTCAACAGATTGCCGTTGAGCGTGCCGTCCGAAGATCGGGTTGCCAATTGTGCCGGATCGGTCACCAGCGCGGCCAGGCTGGCTGCCGTCGTGCCGGACAACAGCGCCGCGCCGGCGGTGCCGCCATCGGTCACGCCCTGCGCATGCCAGGCATTGACGTCTGTGGCGAATTGCGCGGCCAGCGTGTCCAGGCTGGTGCGCCGCTGCGTCACGGTGTTCGCTGCGGAAAATAATCCGCCCAGCGTCCCGTTCGCCGGCGCGCCCAGCGCCGTACCATCGGCCAGCCCGAACGAGAGCGTGCCATTGCTGTTGGCGGTTAGCGCCACATTGGTCGCCGCGTTGCCGCTCACCAGCGTCTGGTCGCCGAAGCTGACGATGGCGCTGTCATTGGTGCCAAAGCTGACGGTGATGTTCATATTCTGCGACAGCGTCTGCAACGCGGAATCGCGGCTGTCGAGCAACTGGGCATAAGCGGACGTGCCCGGCTGCGCACGCAGCAGGCTATTGTTGATGTCGGCCAGCGCGTCGAGCGACTGGTTGATGGTCGCGACCGATGCCTTGGCTTCGGTAGCGATCCCTTCGGACACGGTCTTGAGGTCGGTGGCAGTCTGGTTGAACGCCTGCGCAACCCGGCTGATGCTGTCCAGCGTGGTGACGCGCAGCGACGTGTCGGTCGGGCTGGCCGCCAGCTTTTCCATATTCTGGAACATGCCGATCATCAGCTGGCCGACGCCGGTGCTGCTGTCGTTCATGGCATTTTCGGCATCGGACAGCCAGCGCAGCCGCGATGTCGCGCTGCCCAGCGCCATGCCGGTATTGCGGACCGATGCGTCCAGATAGGGATCGGACGCGCGATTGACGCCGGCCACCTGCGTGCCGCCGAAATTGGCGCGTGAAATATAGAGCGACATGGTCGCAGTCGACGCACCGGATTCGATGGTCGTCACCGATCGACGGGCATAGCCCTCGGTGCTGGCGTTGGAGATATTTTCCGCGATTGCGGCCATCGCCGACCGATAGGCGCGGGTGCCCGATGCGCCGATGATGAACAGATCGCTCATGCGCCGGTCGCCTTGCCGGCGGCCGTTGCATCAGGCGCGACCGGGGTATCGCTCACGCGGGCGCCAAATTGCTTCATCAGCAATTCGGCGATGCCCATCGCGCCCTTGCCCGCCATCGCGTCTGCGGTGCGGGCATCGGCCATGTCCTGAAACTGCTGGGTCGCGCTGGAATCGCTGATGCCCTCGGCCAGGCTGGCCGATCGCATCGCGCCGATCATCTGGCGCAGGAAAACCGCCTCGAACTGCTGAGCAGCCTTTTGCAGCTGCGCCTTTTGCGAAGGCGTTGCGCCGGTCGCGGCGGTACTGTTCGTCGTCGTTACCTGCATCACAGCACCACCAGTTCCGCTTTCATCGCGCCCGCCTGTTTCAAGGCTTCGAGGATCGCGACCATATCCGCCGGGGAAGCCCCGATCGCATTGACCGCCTTCACTATATCGGCCAGCGACGCTCCACCTTTAAAATTAATCATCGGTTTCTTTTCCTGGTCGATGCTGATGCTGCTCGATTGCTCGACCGCGGTCTGGCCCTGGCTGAAGGGGGCGGGCTGCGAAATGCGCGGGCTTTCATTGACGCTGACGGTCAATTTGCCGTGCGCCACGGCGGCTGGATGGATCTTCACCGCGCCGTTGATGACGACCGTGCCGGTGCGGGCGTTGACGATCACCTTGGCCGGCGCATCGGCAGGCGAAATCTCGATATTCTCGATCATGCCCATCATCAGGATGCGGTCTTCGGCGCCCGGCGTGGCGTCGATCGATACCGAAACGGCATCGGTCGCGCGGGCGCGGCGATCGCCAAAGGCATGGTTGATTCCGTCCGCCACGCGCAGCGCCGTGGTCAGGTCTGCTTCGGCCAGGTTGAACGTCAGAGAAGGCGCGGTGTCGAACCCGGTCGCGACCGCCCGTTCCACCGTCGCGCCGCCGGGAATGCGGCCGGCCGACGGTACGTTGACCGACACCTGGCTGCCATCCGCGCCGGTCACGCCCAGGCCGCCGACGGCCAGGTTGCCCTGCGCCATGCCGTAAATCTCGTTATCCGCACCACGCAGGGGCGTCATGATCAGCGTGCCGCCGCGCAGCGACTTGGCCTTGCCCAGCGCGGACACGGTCACGTCCAGCCGCTGGCCGGGCTTGGCGAAAGCGGGCAGGTCGGCAGTCACCAGCACGGCCGCCGCATTCTTCAGCGCGGGGTTCACACCCTGCGGCAAAGTCAGGCCAAAGCGCGAGACGACGCCCTTCATGCCCTCGGTCGCATATTGGATGCTGTCGTCGCCGGTGCCGGCCAGACCCACCACGATGCCATATCCGGTCAACTGGTTGGGACGGACGCCCTGGAACGTGCCCAGATCCTTGATTCGTTCGGCATGGGCCGGCACGGCAAGGAGCGCGAAGATCGGCAGGATCAGGCGAAGCAGGCGGATCATGGCTGTTCCGGTTTCCATCAGAAGGGGCTGATCGCGGAGAAGAAGCGCTGGAACCAGCCCTGACGGCTGGCATTGGCGATCTCGCCCTTGCCTTTGTAAATGATCTTTGCGTCGGCGACGCGGGTCGATGCGATGCGATTGTCCGGCGCGATATCGGCCTGGCGGACGAGGCCGCTGATCTGGATGAATTCGTCGCCGCGATTGAGCGTCAGCGCCTTCTCACCCTTCACCAGCATCGTGCCGTTGGGGTAGACCGCCGCGATCGTCACGGTGATCTCACCGGTCAGCGCGTTCGACTGGCTGGCATTGCCCTTGCCCGTGAAGGTGTTCTGGCCGCTGGCGCCGATGTCGCTGGGCGAAATCAGCTTGGACAGGATGCCGGTGGTCGGCGGCGTCAGCCCGACATTGCCGTTGCGGGCGGTGTCCGCGCTGGTCGTCTTGCTCGCCTGCGTCCGTTCGACCAGTACGATGGTGATGATGTCGCCGACCGTGGTGGCGCGCGCGCCGCTGGTCAGCGGCGTATAGCCCACCGACGCCTGGAATATGGAGCCGTTCGCCGCCGGAGCGACCGGCTGGGCGATGGTCGGCATGTAATAGTCGCGCTCGACCTCGCGCTTCTTCTTGGCGGCTTCCAGCGGGGAAGCGGTCAGAGCGATCAGCGAGACGGCTGCGATGGCGGCGTAGGACAGGCGCATCATTCAGCCTTAGATATTCTGGTTGACGTACTGGAGCATCTCGTCGGTCGCCTTGATCATCTTGCTGTTGACCTCATAGGCGCGCTGCGTCTCGATCATGTCGACCAGCTCCTCGACGATGTTGACGTTCGACGTTTCCAGATAGCCCGACCGCATCAGGCCACGGCCTTCAAGGCCCGCAACGCCGACCTGCGGCACGCCGCTGGCGGCGCTTTCGGTCAGCAAATTGCCGCCGATCGACGTCAGGCCCGACGGATTCATGAAGCTGGCGATTTCGATCTGGCCAAGGTTGCTCGGTTCGCTTTCACCCTGCAACGTGGCGGTGACGGTACCGTCATTGCCGATCGCGACCGACGTCGCGCCCTGCGGCACGGTAATCTGCGGGATCAGGGGCAGGCCGTCGCTTGTGACCACGGTGCCTTCGGCGGTAACGCTGAAATTGCCGGCGCGGGTATAGGCGATGGAACCATCAGGCTGCTGCACCTGGAAATAGCCCGAACCCTCGATTGCGATGTCCAGCACATTGTTGGTCTGGTTCAGCGTGCCCTGGGTGTTGATCTTGCTGGTGCCCTGGAGCGCCACACCGGAGCCGAGGTTCAACCCGTTGGCGAATTTGTTCTCGCTGTCCGAATTGGAACCGGCCTGAATGATCTGCTGATAGGCCAGCGTTTCGAAATCGGCGCGGTCCTTCTTAAAACCGGTCGTGTTGACGTTCGCCAGGTTGTTGGCGATCACGCGCATCTTCGTGTTCTGCGCGTCAAGGCCGGTGCGGGCGACATGAAGGGCTGCGTTCGTCATCGTTGTATCTCCGTGGCGGCATCCCAAAGGATGCTCATGCAGTCATCAAAGCAAGATGCGTGCCAATATTAACCAACTATTTTAGCTGTCGAGGCGCATCAGCGAAGCGCCGCCATCGTCCAGCTGTTTGGCGGTATCGATCATCTTCACCTGGGTTTCCCAGGCACGGCTGGCCTCGATCATCTGAATAAGGGCCTGGGTCGCATTGACGTTGGACCCTTCCAGCGCGCCCGATGTCACGCTCGCCAGCGGATCGCCGGGCAGGGTGCCGCCATTCACTTCGCGGAACAGCCCGTCGGTGCCCTTGGCGATGCTGGATCCGGCGGCATTGACCAGCTTCAACTTGTCGACCTGCGCCGGGTTGGCGGGATCGCCGCCCTGCGGCACGCCCCAGATGCTGCCATCCTTGGCGATCGACACGCTGTCCATCTGGGGCAGGGTGATCGGTCCGCCTTCGCCCATGACGGCCAGGCCGTCGCCGGTGGTCAGCAGGCCGCTGTCCGTGACTTTCAGGTCGCCGCGGCGCGTATAGGCCTCACTACCGTCCGCGGCCTGAACGGCGAGCAAGGCATCGCCGTTCATGGCCACGTCCAGGTTGTTGCCGGTTTCGGTCATCGCGCCTTGCGCCATGTCGGCGGCGACGACCTGTTCCGACGCTTGGGCACGGGTGTCGAACGTGTCGCCCTTGATCCAGCGTGTCTCGGCATTGGCGATTTCGGCGCGAAAGCCGACGGTGTTGACGTTCGCGAGGTTGTTCGCGACCGACGCCTGCCGCGCCATCGCGCCGCGCATCGCCGTAAGTGCCGTGTTGACGAGCCGATCCATGGGCTAAACCTTCTATCCCGTGCCTTTAAGCGTCTTAGGTGCGCAGGTTGACGATGGTGGTGGTCAGCGTGTTCGCCGCCTCGATCGCCTTGCTGTTCGCCTGGAAGTTGCGCTGCGCCGCGATCAGGTTGACCAGTTCGTCGGTGATGTCGACGTTGGAGCGTTCCAGAAAGCCCGAGTTCACGGCGCCGAACAGGCCCTGATTGGCGGTGCCCAGCGTGGGCTGGCCGCTGGCGACGGTCGACGTCCAGTGGGCATCGCCCTCCTGACGCAGGCCTTCCTGGCTGTTGAACGAAGCCATGGCGACCTGACCCAGATAGACGGTGGTGCCATCGGCATAGACGGCCGAAACCAGGCCTTCCTTCGACACGCCGACGCTGTTGAGCTGCGCGCCGTTGGCGTCGCCGTTCAGCGTCGTGGGGATCTGCAGGTCGCTCAGGTCGGCCGGGGTGGCATTGGCGGTCGCACCCGTGCGGTTGCCGGTCTGGGGATCGACGGCGAACACCTGGATGCGCGATCCGGTGGTGTCGACGGCAAAGCGGTCCTCATTGACCGAGAAAGCGCCGTTGCGGGTATAGCTGACGGTGCCGTCCTCGCCCTTCACGGTGAAGAAGCCTTCGCCGGTGATGGCAAGGTCCAGCGTCTTGTCGGTGCCTTCGATCGTGCCCTGCGTGAATTGCTGGGCCACGTCCTGCACGCGCACGCCCTGGCCGGCGACCTGGTTGGTGGTCTGCATCGGCGCGGCGGCGAAGATGTCGCCAAACTGCGCCTTGCTCTTCTTGAACGCGGTCGAACTGACGTTGGCGACGTTGTTGGACGTGGTGGCGAGGTCGATCTGGGCCGCTTTCAGGCCCGACAGGGAGATGTAGAAGGACATGGCGTTGCTCCTTGGGTGAAAAGGATGTGGGGAGTGAGGGTGAGAAAGATTACATCAGGCTGATCGCGTCCGACGGGCTGTAGCTGCCGAGCGCGGTGATGAGTTTGGAGGATGATCCGTCGGCGGGCGATTGAACGGCGGCGATGGTGGCCCAGGTCGCGACCTTGCTGGTGGTCGCGCCGCTGACCTTCACCTGAAGGGCGGAGGTGGACACCGTCTCGCCCGCGTCATTCTTGCCGTCCCAATAGAAGGTCAGGTTGCCGGCCGGCTGCGCGCCGGTTTCGATCGTCTTGACCACATTGCCGGCGGAATCGACCAGATTGATGGTGGCGCCTTCGGTGGCGGCGGACAGCGTGACCTGCCCCGCATAGGTGCCGGTCGCGTCGGGCGCGGCGATATTGCTCTGCACCAGCATCGACTTGCCGATCCAGCTGGCCGCATCGCCCAGCCGCGTGCCGGTCAGCTCGCTCGCCAGATTCTTCAGCGTCTGGTTCATTTCGGCAATGCCGGACGAATTGGTGATGGTCGCCATCTGCGACACCATCTGCGCATTATCGACCGGTTCGAACGGATCCTGATACTGCATCTGCGCGGTCAGCAGCGTCAGAAAGCTGGCCTGACCCATCTCCGCGCTGCCGGTGCCGACATTCTTGGTCGGGTTGTAGACCGAAAGGCCCGCGCTATCGGTGACCGTGGATGTGGTCGTCATTTGCCGATCCTTATGGTTTCCATCATCAGGGACTTGGCCGTGTTCAAGACCTGGACGTTGTTCTGATACATGCGGGCCGTCTCGATCATGTCGATCAGCTCGGCATTGCCGTCCACGGCGGCTTCCCACACATCGCCATTGGCATCGGCCAGCGGATGATTGGGATCGTGGCGCTTGGTCGGCTCCGCATTGGTGGTGACGACATTCTTGACCTTCACCGTCGACACGCCGGGCGTATCGGTGACGCTTTCGAACACCGGCTTGATCGCGCGATACGCTTCGCCCGCGCTGCCGGTGACGTTGCCGGCATTGGCCATGTTGGACGCGGTGGCGTTCAGGCGCACCAGCTGGGCGCTCATGGCGCGGCCGGCAATGTCGAAGATGTTCATGGGCGCATTGTTGCTCATGCTCATTCTCCCTTCAGGGCGCGGTTGATGGTGTTGATGCGGCCCTCAAGGAAGGAGAGGGTCGTGCGATATTTGACCGCATTTTCGGCGAACAGCGTCTGTTCGGTGCTCAGTTCGACCGTATTGCCGTCCAGGCTGGGTTGCAGCGGGACGCGATAGCCCATGCTGTCATCGACGGCCTTGGACACGTCGGTCGCGCTGTTGCCGGCCTGCGTCGTGGCTTCCTTCAGCGCGGACTCGAAATCGATGTCGCGCGCCTTGTAACCGGGCGTGGAGGCATTGGCGATGTTGGACGCGAGCAAGGACAGGCGCTGCGAACGAAGCGCCAGCGCCTTTCCGTGTATCCCGAACAGATTGTCATCCACCGACATGGTCAAATTCGCTCTAAAAGTTTTGCGTCCCCCGTCGTTCTGACACCTGATGGCGTCTCCTTACGGGTGATCCTGTCGGAGATCAGCAAGAGCCGTGCCAATTTGCGTGGGTGACGCATCGGCAGCACGATAATCCCCGGCAAACGGGGGGCTTGCTGGGGGAGGCGGCAAGGGCGGCAATTTTTTGCCGGCCAGCGGCAGGGCGTTGCCGTTGGTCGATAGGATGATGGGAAGCAGGCGTTCATGATCGCGATAATCAGCCATTTGTTCGATCCGCTGACGCTGGCAGCGATGCTGGTCGGGATCGCGGCGGTGGCGCTGTTTCAAAATGGCGTGAGTGCCATGGGCGGAGCGATGGCGGCGCTGCGGCTGTTGCTGACCGCCGATCCGGCCCGCGACCGGGATGCCGCCCGCGCGGCCATGCTCAAGATCGATCAGGTGGCGCAGCTGCGCGGCCTGTCCTGCACCGACCGGGTCAAGACCGCCAATATCTTCCTGACCGAAGCCGCCCGCAAGCTCGCCAATAGCGAGCGGACCGACATGTTCGAATTGTGGGCGGCGCAGTCGCTCGCCGACCGGGCGCAACGCCATGGCGCGGTGCACAAGGCTTGGCTGTCGATCGCCGACGCCGCGCCGGCACTGGGCATGGCGGGCACGATCATCGGCCTGGTCGGCATGTTCGCCGCCATGGACGATCCGGCGAAGCTTGGCCCGTCCATGGCCTTGGCCTTGCTCACCACCTTCTACGGCGTCGTCATCGCCAACATCATCGCCGCGCCTGTCGCCGCCCGCCTTGCCGACCTGTCGGAGCGGGAACTGGCCTGGCAGCGTGAAGTGGCCGACCGGATGCTGGCGATCGCCCGGCGTGAAAATGCGCCGCTGCGCCGCGCCGCGATCCGCGAAGTCGCATGACCGCGCCTTACTCCACGACATCGGCCGTCACGGCATCGGCCTCCTCCGCCCGGCGCAATCGCTGGGCGGTCAGCTTTGCCGATCTGCTGCTCCTTCTGCTTGCCTTCTTCGTGCTGTTGCAGGCCAGCGGATCGCGCCGCGACGCCATGCTTTCGCAGGTCAGCCAGCAATTTGGCGGTCGGGCGATGCAGCAGGGTGTGGAACTGCGCGCTGCCGACCTTTTTCAGCCTGGCGAAGCGCTGCTCAGCGATGCTGGCCGCGCCCGCCTGTCCGCCGTGGCGAAGCGTTTCGAGCATAAGCCTGGCGGGCTGGAAATCCGCAGCGACGGGTCCGATCGGGGCCGTCAGCGTTTCGACGACTGGGATCTGGCGGCGGCCCGTTTGGGCGCCGTCGCCCGCGCCCTGCGGATGGACGGCATTGCGCAGGATCGCCTGCTGATCCGTGGACTGGATCAGGGCGACGGCAAAGGCGGGAAGGGGCAGGTCATCCACATCGCGCCGGGCCGTTAATCATATTTGGCACGGAAATTGCTGAAATCCTGACAAGACCGTTCTTCCGTCAGGAGACATGCCGTGTTTCGATTTTCCGCCCTTCTCGCCGCCGCCGCGCTGACCAGCATGTCGCCTGCGCTGGCCCAGGCCCAAGGGAATCAGGCACAGGGAAACCAGAAATTCGAAAATCTCGATCGTATCGACAGTCTGGTGGCGATGACCGTCGGCGCCAATCTGGGTGAGCCGGGCGGCCCTGCCGCGCCGGTCGATCGCCGTTTGCGCCTGGCCGCCTGTCCCACCACACCCAGCGTCGAAGGTCCGATCTTCGGTGCCGCGATGGTGAAGTGCGAAGCTCTGGGCTGGCGCATCCGCGTGCCGCTGATGACCGGATCGGCCGCTGCCGCTTCGGGGCCGCTACCGCGCACCGCATCGGCCTATGGCGCCGCCAATCGCTATGTTCGCCCGGCACCCGCCGCCGCGAAGGAGGCGGTTGTGCGCAAGGGCGATCCGGTGCAATTGATGGCCGGCAACTCGGTTTTCAGCGTATCGCGCATGATGGTCGCGGATGAAGATGGCGCCATGGGTGAAACGATCCGTGTGCGCGAAGACAAGAAAAGCGCACCGATTTTCGCTCAAGTCGTAGAAATGGGCGTAGTGCGCATTCCTGGATTTAATAATTTTTGAACTTGTCCGTTATAGTCAGTAGGGACGAGTGAAGGATTTTCCAATGATCAAGTCAGTGGGCCAGAATATCAGCGCCGCCATTGAGGCCTCCCGCCTGCGGGAAGGGGCCAAGACGCGCGCGACGGCCACCACCGGATCGACCACGGCCGCCAGCGCCGCCACGTCGAGCAGCCCTGCCGCGCGCATGGCCGCCGAAGGTGCGCCGGTCGACATGGACCGGATCGCCGCCATCAAATCGGCCATCGCATCGGGCAATTACCCGGTGAACCCGTCCGCCATTGCCGAACGCATGATCGCGCTCGACCTGTCGGCCGCCTGATAGAGGATTGACGTCATGCCGCTGGGTCTTGCCGCGCTGGATGATCTGTTCGACGCGTTCGAGGATCTTCGTGCTGTGCTCGACGGCAATGATGCCGCCGCGATCGAACTCGCCAGCAATCGTGTCAGCCGCGCGGCCTCGTCCGTCCGCGCGATCGGCGCCTGGAGATCCGACCCCGCGGTAGTGGAACGGCTGAGCATCATGATGCCGCTGCTCGACAGCGCCCGGATCCGGGTGAAGCTGCTCGCCGATCACGCGCAACAGCGTCTTGCCATTCTTGCGGCCCATGGCGCGCAGACGGCCCCGCTGACCTACGGCCGCTGAAAGCCTTCGTAAAAAATATTTCGACTTTCGGCTAAAGCGGCGCCTTCGGGCGCCGTTTTTCGTTGTGGGGCGCGAAATCCTTACCCGCGTTAACCAAATCTTGGCACAAACATTGCTCTAATGTCCTCGCTAGCTAGTGAGGATTTTAGTCGTGTCCGCTTTCGCAGACATATCAGCAACCGGAAGTTCGACGGGTAATCGCGTGACCAACGCGATTGCCATGGCGAGCCGCCGTACTGGTGTCGACTTCTCCTACCTGCTGGGTCAGGCCAAGATCGAATCGAGCCTGAACCCCACGGCCCGCGCGGCGACATCGTCCGCCACCGGCCTCTATCAATTCATCGACCAGAGCTGGCTCGCCGTCATCGACAAGCATGGCAGCGAATATGGGCTGGGTTGGGCCTCGAACGCGATCCAGCAGAGCGGCGGCCGCTATTATGTGGCGGACCCCCAACTGCGCCAGCAGATCCTCGACCTGCGCAAGCATCCCGAAACCGCTTCGGTCATGGCGGCGGAACATGCCGCCGACAACAAGGCCTTTCTGGAATCGAAGCTGGGCCGCGAAGCCGAGCCGGTCGATCTCTACCTCGCCCATTTCCTGGGCGTCGGCGGCGCCTCCAAATTCCTGTCGGTTCACGATCGCGCGCCCGATGCGAGCGCCGCGTCGCTCTTCCCGTCGGCTGCGCGCGCGAACCACTCGATCTTCTACGACAAGCAGGGCAATGCCCGCAGTTTCGCCGAAATCCGGGATCGCTTCGCGTCCAAGCTGCAAAAGGGCGTCGATAGCCTGGGCGGCGACATCCAATATGCCTCCGCCGCGCTGCCCACCGGCGCGAAGACGGTGCAGCCCGCCGATTATGTGCGGATCGAAACCCAGCGCCTGAGCGAGCAGCCTGACATCATGGTCAAGCCGCAACCGCAGACGGCGCGCCTCGCCTATCTCATGCTCGCCACCCTCGGAAGGTAATCGGCCGCAATGTCTCCTGCTCAAGTCAAAGCGAAGATCTGGATGAGCGCCGCCAAGGGCGCCGTGCTGCCGTTCGCGACGTTGATGGTCGTATTGTTCATGATGGTGCCGGTTCCGGCCGTCATGCTCGACATCGGCTTCATCACCAACATCATGATCAGCCTTGCCGTGCTGATGGTGGCGCTGAATGCGGCCAAGCCGCTCGATTTCTCCAGCTTCCCGACGGTGCTGCTGTTCGCGACCCTGCTGCGCCTCGCGCTCAACGTCGCTTCCACCCGCGTCGTGCTGGTGTCGGGCCATGAAGGATCGGACGCGGCGGGTCAGGTGATCGAGGCTTTCGGCCACTTCCTGATCGGCGGCGACTATGTCGTGGGCATCTTCGTCTTCGCCATCCTGATGATCATCAACCTGGTCGTCATCACCAAGGGTGCGGGCCGCGTGTCCGAAGTGTCGGCCCGCTTCACCCTGGACGCCTTGCCGGGCAAGCAGATGGCGATCGACGCCGATTTGAACGCCGGCCTGATGACGCCCGAAGAAGCCAAGATCCGCCGCGCCGAAGTCGCGACAGAGGCCGACTTCTACGGTTCGATGGACGGTGCCAGCAAGTTCGTGAAGGGTGACGCGGTTGCGGGCATCCTGATCCTGGTCATCAACATCGTCGGCGGCATCATCCTGGGCGTCGTCAGCCATAAGCTGGCGATCGGCGAAGCCGCGCAAACCTATATCATCCTGGCCATCGGCGACGCGCTGGTCGCACAGATCCCCGCGCTGCTGCTCTCGATCGCCGCCGCCTCCATCGTGACCCGCGTGAAGAGCGAGCAGGATCTGGGCAGCCAGGTCGCCGGCCAGTTCGGTTCGGGCAAGTCCTGGGTGCCGGTCGCCGCGATCCTGGGTTTCCTCGGCATCCTGCCCGGCATGCCGCACATCATCATCTTGACCGCTGCGGCGATCGCCGGCGGTATCGCCTGGCAGCTGCGCAAAGCGAGCCAGAAGAAGGCGGCCGAACCTGCGCCGACACCACCCGCGCCCAACCCGGCCGTCATCGAATGGGACGATGTGTCGGACGGCGCGATCCTCGGCCTAGAAATCGGTTATGGCCTCATCGGCCTGGTCGACGAACGCAAGGGCGCGCCGCTCATGGCCCGCATCACCGGCATCCGTCGCCAGCTGTCGAAGGAACTGGGCTTCGTCGTGCCGATGGTCCGCGTGAAGGATAATCTGGCGCTGGAGCCGAACCAATATCGCATCACCATCGCCGGCGTCGTCGTGGGTGAGGATGAAATCTGGCCCGATGACCTGCTGGCGCTCGACAGCGGCGCACTGGAGGGCACGGTGGCCGGTCGCGCGGCGAAAGATCCGACCTTCGGCCTCGACGCCGTGTGGATTCCGCAGGGCAAGCGCAGCGAAGCCGTGGTCGCGGGCTATACCGTGGTCGATCCGCCGACGGTCGTCGCCACCCACCTCAATCAGCTGATCGCGATGAATGCCGCCGAAATGTTCGGCTTGGACGAAGCGCGCAAGCTGCTCGACAATCTGAAGGACGCCGCGCCGCAGCTGGTCGATGGCCTGACGCCTGGCACGCTCACCCTGACGCAGATCAGCGCGCTGTGCCGCGCGCTCCTTTCCGAAGGCATCGCGCTCAAGGATTTCCGCCGCATCTGCGAAGCCATGGTCGACGCCGCCCGCCCCGACATGAACCACGAACAGCTGGTCGAAGCGGTGCGCCAGCGCATCGGCGCCCTCATCATCCAGGGTCTGGTCCCGGTGAAGATGCCGCTGCCGGTCATCACGCTGGACGGCGATCTGGAAGGGCTGCTGGCCCAGGCCATGCGCGTCGCGGGCGATGCCAAACATCCGATCGAACCCGCGCTGGCCAACCGCATCGTCGAAGCGGTGATACATGCCGCCCGTCCGCTGATGGGTCAGGCGCGCGCCTTCGCCATCGTCACATCGCCGGTGGCGCGCCGCGCGCTCGCCCGCCTGTTCAAGCCGCATCTGCCCGAAACGCCGGTGCTGTCCTTCCTCGAAATTCCCGACGGCAAGGGTGTCGAGGTGGTCGCCGTCGTCGGCAACGAACCGCGTCCCACGCCCCGCCACGACCCCGCGCCTCAGCGTGAACGGGTCGCCTGAAAGGAGGGTTGAGCCATGTATATGAACAAGATTTCGGCTGGCGCTCATACATATGCCAAGCCCGGTGAAAACAGCCCGGAGCGGCTCGCCCGCCAATATATGCCGCTGGTGCGCAAGATCGCCTGGCATGTCCATGGCCGCGTCTCGACCGCGATCGAGGTGGAGGATCTGCTTCAGATCGGCATGGTCGCGCTGGTGGAGGCGGCCAACAGTTTCGAGGATCGCGGCCTTGGCTTTGCCGCCTATGCCCAGTTGCGCGTACGCGGCGCGATGATCGACCATCTGCGGCGGCAGGCAACAATTTGCCGGTCGGCAATGGCCAAGCGGAAAGAACTTGCCAAGGTACGCAACCGGCTGGAGCAGAAGCTCGGCCGCCTACCGACCGAAGCGGAAATGTCCAGCGACATGGGGCTGGAACCGGCCGCCTATCGCGAGATCGCCGACAGCGTCGAGATGGTCCAGCACACCAGCATGGACGAAGTCTATTCGGACCAGTCCATGTGGTTCGCCGATGTGGAGGACCGTGCCGACGACATCATGGAGCGAGAGTCGCTCAAAAAGGCGTTGGCCGGCTGCATCGGCGAATTGCCCCAGCGTGAGGCGATGGTCCTGCAACTCTATTTCGTCGAGGAAATGAACCTGGAGGAAATCGGTCATACGCTGGACATCGGCGCCGCGCGCGTCTGCCAGATCAAGAAGGCCGCGCTCGACAAGCTGCGTGAGAAACTGCGCGACTGGGACGACTGATCCAACATCTTTCTGTTCCCCGGCGAAGGCCGGGGGCCAGTCCAACCCTATCGACCGAACCGTCCTACGCCACGAAACGCGATTTTATTCGTCGTTCGCCGGCAGCGGCCCGACCGGCCGGCCATCGGTGGTCGGCCAGCGAAAGCGGAGCGGGCGATAGCTTTGCGTCCGCCACCATGGATCGGCGACTTCGAACAGGCCGCTTTCTTCCGCCCGTCGGCCCAGATCCTTGCGCGCCGTCACCGCCGCCAGCACCGGCGCGGCGAACAGGCCGGCGACCACCGGCGACATCCAGCCCAGGCTGCCGGCCTTCACCGCCATCGCGGTCAGTACCGCACCCAGCAACAAATGCCATTTGAACAGCCAGATCGCGCTGGTGATGGCCATGCCGTCGCGGTCGCGGGTCTGCCCGTTCCAGCTCGCCTTCTTACCCATCAATATGCCGAACAGGTTGATCGTCTGGGTCAGCATCGCCACCGGCGCCATCAGGATCGACAGGATGATGTCGACGATCACGCCGCGCGTCATCCGCGCCGCGCCGCCAAAGCCGATGCGCCGGGCCGGGTCGGCCATGGCCCACAATATCGCCAATATCTTTGGTCCGAACAGCAGCACCACGGTCAGTGCCAGCAACCCGCCCGAAGGCAGCACGGCCGTCGGCGGCCACAGCCCGCTGATCGCGCCACCCAGCACGACCAGCATCAGCAACAGCCACAATGGCGACGTGCAATAGGCCGATGCGCCGACCAGCAATTGGAACCGGCTGACCGGGTGCAACCCCTTGATCTTCACCAGCAACGGCACATGCTGGATATTGCCCTGGCACCAGCGGCGGTCGCGGGTGAACAGGTCGGGCATGGACGGCGGGAATTCTTCGAAACTGTCGTCGGCCGTGACCATATGCACGTCCCAGCCGCGCCGACGCAGCAGTGCGGCCTCCAGCATATCGTGGCTCAAAATATGCCCGCCAAACGGCGCGCGGCCCGGCAGTTCGGGCAAGCCGCAACTCTCGGCAAAGGCGCTCACGCGCACGATGGCATTATGGCCCCAGAACATGCCTTCGGACCCGGCCCACCAGATCATGCCGGCGGCCGATGTAGGGCCGAACAGCCGGCTGGCAAATTGCTGCCAGCGCGCGAACAAAGTGGCCGCGCCCATCACCGTAGGAACTGTCTGGATCAGGCCGACATGCGGATGCCGCTCCATGTCGGCGGCCAGGCGGGCCATGGTCTGGCCGCTGACCACGCTGTCCGCGTCCAGCACGACCATATAATCATAGCCACCGCCGAAGCGTTGCACCCACTCGGCGATATTGCCGGGCTTGCGGCCGATATTGAGCGCCCGGCGACGATAATGAACCGGTCGGGAGAAGGAGTCGCGCATTTCCTGATAGGCGCGCCGTTCCACTTCACCGCTTTCCACGTTGGAATCGGACAGGATGAAAAATTCGAACCGTTCGCCGCCCATCACCTGCGCCAAGGACCGTTCCATGATCGACAGCCGGCCCAGCACGCCCAGAAAATCCTCGTTGCACACCGGCAGCAGGATGGCGGTCTTGCCCTTGAGCGGGGTTGCGGGATTGAGCGGGCGCGGGGTGACGCTGCGCCCCTTGCCCACGGTCAGCAACAGGAAGCCGATCATCGCCGTCGCAAAGCCGAAGGCGATCCAGGCGAAGAGGGGGATGAACAGGGCAAGATAGAGGCCCTCCATCCAATCGATGCCGTCCAGGCCGATCGACTGGCGCATCTCATGTCCGGCCATCGCGGCGGGGAGCAATGCCAGTAGTACGACCAGCAATCGCCGTGCCCAGATGTCGATATTGAGCGGCCGGCGCATGGTCAGCGCCGGCTTCGTGCCGAAATCCTGCTCGGGCATCGCCAGCGGGGTTTCCGCCGGCACATGTTCAAAGGCGCGCGCCAACGGCTCGCCTTCCGCATCGCCGTGCGGCGCTTGAACGCCTCCGTTCCCCGTCATTCAAAAGACCCGTCCCGTTTGACCCAAGGTGATGGAACCGCTGGGCAGGCCGACGGTTCCCTCTACGCACCCATCGGATAATGGACATATTCGCTGAGCGCGCGATCGCCCGACCGCAATTGCAGCCGGACATCAACCGCTTTACCCTGTGGACGCACGACATCAAGCACCGTGCGGAACAGCCGATCCTGCCCCAGCACCGGATAGCCCGCCTGCTTGGCGATCGTGCCGCCGCTCACATCGACCCAGATGTCGGGCTTGGGATCGGCAGCCACGCCGGCAAAGTCGATAACCAGCTTTTCCGCGCCCTTCTGCTCGCTATGGCCGCGCCACACATTCTGGACGATGGCCAGGCCCGCCGATGCCGGCGCGCGAGCGGCCGACCAGTCGAGATGATAGCTGGCGTCTATCCGGCTGCCCGGCCGCGCCGCCACGTCCGGCGTCCAATAGGCGCAGACATTGTCGGTATATTCGCTGTCGGTGGGGAAAGCGTAGAGCCGCACCTGCCCCTTGCCCCATGGCGTATTCGGCGTGGCCCAGAGCGAAGGGCGACGATCGTAGAAGACGCCGTCATCCTGATAATGGCTGAAATCGCGATCGCGCTGCAACAGGCCGAACCCCTTGGGGCTGACTTCGGTAAAGGCGCTGAAATGCGGGGCGGACGGGTTCACGATCGGGCGGACATGCGCCGTCCCGTCGGCACCGGCGATCGACAGCATGTCATTGTCATGCACGGCCGGGCGCCAATCGGTGCCCTGCGTCCGGTTCGCCTGATTATACCAGAACATGCTGGTCATCGGCATCAGCCCCAATTCCTGGATCGGGCGACGGGGGAAGAGCGCGGCGGTGATATCCTGCTTCACCCCGTCCGGACCCAGGCTGCTGACGAAACGATAGGCGCCGGTGATCGATGCGCCGTCCAGCAGCGCATAGATGGTGACGCTGCTATTGCCGGTGCGCTCCAGCCAGAAATGGGTGAAGGCGGGAAATTCCTCCTTGCCCGGCAGGCTGGTGTTGATCGCGATGCCGCGCGCGGACATGCCGAACTGCTTTTGCGGGCTGGGCGCGCGGAAATAGCTGGCGCCCAAAAATGAGAGCCAGTCGCCATCGCGCTTGGCATTCATGATGCGGAAACCGGCAAAGCCCGCATCCGGCCCCAGCTTGGCGACGGCATTGTCGGCTGGCATGTCGAAAACCGTCGGATCGTAACGAAGGGGCGTAGCGCGCCCGTTCTCGACGGTCGAGATCTGCACCGGCTGGGTCGAATATTGCGACAGGGGAAAGAAGCGTATGCCGGTATCGCCCGGCAGGTCGTTCCATAAGGTGCGCTCGTCGCGGAACCGCGCTTCATGCTGCGCTATATAATCGACCTTCGCCGCACCGGGATGACGCGGCACTTCTTTATAGGGCGTGCGCGACAGGCGCTGCGCCGACGCGATCAGCTTGTCCCAGGAGAAAGCGGCACCTTTTGTTTGCGCCAATAGCGTGTCGGGCAAAAGCAGGGCGGCGGCGGCGGCGGAGGCGGCGATCATCGCGCGCCGATCGATCTGTGTCATGGCGTTCATCATGGACCCGGGAAACGACCGAGCCAAGACTTGTATCCAGGGTTCGTCTGGAAATGCGCGTGACCGCGCCTTTCGAAGGCGGCACCGGCCCTCTCCCCCACCCGGCCACCCAACGGCAGTATCATATGGGTGGCCGGGTGGGGGAGAGGGCCGGTGCGGTTCTGCGCCGACAGGTGCTATAATGAAGAAGCCTCCGCCCGGGGGGACGGAGGCTTCTAATAGCTGGTCGTTCGATCGAAGGTGTGACCCCGGCACGGTGGGGACTGTTGATGTGCCGGGGGCACCATGGTCGGCTGGCGGTGACCAATACCTCAGCCGACCAATTCTGTGTCGGGTTTAGCCGATCAGCTTGAGCACGCCCTGCTGGCTCTGGTTGGCCTGGGCCAGCATCGCGGTGGAGGCCTGGCTCAGGATCTGCTGCTTGGCGAGCGCGGTCGTTTCGGCCGAGAAGTCGGCGTCTTCGATGCGGCTGCGGGCGTCCGTCAGGTTGGTGATGTTGTTCGTCAGGTTGCTGACCGCCGATTCCAGGCGGTTCTGGACGGCACCCAGGTCGGCGCGGGTCGCCGAGATCTTTTCCAGCGCCGTGTCGAACTTGGTCAGGTCGGCGTCGGTGGCGGTCGTCACGTTGACGGCGGCTGCGGTGGCGCCGGCAACGGCCGTGATCGCGGCATCGGTCGATAGACCGTTCGCCTTGATCGTCACCGAGTCGCCTGCATTGGCGCCGGCCTGGATCTTGATGTCGGTGGTGCCGACGAACAGCTTCTGGCCGTTGAACTCGGTGTTGGCCAGCGTGTCGGTGATCTGCGTGGACAGCTGATCCATTTCCGCCTTGATGTTGGTCTTGGCGTCGGTGTCGTTGGTGCCGTTGATCGCCTGGACGGTCAGTTCACGCATACGCTGAACCATGTTGGCGACTTCGCCGAGCGCGCCTTCCGCCGTCTGGGCGAGGCTGATGCCGTCGTTGGCGTTGCGGACGCCCTGGGTCATGCCGCGGATCTGGGCGGTCATGCTGGATGCGATGGCCAGGCCAGCGGCGTCGTCCTTGGCGCTGTTGATGCGCTTGCCGGTCGACAGGCGTTCCATTGCAGTGCCCAGAGCCTTGGTGGCGGCGGTCGAAGCGTTGGCGGAGCGCAGCGCTGCGGTGTTGGTTGCGATAACAGTCATGGTGTTCCCTTTCCAATTCAATATCAGGTCGCTGCCATCAGTCAGAGCGCTTGCGGCCTCGAAAGGGGATAACGGCGGGGTGCGGGAAGCTTTTAGTCGCGACGTCGATTTTTTTCGAAACAGGTGCGAATCATGGGGTTCGCAAAGGCCCTTACGCGGGCGCACCGTGCGTGCGACGCGCGCGGATTAGACTAAGGTGGAAAAAATTGCCGCTTTTGCCGGAAAAAACCTGCCGCACTGCGGCAAGCTGCCGTGTCGCGTTAACTATCTGATAACCACAGAACGGGTATTTATTAACCATCGAAGGGGGTTGGGGCGTGCGGGGGCACAAACCGCCCAAAACATGGGGTCTGTTCATGTCTATGCTTGACGTGAGCCGTGGGGTCTGCGCGCTTCTTCCGGGCTTGCAGCACTGGCTTGAGAATGCCTACTACACCGTTCGTATCGTCGACGCCGCCAGCCCCCGTGAACGGGACGACCGGCGCATATTGCTGGCCACCGAAATCGGTCATGCCACGCATCGCGACATACTCATCAATGTCATCGACGGCGCGCCGTCGCTGATCGCTGCCGCCAACGGCCTGCCGGCCCGGGTCGCATTCGGCATCGCGGACATGGGTTTTGCCTTTGCCCTGATCGCTGAACTCGTTCGCCCGGCATCGGTTCCCGCGGTCGGCGACAGCGGCAGCGCGCGCCTGATGACGCTGGCCGGCCGCGTCGCCCGCAGCGATGCGACCGTCCTCATTCAGGGCGACACCGGCACCGGCAAGGAAGGCATGGCGCGCTTCCTCCACGCCCAATCGGGTCGCACCGCTCACGACTTCATCGCCGTCAACTGCGCCGCGCTGCCAGAAACCATGATGGAAGCGATGCTGTTCGGCCATAAGAAGGGCAGCTTCACCGGTGCGTCCAATGCCTCGGAAGGCCTGTTCCTGGCCGCCGACGGCGGTACGCTCTTCCTCGACGAAATCGCCGAACTGCCGCTCTCGCTCCAGTCCAAGCTGCTGCGCGCCCTGCAGGAAGGCGAAGTCCTTCCCGTCGGCGCGACCCATCCGGTTCCGGTCAACGTCCGCATCATCGCGGCCTGCAACCGCGATCTGGCAGGGGAAGTCGCTGCCGGCCGCTTCCGCGAAGACCTCTACTGGCGTCTCAACGTCATGCCGCTGGAACTGCGCCCGCTGGCCGAACGTCCCGGCGACGTCGCCGCGATCGCCGCCGCCATGCTGCTGCGTCATCAGGATATGGGCAAGGCGCCGTTCGTATGGCCGACCGCCGCCGCCATGGACAAGCTCAGCGCCCACAACTGGCGCGGCAACGCCCGCGAACTGGGCAATGTGCTTCAGCGCGCGCTGGTGCTGCGCGACGGCATGATGATCGAGGCGGACGACCTGCATCTGACCGGCGCGCCCCAGCCGCTGCGCGTCGTCGCGCCGATCATCGCGCCGGCGTCCATCCCGGTCGAGCCGGTCCGCCTGCGCGACGTCGCCCATCACAGCAAACTCGAAGCCATCCGGATCGCCCTGCGCGAAACCGATGGTCATCGCGCCGCCGCCGCCCGCAAGTTGGGCATTTCCGAACGCACGCTTCGCTATCGGCTCGCCGAAATGCGTGAGCTGGCCGCAGCATAAAGGGAGGGTTGAACCATGGCTATCAACGGCGTTTCCCCGACCGACAGCGTGATGGCGATCCGCAACGCCATCCTGCAGAAAAATGCGGCCCTGCGCGATGTCGCATCGACCGGCACGGTCGGCGCGCCCGGCGTCGGCGGACCGCAGGGCACTGCGCCCGGCGGCTTTACCGATGCCCTCAACAGCGCGCTGCAACAGGTCAACGGCCTGCAAAATCAGGCGGGTGAGGCAGCGGCCTCGTTCGAGCGTGGCGAAACCACCGACATCGCCGCCGTCATGCTGGCCAAACAGCAGGCGTCGGTCAGCTTCGAAGCGACCCTTCAGGTCCGCAACAAACTCCTGTCCGCCTATAAGGACATTATGAGCATGCCGGTTTAAACCATGAGCGAGAACGCACTCAGCACCAATGTCGGCGCATCCGCGCCTGCTCTCCCCTCCAGCGCCGCCTTCGGGAACGGAGCCAAGGGCATGGACGCGCTCAAGGCGCGCTTCACCGGCTTCATCAAGCAACCCGCCGTGGCAAAGAGCCTGCCGCTGCTCGGCCTGATCGGCACCGTCGCGGTGGCCGGTGCGGCCTGGCTCGCGCTGCGCGAACCGCCGCAGCGCGATCTGTTCCGCGCCCTGCCCGATACCGACAAGTCGGCCGTCGCGCAGGTGCTGGACCAGAATGGCATCAAGTATGACTTCGACAATAGCGGCGGCATGACCGTGGGCGAAGGCGACTATTTCAAGGCGAAGATGATGCTCGCCGCCCAGGGCCTGCCCAAGAGCGCGCCCGACGGCAACAGCATGATCGACAGCCTGCCGATGGGCGCTTCGCGCGCCGTGGAAGGCGAAAAGCTGCGCTCGGCCCGTGAAATGGACCTGGCCCGCACGATCGAGGCGATCGACAGCGTCGAAACCGCCAAGGTGCATCTGGCCGTCGAACCGCCCAGCGTCTTCCTGCGCGAACGGTCCAAGCCCTCGGCATCGGTCATGCTGCGTCTCGCCAACGGCCGTACGCTCACCGACCAGCAGGTCAGCGCGATCGTCCATCTCGTCGCTTCGTCGATCCCGGAACTCAATCCGGACGATATCTCGGTGGTCGACCAGAATGGCCGGCTCTTGAGCGACAATGACAGCAACGCCGGCGACGATCGCCAGCTGGCGGTGCAGGGCAAGATCGAGGATCGCTATCGCCAGTCGGTGATCGCGCTGCTGACCCCGATCCTGGGTCAGGGCAATTTCTCGACCGAAGTGCATGCCGAACTGAACTTCGCGGAGCGTCAGGCCACCCGCGAAACCTATCCGCAGGACGAAGCGCGCCTGCGCAACGAAACCGGCACCTGGGCTTCCGACCCGCGCGGTCAGGGTACGGGTGAAGCTTCGGGCATTCCCGGCGCGCTCAGCAACCAGGCGCCCGTCAACCCCACCGTCACCCAGACCAATCCCAATGGTCAGGCCGTGTCGCAGGGTCAGACGGCGCAGGGCGCACAGGCTGGCCAGCCCGGCACGCCGCCCAACCCGCTGATGAAGACCGAGGAAACCTTCAACCGCAGCTTCGAGCTGGGCCGTGAAGTGTCCGTTACCCGCGATGCCATCGGCACCGTCAAGCGCCTGTCGGTCGCCGTCGCGCTCGACACCGCGCCCGATGGCAAGGCGCGCACGCCGCAGGAAATCGCCGCGCTGGAAGCATTGGTGAAGGGCGCGGTCGGCTTCGACCAGACCCGTGGCGACGTGGTGGCCTTGTCTTCGCGCAGCTTCCTCAAGACGCAAGACGCGGTCGCCCCCTGGTATGAAGCCGATTGGGTGTCGCCGCTGGTGCGCAACGTGTCGGCGCTGCTGGTCGCGCTGCTGGTCATCTTCGGCATCGGCCGCCCGCTGCTCAAGCGCCGTGCCGCGCCGCAGGACGCTCTGGCCGCGCCGGCTCCCGAGGAAGGTCAGCGCATCGGCCGCGAGATTTCGACCGAAATCACCAAGCAGGCTGCCGTCATCACGCCGGAAGGCGGGGAGCCCAAGGTCACGCTCGACATGATTTCCTCCACCTATGACTATGCCCAGCGCGCCGACCTGATCCGCAACTTCGTGAAGCAGGATCCCGATCGTGCCGCCCTGGTCGTCCGCGACCTGCTGAAGGAGGCTAAGAAGGAAAATGCCTGAGATCGTCCCCGGTCGCCCCGAGGCGCTGAAAGGCAGCGCCGCCGCCGCCGTCCTCCTGATGCTGTTCGACGAGGATGAAGCTGCCCAGATCCTGTCCCGCCTGGAACCCGAAGAAGTGCGTCAGCTTGGCTATGCCATGTATGACGTGCAGGATGTCGATCCGGAGGAAGTGAACGAAGCGCTCGACCATTTCGTCACCAAGGCCAAGAAGCGCACCACCATCGGCTATGGCGCCACCCGCCATATCCGTGGCGCGATGACCAAGGCTCTGGGCGAGGAACGTGCGGAAACCATCCTGGCCCGCATCACCCCGCCGACCCGCTCCACCCAGCTGGAAATGCTGAAGTGGATGGACGCCAAGGAAATCGGCACCCTGATCGAAGCGGAACATCCGCAGATCATGGCGATCGTGCTCGCCCATCTGGAGGCGCCCGTCGCCGCCGACGTGCTGCAATTGCTGCCGGTCGAATATCAGGAAGAGATCGTCTATCGCATCGCCACGCTCGGCCCGGTGTCGAACGAGGCGCTGGAGGATCTGGAGCAGTTGCTGCTGCGTGGTCCGGTCAACAAGCAGGGCGCGGCGTCGCAGCGCGGCGGCACGGTCGAAGCGGCCGCGATCATGAACAATGTCCGCAAGGACAATGAACAGCGGATCATGAAGGCCGTCGCCAAGCGCGACAAGATGATCGCTCAGACGATCGAGGAGGAGATGTTCGTCTTCGACAACCTCATCGACATGGACGACAAGAATCTGGGCACGCTGATGCGCACCGTCGACAGCCAGGTGCTGGTCGTGGCGCTCAAGGGCGCGAACGATATGCTCAAGGCCAAGATCTTCAGCTGCATGTCCGCCCGCGCGGCGCAGGCGATCGCCGACGAGATCGAGGAACGCGGTCCGATCCGCCTCGCCGAAGTGATCGACGCGCAGAAACTCATCATCGCCACCGCGCGCCGCATGGCCGACGCCGGCACCATCATGCTCGGCGGGAAGGGCAACGATTTTGTCTAAGATTTGGGGGGCACAGGCCGTTCAGGACGCTGCGCCCGTCGCGGTCGCGGGCTTCCGTCCCGCAGGCGGCGGCTTCCGCACGCTCTATGCCTCGCCCGAAACCCCGATTGCCGCGACGATGCGCAACGGCGTGTTCGAACCCGAACCGGAAATCGACCTGCTGGAAGAAGCCCGGATGGAGGCCTTTACCCAGGGCTTCGATGAAGGCTGCCGCGTCACGGCCGAAGCCCATGGCGAGGAAGCGGATGCCCGCGCCCGCCTGACCGAAGCGCTGGAGATGCTCGCCCCTGCGCCCAGCGGCATGCTCTCCACCATGCTATCCGCTACCGTCGTCCGTCTGGTCGAACAGATTGTGGGAGAGGTGGAGATCGACATCGAACGCCTCGTCCAGCGCTGCGACACAGTCGCCGCCTTTATCGAGGATAATGAAGGCAAGAACGCGCTTCACCTTCATCCCGAAGACATCAACCTGCTGGAAGGCGAAGCGATCGGCGTCAAGCTGGTGGGCGACAAGGGCATGCACCGTGGATGCGTACGCCTCGAAACCAGCGAAGGCTGGGTCGAGGATGGCCCGGACGTCCGCCTGTCGCGCCTGCGCGCGCTGATGGACGATATGGAGGGCAAGGCGTGATCCGTGCCCAGATCGCCCAGGCCGAAACCCTGTTCGACCATTTGCAGGTCCAGAACCGTGCGCCCCGTCATGTCGGCCGTCTGGTCAGCCATGATGCGGGCATGCTGGAAGTCACCGGTTTCCGCCGTCCGATCGGTTCGGGCGCGCGCGTGCTGGCCAGCGACGGTTCGGTCTGTCGCGCCGAAGTCGTCGGCTTTCGCGGCGACCGCGCACTGCTGGTGCCGCTCGATGCCGACGCGCCGCTGGAAAACGGCATCCGCGTCGAACCGGACAGCCAGGCGAATATGGTGCAGGTGGGTGATGGTCTGATCGGTCGCGTCATCGACGCCATGGGCCAGCCGCTCGACCGCAAGGGGCCGATCATCGCGGGCGGCACATGGCCATTGAACGGCGTGAAGGGCAATGTCCTCGATCGTGGTCGCGTCACCGAAGCCTTCGACCTTGGCGTGCGCGCCGTCAACGCGCTGCTCACCGCCGGGCGCGGCCAGCGTATCGCCATCATCGCCGGCTCGGGCGTCGGTAAATCCGTCCTGATGGGCCAGATGATCGCCGGCGCCGAAGCCGATGTCGTCGTCGTCGGCCTGATCGGCGAGCGCGGTCGCGAAGTCAGCGATTTCCTCGAAACCAAGCTCAAGCACACGATGGGCAAGAGCGTCGTCGTCGCCGTGCCCGCCGACCATCCCCCGGTGCTGCGCCTGCGCGCCGCCGCGCGCGCCACCGCCATCGCCGAATATTTCCGCGCCCGCGGCAAGAAGGTGCTGCTGCTGATCGACAGCCTCACGCGCTGCGCCCATGCCCAGCGTGAAATCGGCCTGGCACTGGGCGAACCGCCCGCGATGAAGGGCTATCCGCCCTCGGCCCTCGCCCTCATCCCCCGTCTGGTGGAGCGCGCCGGTGTGGACGCCCGCACCGGCGGCTCGATCACCGCGCTCTACACCGTGCTGGCCGATGGCGACGATACCGACGATCCGATCGTCGACGCCGCTCGTGCTATCGTCGACGGACATTTCGTCCTGTCGCGCCAATTGTCGGAACAGGCGATCTTCCCCGCCATCGACATCGGCAAATCGCTGTCCCGCGTCATGGCGGACGTCGTGCCGGACGAGCATCGCATGGCGGCTGCCGTCTATCGCCGCCTCTGGGCCGCCTATGAGGAAAATCGCGACCTCATCCTGATGGGCGCCTATCGCCCCGGCAACGACCCCGTCATCGACGAAGCCGTCCGCCGCCGGCAGGAAATCCTCGACTTCATCCGTCAGGACCAGAAAAGCCGCATCGACCTCGACACCAGCACCAACGCGTTGATCGCCGGGTTCGGCGCGTGAAGGGGCTGGTCGGCCGCCGCCAACGGGTGCTGCGGGTGCGCCATGTCCAACATGCCATGGCCGTGGCCGAAACCGCCCGCGCCCGCGATGAAGCCAGTGCTCTGGCCAATAATATCGATCGCCTGAACAAGGTCCGCAGCGAATTGTTCGAGACGGAAGGCATGGCCAGCGGCGCCTCCTTCGCTGCGATGCAGGAACTCGCCACCCGCCTCGAACAGGCCGGTCGTCAGCTCGATGGCGCACTTTATGATGCCAAGCGCAATGTCGAGGCGAAAGAAGGCATGACTCTTGCAGCGAACCGCGAGAAGGAAATCGCCACCCGCCTCAAGGACCGCGCTCGCGCGAACCTGGAGGAGTGGCGAGAGAATAAGCTCGCGGCCTTGCCGCGCTATCGCCGCATGCAGCGGACGGGGGACGTTTGACGATGACGATGCTGACCAGTCTCAAGGCCATGTTGTTTCCGACGCCCGCGCAAACGGGCGTAAAGGGAGCGGCGGTGTCGGCCGAGGGCGGTGCAGACTTCGCGCAACTGCTCGGCAGCGTCGGGACGGCACCGGCCACCGCGCTACAGCCGATCGTGCCGGAACATGCCGTCGCAAGCGATGTCGAAATTCCAGATATCGATGTCGAACATGTTGATGAAGGTGCGTGGCATCCGGCCCTTGCCAATGCGGCTCCCGCTTCGATCCCTGTAGTCCCGGCGGCGCAGGCTGAACAACCGCATTCACCTGTCCAACTCGCTGTATCGTCTCCCGAGCCTGAAGCGGCAATCGCCGCCGCTGAAATGCCCGGCTCAGCGCCGATTGCAGTGGTAAACATACCGGCCGACAGCCCACCCGCCCGCGATATCGAGGCATCTGCTGACCGTGTCCCGGCGACTGAAGCCGAAGCGCCGGCCGCCATCATACCCGTCACCGATCCCGAAACGCCCCCTGCTGCCGAAACGGCGACCGCCGTACGTCTGCCCGAGCAGGCGGACGTGAAGCCTGCGGTGCTGGCGCCGGCGGCCCCTCCGGTCATCGTCACGCCGCCGAACGCTCCTGCCGCTGTCGAGCAGGAATCCAAGCCCGTGTCGGTCAAGGCCCATCCTGCCCATTGGCATGATGCTGTGTCGGCGAACATGGTCGCCCCGCAGCGGCCGGCTGAATCTTCGGATACACCAGCGGCAATCGAGGAACCGTCCAGCGACGATGCGACCTCCGTCGCACAGGATGATGGTCAACGCTCGGCAGAGCCGACCATCACGATCATGGCACCACCTGCGCAGCAGACCCCG
This sequence comes from Sphingobium limneticum, assembly GCF_008710165.1. Classification (NCBI taxonomy): domain Bacteria; kingdom Pseudomonadati; phylum Pseudomonadota; class Alphaproteobacteria; order Sphingomonadales; family Sphingobiaceae; genus Sphingobium; species Sphingobium limneticum. The sequence continues at coordinate 271,574 of NZ_VYQA01000003.1, read as the reverse complement.
CCCATCGTTACTCAAGCCGAACAGGTTAAGGTCGAACAGGCTCCGCTAGAAGCTGTTGGCGTCCGCCCTGCCGCTGTTGCCGCATCGACGATGCGACCGGCCGCGCCCGTCCCGGTCGATAGCGCCGGTGTGCCGACAGTGGACGCTCGAGCACCGCATGTCGCTGCGCCCCCGCCGCCCGTCGATGGCGCCGGCGTTCCGACCGTGAACGTTCGGGAAGCTGCGACGCCACCAGCCGCCGCGATCGTATCGAATGACACGTCGCCCCTGCCGTCGGGCAAGGCTACGGCCCCGGCCCCGGCTGATCTACCAGTCGTCACGATTGTTCCGGACGCCACGCGCTCTGCCGACCAGCCCGCGCCGGCAATGCCCATACAGCTTGCCAATCCGGCCCCCAGCCCGGCACCGACCCCGGATGCGGCCTCGGCACCGGCCGTTGTAGTCCCAATCGCCCAAAGCATCCCGACCGCGCAGGCGCTGCCCGCCGAACCGGACGCTGCCGAAGTCTTTGAGCAACCCTCCGACCTTGCTCAGTCAAGCGCCCACATCGCAGCCGCAAAGCCGCGCGCAGAAGCCGTGTCCCTGCTCCAGCTGGTCCGCGATCATATGACCCTGCACGCGCCACGTCGGACTGAAACCATCGCGCCCGCCCGCGACGCGTCCCCCGACGCTGCGCTGCCGATCGTGCCGGCGGCATTGAACGATAGCGCCCCACCACCAGCCGCGCTCGCCCAGCCGACCGCGCAAACCGTCACCACCATCGCGCCTGCCATCCCGACCGTCGATCTCTCCGCCAGCCTTGGCGCGCAAGTCGTCGACATGGGCGTGTCGGGCCAGTGGATCGACGGGCTGGCCCGCGACATCGCCGCTCTCTCGGCCAACGGCGCGCAGGGCCGCTTCCAGATCAACGCGACGGAATTAGGCCCGGTCGAGGTCAATATTCGCCAGGGCGACGATGGCGCCGCCATCAGCCTGACCGTCGCGACCGAGGCGGCCGAGCAGGCGTTGCGGCAGGATGGCGACCGGCTGAAACTGGATGCCAGCCTGTCGGCCGTGCGCATCAGCGAGGTGAAGATCGAACGGGCGCCCCATGTCGCGGAAACCACCCGCGCCGATAGCGCGACCAACCAGAATACAGCGCAACAACAGTCCAGCGGCAGCCACCAGAATCAGGGTCAGGCGGCCGGCCAGAATATGGGCCAGTCCTCCACCCAGTCGCACATGCAGGGCCGCGGGCAACAGCGAGAAAATATCGCCTTCGGGCATAAAGCAGGGAATGACGGAGCCGTTCTTAACCATATGGACGCCGGCGATACCGCAGGCGGAGCCGTGCGCGCGCGTTACGCGTGACCAGCTTTAATCCCAGGGGACGAGACAGATGAGCGACGAGCCAAAGGCCAAGAAGAAAAAAGGCGGGAGCATGAAAATGATCCTGCTGCTGGTCGTGGGCGTCGTCGTGGGTGGGGCAGGCGCGGCGGGCGGCCTCTATGCCGCCGGCTTCTTCAGCCCCAAGGCCGAAGGGCCGAAGGAAGATCCCAACAAACCCGTGCTGGTGCTGGCCGGTGAAGATGCGCAGGCGATCGCGACCGCCCATGGCTGGGCGGGCGAGGGCGGCGGCGGCGGTGGTGAAGGCGGCGGACATGGCGGCGGCGGTGGTGGCGAAAGCCATGCCGTCTCGGCCGGTCACGCGCCGGGCAAGGGCATCGATCTGCCTTCGCCGACCAACCCGACCGCCTATCAGACCACCTATTTCCAGCTGCAGGCGCCCTTCACGTCCAACATGTCGGACACCGATGCCTTCGCCCAGATCAGCGTCGCTGTGTCGACCTATTATGACTATCGCGTCATCGCGGCGGTCAAGCAGCATGAGACGCCGATCCGCAGCCAGGTGCTGATGATGCTGGCCGAACAGCCGCAGGAAGTGCTCGACACGCCTAAGGGCAAACAGATGCTCCAGGGCAAGATCAAGGGCATTATCAACGACATATTGAAGCAGAAGACCGGCTATGGCGGCATCGATAATGTCTATTTCACGAACTTCGTGATCCAGTAGAATAGACTTCTGAAACATCCTGCGGCTGCGATCGGCGCGAGCGCCGGTTGCAGGCCCATTAACCCCAATTTTACCATTTTCGTTATTAATGGGCCTCGCACCAAAGGATCGGGATGGCCCCTGATCCGCTATGGGGCAGGGGACCAAGATGGACGACGTACAAACCTACGCCTTCGGGCGCGGGGATTCTCAGGCGCCGATCATGCTGTCGGGGCTGGACCGGCTGAGCGAGAAGCTCGGCCGGCGCATGCGCACGCTGATCGAGCCGATCGCGGGCGTGCGCCCCCTTGTCGAGGCGCAGGGCACCCGCGTGCTCGATTTCGGTGCCTGGACGGCCGAAGTCCCTGCCTTTTGCAGCCTCTCCATCTATCGCCTGCTGCCCTTGAAGGGGCAAATGCTGCTGCGCATGGACGCGGCGATGATCTCCACGATGGTGGATTGTTTCTACGGCGGCATCGGCAATCGCCCGCTGCCCGCACGCGGCGAATTCACGCCGACCGAAGACCGGCTGATCGCCCGCCTTTCCGATGCTATCGTCACCCGCCTTGTCGAAACCTGGGCCGATATCCTGCCGCTCGAGCAGGGGCTGATCCTGCGTGAGAGCGCGGTCGGCTATGCCGCTGCGGCGCAGCCCGCCGACCAGATGGTGTTGCAGCGTTTCAAGATATCCATCACGCGCGAACAGGAATGGCCGATCGACCTGGTCTTTCCGCTATCGGCCCTGCGCGGCGTCGAAGCGCTGATGGGGAGCAACCTGCCCGCCGACGAAGAACATGCCGATCCCGTCTGGCAGACGCGGATCGCCCGGCGGATGCGTGACATTCGCCTGCCCGCGCGTACCGTATTGGCGCGCCCCAATCTTTCGCTGGCCGAGCTGATGCAGCTCAAGGTCGGTGACGTCATCCCCGTGACCATCGGCCGATCGCTGCCGTTGATCGTCGGAAACCGCATCGTCGCGCATGGCACGATCGGCGAACAGGAAGGCCGCGCCGCCTTCCAGATTGAAAAGCTTGCACAGGAACCCGATCAATGAGCGACATGAGCGAAGCCCCCCGCATGGAGCGTGGCGAAGATCCGCTGAGCCGCATGACCAACAATCGCCAGTTCAAGCTGCTGGCCGATATCCCGGTCCGCATGTCGGTGGAGGTCGGCTCCACCTCGCTGCGCCTCGCCGAAGTCATGGATCTGGCCGAAGGCAGCATCGTCGAACTGGACCGTCAGGCCGACGATCTGCTCGACATCATGGTCAATGGCGCGTTGATCGCCAAGGGCGAAGTCGTCACGGTGAACGGCCGCTATGGCATTCGCATCGTGGATATCGCCGCGACCGAAAACCGCCTCGCCGGTATCGAACGGCGCGGCTGATGCGGAGCATCTGATTTTGCGCCATCGAATTTAAGCTTGCCTTCCGCCGCGAAACTGCGGATCGCAGGCGTGGTTAACCATAGCTGCGGGCAGGCCATTTCATGTTCTGGTATTTCGTCAAACTGCTGATCCTGCTGCCGCTCGTGGGCGGCATGGCCTTTGCCGCGCTGTGGTTGTGGCGCAAATATCAACCCGGCATGATCACGGGGCAGGGCGATCGTTCCTTGAAGCTGCTCGAAGCGCTGCCTATGGGCGCCTTCGGCAAGCTCGCCGTGGTCGAGTTCGAGGGCAAGAAAATCCTGTTGTCCGTCACCCGCAGCCGGATCGAGAAGATCGCGGAAGGCGATCATGCCCGTCTGCGCTGACTCCAATAGCATCGTCATTCCCGCGAAGGCGGGAATCCACTTGCCGAATGGGCGCCCGCGCAAGGCCTATGGGATGCTCGCGGTCTTCGCGATCCTATTTTTGGCTGCCCTCTTCTTCACTGTGCCGGCCTTCGCACAGGCCGCGCCCGCCGCAGCGCCGCCAGCGGATAATGGTGGCGCGCTAAGCCGCGCCATGGGCCAGATTTCGGGCGACGGCCGCTCGCTCTCGCTCAGCCTCCAGATCCTCGTCCTGATGAGCCTGCTGACGGTCCTGCCGTCGCTCGTGCTCATGATGACCAGCTTCACCCGTATCATCATCGTCCTCTCGCTCCTGCGTCAGGCGCTCGGCCTGCAACAGACGCCGCCCAATCAGGTGCTGGTGGGCCTTACCCTGTTCCTGTCCCTGTTCGTGATGCGCCCCGCGATCGACGCGATTAACGCCCAGGCCTTCGATCCCTATGGCAAGGGGCAGATCAGCATCGAGGAAGCGGTCGGTCGGTCGGGCAAGGTGCTGCACGGCTTCATGGCCAAGCAGACGCGCGAAAGCGACCTCAAGCTGTTCCAGAATCTCGCCAAAGCGCCGGCGTTCAACACGCCGGACGACATTCCCTTCACGATCCTGCTGCCCGCCTTCGTCACCAGCGAATTGAAGACGGCGTTCCAGATCGGCTTCATGATCTTCCTCCCCTTCCTCATCATCGACCTCGTCGTCGCGTCGACGCTGATGGCGCTCGGCATGATGATGCTCTCGCCGACCATCATATCCATGCCGTTCAAGCTGTTGCTGTTCGTGCTGGTCGATGGCTGGGCGCTGACCATGGGGTCGCTGGCGGGGTCGTTCGCGACATGATTCAACCTCTCTGCCCACATCCGTTCAGTTCGAGCATGTCGAGAACCAGCCACCAGGCTTCGTTCTCGACAAGCTCGAACCGAACGGAGAAAAGTAACCGATAATATGGAAAACGCCGATTTCTTCATGGGATTGGCCCAGCAGGCGCTGTGGATCACGGCGCTTGCCGCCGCGCCCGTGCTGATTCCGGCACTGATCGCGGGCGTCATCATCGGCATGGTGCAGGCCGCAACGTCGATCAACGAGCAGACGCTCAGCTTCATTCCCAAGATCATTGTCGTGGGCGGCATGCTGGCGCTGTTCGGCGGGTCGATCATGGTGCTGATCGCCGACTTCACCCGCGAAATTTTCGAGCGTATCCCGGACCTGCTGCAATGATCGCGCCCGGTTTCACGGGCGTGGAAACGCAGCTGTGGATCTGGCTTATCGCGATGATCCGTCCGGGCGCCGCCTTCATCGCCGCCCCGGTCTTCGGCGCGCCGGCCGTGCCGCTGCAACTGCGCCTGATCCTCAGCCTCGCCCTTGGCCTGGCCGCGCTCAACAGCGTCACCATCACGCTGCCGCACGATGGCGTCGCCAGCTTCGAAGGCGTGATGATGGTCGCGGGCGAAGTGCTGGCCGGCCTCGCCCTCGGCTTCGCCGTCCAGATCGGCTATGCCGCCGCCTTTGTCGCGGGCGAAACCATCGGCAACGCCATGGGCCTCAACTTCGCGGCGATGATCGACCCCTCTTCGGGCCAGTCGACCCAGGTTCTGGGCACCTTCCTCTCGGTCCTTGCCACCTTCCTGCTGCTCGGCATGGACGGCCATCTGCTGCTCGCCAGCTTCGTGGTGCAAAGCTATCAAGCGCTTCCGCCCGGTGCCGGCCTATTGTCCAACGACACGGTCTGGCGGCTGGTCACCTTCGGCGGATCGCTGCTGGGCGCTGGCGTCACCGTGGCGCTGCCCGTCGGCTTCGCGCTGGTGCTGGTTCAGATCATCATGGGCATGCTGGCGCGCGCCGCGCCCTCGCTCAACCTGTTCGCGGTCGGCATGCCGGTGGCGATGATGGCCGGCATCATCCTGCTGGCCATCGCCGCGCCGATCATGGCGGAAGGCATCACCGTCTCGCTCAAGGCTGGCCTGGAAGAGGCCCAGTCGATCGCGGAAGGACGCTAGGGCCATGGCGGACAGTCCCGGCGGCGGCGAAAAGACCGAAAAACCGACCCAGAAGAAACTGAGCGACGCCGCCAAGAAGGGCGACATCCTTCAGTCGCGTGAACTGGGCACCGCATTGGTCGTGATGGCCGGCATCGCCTGGCTGGCGATCACCGGCCCTTCGCTGATCGATGCGCTGTCGGACATGCTGGCCGATGCGCTGCGCTTCCGCAGGGAGGATATCGTCGACTTCTCGCCCGCCGCGCGCGGTGCGGCGCTGCTCGGCGCCATCGCCCTCCCGGCCGCAGGCGTGATGCTGGCCACCTTCATCGCCGCGATCGCGGCGCCGGCCCTGCTCGGATCGCTCGGCTTCCGCCCCGGCGCCTTCGCGCCCAAGGCGTCGCGGATGAACCCGGCCAGCGGCATCAAGAAGATTTTCGGAACGCAGGGCCTGATCGAACTGCTCAAATCCATCGCCAAGGTCGGCCTGCTCGGCAGCATCGGCGTCTGGCTGATCTGGGACCGGCTGACGGAAATCACCGCGCTCGGCAAGATGGGCGTTGCGCCCGCCATGGCGGACCTTGGCAACATCTTCATCCTGACCTGTCTCGTCATGGCGGGGGGCCTTTTCCTGATCGCGGGCATCGACGTGCCGGCGCAGATCATGCAGCGGGCCAAGCGGCTGGGCATGAGCAAGCAGGAAGTGAAGGACGAGCATAAGGAGAGCGAAGGCTCGCCCGAACTTAAAGGCCAGATTCGTCGCCGCCAGTTTGAGGTATTGAGCGGTTCCACCCGTCAGGCCGTGGCCGAAGCCAGCGTCATCATCACCAATCCCACGCATTTCGCCGTAGCGCTACGCTATCGACCAGGTGTGGACGCCGCCCCGGTCGTTGTCGCGCGCGGTTGCGACGCCATCGCCGCGTCGATCCGCGAACTGGCGGACCAGAATAGCGTGCCTGTCCTGCAATATCCCGATCTGGCCCGCGCCGTCTATTTCACCTCGCGCGCCGGAGAGATCGTCAATGAAGGCCTCTTCATGGCGGTGGCGACCGTGCTGGCCTTCGTATTTCGCGTGGAAAACAAGATGGCGACGGAAATGGACCGCCCCTTCATCACCGTCCCCGAAGATATGCGCTTCGACGCGAACGGGCAGAAGCAATAAGGGCTATCGTCCGGGCGATCCGCGCGAAAGTGCGACACCGAGTTGGACAGGTGTTTTGCCATGTTCGGATCGAAGAAGGGCGTTGCTTTCCATTGGCCCCGTCCAATGGCGAAGGCATGTTGAACACGGGCGCGCAGCTGTCTCTTTCGCTGTCTCAAGCCACATCGAAAAAAAATTGCGCCATCCATTAAAGTTTAACTGTGGCTGGTCGTAATAGCTGTTGTGGGGATGCATTCTGGTGGTGCGTCATGAACGACTATGTAACTAGGGCCGAACTGCCGCCAGTGGACCGGGCGGTTTCGCGTGCGCCTTCGCCTGTCCAGACGGTCCAGTCTGTGGCAGCCAGTCGTTCCGCCCAGGCTTCCGTTCGCGATACGGCGCAACAGGCTGTGGCAGCGCAGAAGGATCAGGTCGTCGTGGACGATGATCTGGCCAGCGTCGCCGAATATGTGGAGGTTCACGCCCGCATCGCCGATATCCTGGCCGATCTTCAGTCGGGGTCCGGCAGCGTGGACGATGCGGCCGGCGCGATCCAGGCGATGATCCCGCGCCCGATGGTGCTGGTCCCGCTACCGCCCGCCAGCAAGGAGGCGGTCGAACATGCTGCGGTGCTGGCCAAGCGCATCGTGGAGCGGGCATCCTACTCCCATGCCGCCCATGCCCATGTTTCGCGCGGCACGGTCGAACAGGTGGCGACCTCGGCCATCTGATATCCATCGCCATCGGGCGTTCGGGAAAGGCATGATCCGCCGGTGCGGATCGTGCCTTTCCGCGTTTTGGCGTTGTCGCCCGGCAATATGCCATCCCGAAAATCTTTCCTAAAGGTCTTGGCGCTACCGCCGTTCTATCCCCTTGAAAGGAAAACGGCATGACCGCGGTAGGCAGCAGCATTTTGACGGCACTCAATGCCGGATCGGGGATCGACACCTCGGCGCTGGTTTCCAGCCTGGTGAGCGCGACCCGCGAGCCCAAGCAGGCTGCGATCACCGGTCGTCAGTCGCTCAACAGCTCGCGCATTTCCGCCCTCGCTTCCGCGACCAGCTCGCTTAACACCTTTGCCAACGCCCTGACCGAAGTCCTGTCCGGCGCCGCCTATACCGGCGCGGCATCGTCCAACGACGCCAGCATCGCGTCGGTCACGCTGCTCAGCGGTGGCAGCCCCAGCGGCCTGCCCGCTCAGCTGACCGTCGAACAGCTTGCCAGCGCGCGCGTTTACTCCTCCGCCGCGACCAGTGGCGCGACCGGCAGCACGGTGATCGGCACCGGCAGCTTCACCCTGACCAACGCGGCGGGCGAAGCCACCACCATCACGCTGGATTCCACGAACAATACGTTCGCCGGTCTGGCATCGGCCATCAACGCCGCCAATACCGGCGTCACCGCCCGCGTCGTCACCGACACGCAGGGCACCCGCCTGGTATTCAAGGGCGAAACCGGTGCGGCCAATGATTTCACGATCAGCGCCAATGCCGACGATAGCGGCAGCATCCTGGGCGGCATGAGCTTCACCAGCACGTCGAACGCGCAAAATGCCAAGATCACGCTCGACGGCGTTGCCTATGAATATGCCAGCAACACGGTCGACGATGCGATCCCCTATCTGCGGATCGACCTGAACAAGGCATCGCCGGGTACGAACGTGACCCTGTCGATGAGCCAGCCGACGGCCGGCCTGTCGGACCTGCTGAAGGAATTTGTCAGCGCATATAATACGCTGATGGGCGCGCTGAACACGGCGACGGCGACCGGCGCGGATTCGTCCAGCGCGGGTGTCCTGAACGGTGTGTCGGGTGTGCGCGACATGAAGCGGCAGCTGTCCGCCATTACCTCGACCCAATTGGCGTCGACCGGCACCTACAAGACGCTGGCCGACATCGGCGTGTCGACCAATCGCGACGGTACGCTCAAGCTGGATACGGTCCGCCTGGCGGCCGTGATGGAGGCCGATCCGGAAGCCATCACCAACATGGTCAATCCCAAGGTTGCGACTGACGGCAATCCGGGCCTGTCCAAGCTGATGTCGACGGTCCGCGACAATATCGAGAAGGAAGATGGTCCTCTCAAGACGGCGCAGAAGCAATATGACACGCTGGCCAAGGAATTTACCAAGCAGCTCGAAGACCTAGACGAAAAGATGGCCAATTATGAGGACCATCTGACCAAGGTCTACGCAGCGATGGAGACGCGGCTGTCCGCGCTCAAGGCGACACAAAGCTACCTCGAACAGCAGATCGAGGTTTGGAACAATAGCGGCAGCAATTAATCGGGGACGCAACAGACGATGTTTTACAATCAGGGTTATGCAGGCGCCAGCGCAGCACGCCGTTACGCAGCGGTCCATTCGGGCAGCCGTACCGAAGGCGCGACGCCGCACGCATTGGTCAAGATCCTGTTCGATGAGCTGCTGCTCGCGCTTGAAGCGGCGGCGCTGGCCGAACGCAATGGCGACCGGGTGAAGGTGTCGGACAAGCAGGCGCGCGCCATGTCGATCCTCTTTGCGCTCGAATCCAGCCTGGACTTCGACAAGGGCGGCGACATTTCGGTCGGCTTGGCTCAAATCTACCGCGAAGCGCGCCGGCTGTTGCTGGTCGGTGCCCAGGAACGTTCGGCCGAGCCGGTCGAGCAGGCCCGCGACATCGTCGCCGAAATTGCCGAAGCCTGGACCCAGATCGGCCGCTGATTCACGGCGCGAGCGCCCGTCCGGGCGGGGTTGCGCCCCCAACATGCCGCTTGTATAGGCGGTGCTCGCGAAGGGCGGCCCGGCGGGGGCCGCCTTTTTGCGTTCTACCTAATGCGCACAGGACGCGCAGCATCACCCAGAAAGGGAAGGCCCATGTCGATTACGCCGCTCATGCCCGTTTACCCCCGGTGCGATGTTCGTCCGGTGCGAGGCGAGGGCTGCTATCTGATCGGGGAGCGCGGTGAGCGCTATCTCGACTTCGCCAGCGGCATCGCGGTCAATCTGCTTGGCCATGGTCATCCCCGGCTGGTGCAGACCATCGCCGATCAGGCCGCGACGCTGATGCACATCTCCAATCTCTACGGCTCGCCGTTGGGGGAGCAGTTCGCGCAGAAGCTGGTCGATAACAGCTTTGCCGACACCGTCTTCTTCACCAATTCGGGTGCGGAAGCGGTCGAGTGCGCGATCAAGACGGCACGTCGCTATCATTTCGCCAATGGCGAGGCGCATCGGCACAAGATCATCAGCTTCGACAACGCCTTCCACGGCCGCACGCTGGGGACCATTTCGGCCACCAGCCAGCCCAAGATGCGCGATGGTTTCGAACCGCTGCTGCCCGGCTTCCAGGTGGTGCCCTTCAACGATCTCGACGCGGCGCTGGCGGCGATCGACGACAACACCGCCGGCTTCCTGCTGGAACCGGTGCAGGGCGAAGGCGGCGTGACCCCGGCGACCCAGGCATTCCTCAAGGGCCTGCGCCAGGCCTGCGACGAACATGGCCTGCTGCTGATCCTGGACGAAGTGCAGTGCGGCTATGCCCGGACCGGCACCTTCTTCGCCCATGAACAATATGGCATCACGCCGGACGTCATGGCCGTGGCCAAGGGCATCGGCGCGGGCTTCCCGCTCGGCGCCTGCCTCGCCACCGAGGAAGCGGCCAAGGGCATGGTGTTCGGCACCCATGGGTCGACCTATGGCGGCAACCCGCTCGCCATGGCGGTCGGCATCACCGTGCTGGAAGAAGTGCTGGCCGACGGTTTCCTGGACAAGGTGACGGCCATGGGCGCACGCCTGCGTTCGGCGCTGGAGCAGCTCATCCCCAATCATGACGACATGTTCGAGGATGTGCGTGGCATGGGTCTGATGCTGGGCGTCAAGATGAAGGAAGCCTATGATGCGCGAACCTTCGTTGCCCATCTGCGCGACCATCATGGCCTGCTGGCCGTGTCGGCCGGCCAGAATGTGCTGCGCATCCTGCCGCCCCTCGTCATCGAGGAAAGCCACATCGCCGAATGTATCGAGAAGATTTCCGCCGGCGCGCGGACCTTCGCGAACGCCAAGGCGGCTTAAAACCAACCTCCGTTCGCCCTGAGCTTGTCGAAGGGCCGTTCTCTTCAAACGAAGAAGCGGGCTTCGACAGGCTCAGCCCGAACGGCTGTGGGGGTAATGATATGACCAAGCATTTCCTGAATCTCGCCGATGCAGGCGGCGACGCCATCGCTGCGATGATCGCCGACGCCATCGACCGGAAGGCCGCACGGCAAGGCAAGCCCAAGGGCTGGGTGGACGCCGACGCGCCGCTGGCCGGCCATACACTGGCGATGATCTTCGAAAAGAACAGCACGCGTACCCGCGTCAGCTTCGACATGGCGATCCGCCAACTGGGCGGCACGTCGCTGATCCTGGAAGGGGCGACCAGCCAGATCGGTCGCGGCGAAACCATCGCGGATACGGCCCGCGTGCTCAGCCGCATGTGCGACGCGATCATGATCCGCACCGACGATCATGCCAAGATCGAGGAAATGGCCGAATATGCCAGCGTCCCGGTCGTCAACGGCCTGACCGACCTGTCGCACCCGTGCCAGATCGTTGCCGATCTGCTGACCGTGGTGGAACATGGCGTGGCGCTGCCCGGCAGCCAGTGGGCATGGCTGGGCGATGGCAATAATGTCCTCCATTCGATCGTCGAGGCGGCCGGGCTGCTCAAGTTCGACGTGCGCATGGGCATTCCCGAAGGCTATGATCCCGACCCCTCCTTCGCCGACGCGGCGCGGGCGGCTGGATCGACCATCACGCTCACCCGCGATGCGACCGAGGCGGTGCGCGGCGCCGATGTCGTCGTTACCGACACCTGGATTTCCATGGGGCAGGCCCATGCCGAAGCCAAGCTGGCGGCGATGATGCCCTATCAGGTGACGCCGGAATTGATGGCAGGCGCCAAGGCCGACGCCAAGTTCCTGCACTGCCTGCCCGCCCATCGCGGCGAGGAAGTGACAGAAGCGGTGATCGACGGCCCGCAGTCGCTGATCTGGGATGAAGCGGAAAATCGCATCCATGCCCAGAAGTCGGTTCTGCTCTGGGCGCTTGGAAAGCTGTAAGCGGACCTTATATTCGGGCGAAATTTCCCGTTCGCCCTCGAAATCGTCGGGGCCTGTCCTGCGCTGAACAGCGAAGGGCGGGCCTTCGCGGCTTTCGGGGCGGGGGGATCGGAAGGAAATAGCGTGACCAGTCCCCATCTCGACCAGGCCCTTGGCTTCACCATCCCTTCGCGTCATGCGCGCGGCCGCCTCGTGCGATTGGGTCCGGTGCTCGACCAGGTGCTTGCCGCCCATGCCTATCCGCCCGCGATCGAGCGGTTGCTTGCCTCTGCGCTGGTGCTGGCGGCCTTGCTCGGCAGCACGCTCAAGCAGGCCAATGGTCAGCTGACGTTGCAGGCGCAGACCGAAAATGGCGTCGTCAGCCTGCTGGTGGCCGATTACAAGGATGGCGACCTGCGCGGTTATGTGAAGTTCGACGCGGATCGCCTGGCGGAGCAGGGGGCAGATCCCACGCTGTTCGGCCTGTTCGGCAAGGGCTATCTGGCCATCACCTTCGACCAGTCCGTCAGTGGCGAGCGCTATCAGGGCATCGTCCCGCTGGAGGGCCAGTCGTTGGCGCAGGCCGCCGAGCATTATTTCTTCCAGTCCGAACAGATCCCCAGCATCATCCAGATCGACACGCGGCATGATGCCGGCGCCGGCTGCATCGCGGCCGGCTTGCTGCTCCAGCATCTGCCGGAGGGAGAGGTGGGACGCGAACGCCTGCATGTGCGCCACGATCATCCGGAATGGGAGCATGTCCAGGCGCTGGCCCAGACGCTCAAGGGAGAGGAGCTGACCGACGACGCGCTCCCGCTGACGGACATATTGTGGCGCCTGTTCCATGAGGAAGAGGAAGTGCGCGTGTCGGAAGCGGCGCCGCTGGCGAAGGGTTGCCGCTGCGACCTTGGCCATATTCGCGACGTGATCGGTCGTTTCCCGGCCAGCGAGCGGGCTGAGATGGCGGATGAAAAGGGCATTATCGGCGTGGATTGCGCCTTCTGCTCGCGCCTCTTCCCGCTCGCGCTGGACAGTTTCGTCGCCCATTGAAAATAATCGTTTCGCTACCGATATTCGCAATTGGGGCAGCCGCCGCCGCCTACGTTATGAAAATGCCGCAATTGGACGGCATGGGGTCAGGCGAGCGATTGTTGCTCCGGACGGCAGTGAAGTCGGTAACGGGATCGGGCGATATCATGATGAGGGCGGGATGGTACGCGCTCGGCGCGCTGGCGATGGCCATGGCGGCGGCGACCGCATCGGCGGCCGGGGCCGGCGCTATACCGGCAGCCGTGCCAGCGCCCCAGGCGTTGCAAGGGCTGGAAACCGGCGAGTGGGAATTGCGCGACCGGGGTGAAGGCGCGCAGACGCGTAAATTGTGCGTCAGCGACCTGCGCCAATTGCTTCAGGTCCAGCATGGCCGGACATTGTGCCGCAGCTTCACGATCAGCGACAGCGATCATGCCGTCACCGTAACCTATGATTGCGCGGCGGCTGGCAATGGCCGCACCGATTTGCGCGTCGAAACGACCCGGCTGGTGCAGATCCGCTCGCAGGGCGTGGCCGATGGCGCGCCCTTCGCCTTCGCGGCCGAAGGCCGGCGGATCGGCGCCTGTTCATGACCTGCGCCACCAGCCGCCTCATACTTGCACTGCGGCGCAACGAGGCGTAGCGCGGGGCCTATGGTTGCCAATGAAGGAAAATTCGCCGTCGTCCTGCTCTCTGGCGGGCTCGACTCCATGGTCGCGGGCGGACTCGCGCGTGAAGCCGGCTATCGCATCTTCGCGCTGTCGATCGATTATAATCAACGTCATCGCGTCGAATTGCGCGCCGCTGCGCGCATCGCCGAATCGCTCAATGCCATCCGCCATATCGTCCTGCCGCTGGATCTGACCGCCTTTGGCGGATCGGCGCTGACCGCTGACATCGCCGTGCCCAAGAGCGGCGTGGGGGAAGAGATTCCCGTCACCTATGTGCCGGCGCGCAACACGATCTTTCTGTCGCTGACGCTGGGCCTGGCCGAAGTGGCTGGCGCGAGCGACATCTTCATCGGCGTCAACGCGCTCGACTATTCGGGCTATCCCGATTGCCGCCCGGAGTTCATCGACGCGTTCCAGACGATGGCGACGCTGGCGACCAAGGCGGGGGTGGAGGGCCATCCGATCCGCATCCAGACGCCGCTGCAATATATGAGCAAGGCGGATATCGCCCGCGAAGCCGATCGACTGGGGCTGGACGCGGGCCTCAGCTGGTCCTGCTACGACCCCACGCCCGACAACAAGCATTGCGGCCTGTGCGACAGCTGCCGCCTGCGGTCGAAGGGCTATGAGGAAGCGGGCCTGCCCGATCCCACCATATACGCCGCGCGGCCCTGAAAGGCGGACGGCGATGACATATGCGGTCAAGGAAATGTTCCTCACCCTGCAAGGGGAAGGGGTTCAGGCGGGCCGGCGCGCGGTATTCTTGCGCTTTGCCGGCTGCAATCTGTGGAGTGGGCGCGAACAGGATCGGCGCGACGCCGTCTGCAAATTCTGCGACACCGATTTCGTGGGCACCGATGGGCTTGGCGGCGGCAAGTTCGCCGATGCCGATGCGCTGGCGGATGCGGCGCTGGCTTTCTGGGGTGAGGGCGTTGCCGGGCACTATATCGTCCTGACCGGCGGAGAGCCGATGCTGCAAGTCGATGATGCGTTGGTCGATGCGCTCCATGCCCGCGGCTTCACGATCGCGATCGAGAGCAATGGCACCATCGCCGCGCACCCCGGCATCGACTGGATCTGTATCAGTCCCAAGGCGGGCAGCGATGTGGTGCAGCGATCCGGCAATGAATTGAAGCTGGTCTGGCCGCAGCCCGATGGCGGCCATAGCTTGGCCGATGTCGCGGTGATGGAGGGATGGGCGTTCGACCATCATCTGCTTCAGCCGCTGGACGATCCCCATGCGGCCGACAATGCCCGCGCCGCCATCGCTGTAGTCATGGACCGGCCGCAATGGCGGCTGACGGTGCAGGCCCATAAATATCTGGGCCTGCGCTAATATCGTCAGTTGATCAGGGCTTTACGCCGGTCTTGTCGTTCCAGGCCTGATGACAGACCGGCAACAGCACGCCCTTCTTCCAGCATTTGGGATCGAAGGACGGCAGGGCGACGGCATAGTCATAGCCCGGCGTGCCATAAAATTGCTCGCCGGCCGCGACGAGCGACTTCTTGATGGAGGCCAGGCCCGTGCGGCCGACTTCGTTGAGCGCGCCGCGATCGGCGAAGATGGCCTGCCGGCCCACTTCCGCCGTCGCCTGGCAAAAGCCCTTCTGCGCCTGCACGGTGGAATAGCCGGAATAGATGCGGGTATTATACATGTCCGACGCCGACTGGCCCGGCTTGCCCTTGCCCACGGTGCGCTGGAAATAGCCCAGCAGAGCGGCCTGCGCCGTGTCCAGCTCCGCGTCGTGATGCGCGATCATGGCATTGTAATTGCTGGTCGACAGCAGGGTCGGTTCGAACTGGCATTGCAGCGCGGCGACGTTCAGCGCAGCGCGCAGATTCCAGGCCAGGCCAGCCTTGATCTCCGTCGGCGTGGCGCCGGGCAGGCCAAGTGCGGTGGCAGCGGCGGCATCGGTCAGCGGCGGGGCGCTCATGTCGGGCGGGGACCAGAAGAATTGAGCCGAAGCCGGCTGCGCCATCATCGGCGCGATCGCCAGGGTCAGACCGGCGAGCGCGCGGCGCAACGGGAAACGCGAAATCATGAATTCTTGCCTCTCTGGAAGGACGCCAACACCGGCGCCCTCATTCTATCGGGCCTCTTGTACCAATACTGAACGATCGCGCCAGCCCTACTGATCCGACAGGACTTCCGCTTCTTCGGCCGGGGCCTTTTCCGGGGCGGGCTTGGCGGGGGCGCTGCTGTTGCCCGCGCTGTTGTTGTCGGGCAGCGCCACGGCGGTGCCTTCGCTCTGCACGCCGTCCAGATCGGTCATGGCGTCGGTGGCGGTGCCGTCCACGACTTCCATATCCTTCATCTGCACCTTGTTGCCGCCCTCTTCCTTGCCGCCACAGGCGGCCAGCGGCAGGGTTGCCGCGATCAGGGTCAGGGTAAAGACTGTCTTCGCGCCAAAACGCATCCGGATCTCCTTATATGATGGGTGCCCGGCAATTCCCCCGCCCGGCGAAAGCCACAAACCTAACGGCCTGTGTCACATTCCTCAACCCCCGCGCCGCAGCGTTTGAGGTTGCCCAGAAAGGCGGGAAAATGCGCCTTGAGCGCGACATCGAGGGCCGCCATCGACGCGTTGCCATTGAGCGCCGCGATGCTGGTCACCGGAAATTCGCTGATGCCGCACGGCACGATGCCCCCGAAATGGGACAGGTCGGGATCGACGTTGATCGCAAAGCCGTGGAGCGTCACCCAGCGCCGCACGCGGATGCCTAATGCGCCGATCTTGGCCTCTCGCCCCTGCGGGTCGTCGGTCCAGATGCCGATCCGCCCCTCCGCGCGACGTGCCGCGATGCCCAGGTCGGCCAGGGCCGCGATCATCCACCCTTCCAGATGGTGCACGAAGTTGCGGACATCCTTCCCCCGTTCGCGCAGGTCGATGTTCAGATAGCCGATCCGCTGCCCCGGCCCATGATAGGTATATCGCCCGCCACGCCCGGCATCATGCACCGGAAAGCGCGGGTCGAGCAGTTCGGCCGGATCGGCGCTGGTCCCGGCGGTATAGAGCGGCGGATGTTCCAGCAGCCACACCCGTTCCTGCGCCGCCCCTTCATATATGGCGGTGGTCCGCGCCTCCATCTCGGTCAGCGCGGTGGGATAATCGACCAGCCCCGGATCGGCCCGCCATTCGACGGATTCGGGAAACGGCAGGGTAGGTGTATCGGAAGGAACATCGGACATGGGCACTTCCTTGACTTGGGCGGGCCGAGCGATCAAGTCTCGCGCCGCATTTCCAGCATGATAGGGCAGGCAGCATAGATATGGCGACAATGTCGATCGGCAAGGCGTGGGAGGAGGCCGTGGCCTTCGTCGCGCGCGAAGCGACCCTGCTCTTTCCGGTGGCGTTGCTGTTCGTCGCGCTGCCCGGCCTCATCCTGCAGGAAATGATGCCGCCCGAATTGCAGGCCTGGTTCGCCCAGCCCAAGCCGGACGCGATTCCGGCGATGCCGCCCGGCTTCGGGTTGGCGATGCTGCTGACCATCATCCTCATCTGGTTCGGCTCGCTCACCCTGTTCGCGCTGGCGTTGCGCCCCGGCATCAGCGTGGGGGAGGCGTTGCGCCTGAGCTTCGCGCGCCTGCCGGTGCTGATCGGCACGGCGCTGGTCGTGGTCGTCGCCGTTGCCGTCATCTTCATTGCCGCCGCGCTGGTGGGCGTGGTCGCTTCACTGGCGTCGAAGCAACTGGCCGCTGCGGCCGGCCTGCTGCTTGGTTTCGGTCTGGCGGGCATCGTCTTCTTCGCCAGCATCCGGCTCGTGCTGCTCAATCCGGTGGTGATCGACACGCGACTGGGCGTGATGGATTCGCTGCGGCAGGCATGGGCGCTGACGCGGGGCTATTTCTGGCGCCTGTTCGGCTTCCTGATCATCGTCATGCTGTTGTCCACCATCGCCGGATCGGCAGCGCAGGCGATCATCGGCTCGCTGGCGGGCCTCGCCGGCGGGGCAGATGCTGCGCGTCTGGCCGGTGGCCTGGCCGGCGCTGCGGTGTCCAGCATCGCCCAAGTCTATATGCTGGTGATGCTGGCGCGACTCTATCGGCAGGCCCAGCCGCAGGATGTGACGGACATTTTCAGCTGAACGCCTATCGCACGTCCAGCAGCGGCACATGCGGCGCCGCCTCGCGCGGGAGTATGCCGGCCAGTCGCGGATCGGCGAAGATTTCGATTTCGCGTCCATAGGGCGTGAAACCCGACCTGACGTAGAAAGCCAGCGCGGCCGGGCTGTCGAGCGTACAGGTATGGACCCAGAAACGCTCCACGCCCTTGCGCCAGGCAAGCGATTTGGCCTGTGCCATCAGCCAGCGACCCAGCCCTTTGCCATTGAGTTCCGGCACCAGCCCGAAGAAACTCAGCTCGCAATTGGGCAGCGACCGGAAATCCAGTTCCAGCAGGCCGACCTCGGTGCCCCGCGGATCGGTGACGGCATAAATCTCCACCGCCGGGTCATGCAGGATCGCCGCCAGATCCGAATCGGCCATCACCAGCCGCGAAAACCACAGCCATGGCGTGCCCACCCGGCGGAACAATGTGCGATAGGCGCCCAGGTCCGGCTGTTTCCACGGCACCAGCCGCAGCGGCGCGGGCGGGATGGGGGCGGGGCGGGGGCGTTCCAGCATCTCCAGATGCGTGACGACCGTCGCCACCATGCCCGGCTCGACCGGAATGAAGGGCATCAGCTCCAGCTCGCCATCGGCGGCAGGCTCATCAGGATCGCGTCGATATTGCCGCCGGTCTTGAGGCCGAACAGCGTGCCGCGATCATGCACCAGGTTGAATTCTGCATAGCGCCCGCGCCATTCCAGCATGGTGCGATAATCCGCCTCGCTCCACGCCTCATCCATGCGTCGCCGCACGATCGGCGGGAAGGCGTTCAGGAAAGCGTCGCCGACAGCGCGGGTGAAGGCGAAATTCGCGTCGAACGCGGCATCGTCGGCACATTCCAGATGATCGTAGAAGATGCCGCCGACGCCGCGATGCACATTGCGGTGGGGGATGAAGAAATAGTCGTCCGCCCATGCCTTGAAACGCGGATAATGGTCCGGATCATGGGCGTCGCAGGCGGCTTTGAGCACATCATGGAAATGCGCCGTATCGTCTTCGCGCGGCAAAGGCGGGTTGAGATCCGCGCCGCCGCCGAACCAGCTCTTGGTCGTCACCAGATAGCGGGTGTTCATATGGACGGCGGGCACATGCGGATTGGCCATGTGCGCGACCAGGCTGATGCCGGTGGCGAAGAAGGCGGGATTGTCGCCTGCGCCATGGATGGTCTGGGCAAAACCGGGAGCAAATTCGCCGCCCACGGTCGAGACGTTGACGCCGACCTTTTCGAACACCTTGCCCTTCATCACGCCGCGCACGCCGCCGCCACCCTCGCCGGGGGCCTGTCCTTCGGCTTCACGATCCCAGGCCGTGAAGTCGAAACACGCATCGCTGCCCGCTTCCCGCTCGATCGCTTCGAACTCGGCGCAGATCCGGTCCCGCAGCGATTCGAACCAGTTGCGCGCCGCCTGCTGCCGCGCATCGAGCGGGAAAGGCACGGTGGGCACGGGATTGCTGGCGGTCATTCGGGAAACTTTCCGGTCTGGCGAAGGGCTTCGGCGACGGCGATGCCCGTGGAAACGGCGATGTTCAAGGATCGAAAGCCGGGCGCCATCGGGATGCGGATGCGGATATCGGCCAGATCGCGCACGTCGGTCGGCACGCCGGCGCTTTCCGATCCCATCAGCAGCACGTCGTCGGGCTGGAACTGTACCTCCGGCAATTTCTGCGAGGCATGGGCGCTCATCAGTAACAGGCGGCGACCCTGCGCGCGCCGATCCGCATCGAAGGCGGCGAAATTGGCATGGCGGGTGACGTCGGCCGATTCCCCATAGTCCATCGCCGCACGTTTCAGGCGGGCGTCGGAAAAGGCGAATCCGGTGGGCATGATGATGTCGACCGGCACCTGAAAACAGGCCGCCAGGCGCAATATGGCGCCGACATTGCCGGCGATCTCCGGTTGGTAAAGGGCGATACGCATGGGTTGCGCCATAGTCGATCAAGAGCATTTGCAATAGACTAGGTGATATTGCGACTGGCAAAGCGGGCGCAGTGCGGTTATCACGCCCATCGAACCACGCCGGGGGGAGGCGGGTCGACCCTTGGTCGAGTGCCCAACGCCCTTGATAATCAGCGCCGGTAACGGCATTCCGGTGTGACAGGGAAGTCTTGCAAGGGTAGAGGTGCATGGCGAGCGTTGAACAAACAGACGGTACGGGTCCATCCGGCGAAGATGGCGTACGCCGCCGGGATTTCATCAACATCGCTGCGGTCAGCTTCGCCGGGGTCGGCGGTGTCGCCGTCGTCCTGCCGCTGATCGACCAGATGAACCCCAGCGCCGATGTGCTGGCGCTCGCGTCGACCGAAGTCGATCTCTCGGCGATCCAGCCGGGCCAGGCCATCAAGACCACGTTCCGCAGCCAGCCGCTCTTCGTGCGCCAGCTGACAGCCAAGGAAATCGCCGAAGCCGACAAGGTGGACCCCGCCACGCTGCGCGACCCGCAGACGCTGGAGGAGCGGACCGTCGACGGCAAGAAGCAGTGGCTGGTGACGATGGGCGTGTGCACCCATCTGGGCTGCGTGCCGCTGGGCGCGGGCGAGGGTGAGAATCGCGGCGAATTTGGCGGCTATTTCTGCCCCTGCCACGGCTCGTCCTACGACACGGCCGCCCGCATCCGTAAGGGGCCTGCCCCCAAGAACCTGGAAGTGCCGAAGTATAGCTTCACTTCCGACACCGCCATTCTTGTGGGTTGAGGGGGACCATCATGAGCTTTCCATGGGCTGAACAATATACCCCCAAGCATCCCGTGATGCAGTGGGTCGACGAGAAGCTGCCTTTGCCGCGCCTCGTCTACAATGCGGTCGGCGCCGGCTATCCCGTGCCGCGCAACCTCAATTATTTCTGGAACTTCGGCGTGCTGGCTGGTCTGGCGCTCGTCATCCAGATCGTCACCGGCGTCATCATGGCGATGCATTATGGCGCCAATGACCTGGTCGCCTTCGGCACCGTCGAACAGACGATGCGTGACGTGAACGCAGGCTGGCTGATGCGCTACGCCCACGCCAACGGCGCCAGCTTCTTCTTCATCGTGGTCTATCTCCACATCTTCCGCGGCTTGTACTTCGGTAGCTACAAGGCGCCGCGTGAAATGGTGTGGCTGCTCGGCCTCGTCATCTTCCTGCTGATGATGGCGACCGCCTTCATGGGCTATGTCCTGCCCTGGGGCCAGATGAGCTATTGGGGCGCGAAGGTCATCACCGGCCTGTTCGGCGCGATCCCGGTCGTGGGCGAACCGATCCAGACCTGGCTGCTGGGTGGCTTTGCCCCCGGCAACGCTTCGCTGAACCGCTTCTTCTCGCTCCACTTCCTGCTGCCCTTCGTGATTGCGGGTGTCATCATCCTGCACATCTGGGCGCTGCATATTCCGGGGTCTTCCAACCCGACCGGCGTGGAAGTGAAGGGGCCGCAGGATACCGTGCCCTTCCATCCCTATTACACGGCCAAGGACGGCTTCGGCGCTGGCGTCTTCCTGATCGCCTTCTCGATCCTGCTGTTCTTCGCACCCAATTTCTTGGGCCACCCGGACAATTATATCGAGGCGAACCCGCTTTCGACGCCCGCGCATATCGTGCCGGAATGGTATTTCTGGCCCTTCTACGCGATCCTGCGCGCCTTCACCGTGGACTTCTTCTTCATTCCCGCAAAGCTGCTGGGCGTGCTGGCGATGTTCGCGTCGATCCTGCTGCTCTTCTTCCTTCCCTGGCTGGACACGTCGCCGGTGCGTTCGGGTCGCTATCGCCCGACCTTCCGGAAATTCTGGTGGATCCTGCTCGGCGATGTGGCGGTGCTGGGCTATTGCGGTGGCGCACCTGCGGCAGAACCCTTCGTGATGATCTCGCAGATCGCGGCGGCTTATTATTTCGCCCATTTCCTGATCATCCTTCCGCTGATCGCGCGCTTTGAAAAGCCGCTGCCGCTGCCCGGTTCGATCACCGAGGCCGTGCTGGCGACATATGGCAAGACCGACGGTGAAACCGCCGCGGTCCCGGCCGAATAAGGGGTAGAGGTAACATGGTACGCTATGGTGCAATCGCCGTCGGCCTCTTCTTTTCAGGTTGGCTGTTCATATCCTTCCTCGTGGGTGGTTATTCCTACGTCACGGAACCACCGGCAGCCACGGTGGAGCATGAGTTCCACCTGGCCCCCAAGCATGTCGCCTTCTCGTTCGACGGCCCCTTCGGCAAATATGACAAGGCGCAGCTGCAGCGCGGCTTCCAGGTGTTCAAGGAAGTCTGCTCGGCCTGCCACAGCCTGAAGTTCGTGGCTTTCCGCGATCTGGAAGCGCTGGGCTATAACGAGGCCGAAGTGAAGGCGATCGCCAAGCAGTGGGCGATCAAGACCCCGTCGGTCGACCCCGCCACCGGCGAAGCATCGACCCGCGATCCGGTCCCGGCCGATCACTTCCCCAAGCCCTTCGCGAACAATGTCGCGGCGGCGGCGGCGAACAACAATGCGATCCCGCCAGACCTGTCGCTGATGACCAAGGCCCGCCATCATGGCAGCGCCTATGTCTATTCGCTGCTGACGGGCTTCCAGGACCAGCCGGCCGAACTGCTCAAGCATTTCCCGGACGCCAAAACGCCGGAGGGGCTACATTACAACCCCTATTTCGCCAACCTGAACCTTGCCATGGCGCCCCCGCTGTCGGCCGAAGGTCAGGTGACCTATGGCGACGGTACCAAGGCGAGCGTGGACCAGATGGCGCAGGACGTTTCGGCCTTCCTGACCTGGACCGCCGAACCCAAGCTGGAAAACCGCCATCGCGCGGGTCTGGCGACGATCATCTTCCTGCTGATCGCCACGGGCCTGGCCTATATGTCCTACCAGAATATCTGGGCGGACAAGAAAAAGGCCGCGGTCTGAAATCTGGCGGTCTGAGACAAAAGGCCATATTTCATGAAGAATGGGCGTGGTTCCTTGAGGGGACCGCGCCCATTCTCTATTTGTATGGATGCGTTTTCTTAACCGGCGGATGATTGGCTTCGCCGAACTGCGTTTCCATCCGCCTCGAAAACGCTCTATGGAGGCGTCATGAGCATCGACAGCCTGACGGCCCTGATCCGCACCATCCCCGATTTCCCCAAGCCGGGTATCATGTTCCGCGACGTGACCACGCTGCTGGCCGACGGTCCCGGCTTTGCCGAACTGGTCGATCGGCTGGTGAATGTCGCCCGCCCTCTGGACGTCGATCTGATCGTCGGGATCGAGGCGCGGGGCTTCATCCTGGGCGCCGCATTGGCCCATGCGCTGGGCAAGGGCTTCGTGCCGGTGCGCAAGAAGGGCAAACTGCCGGGCAAGGTGGTGGGCATCGACTATGTGCTGGAATATGGCACCGACCGGCTGGAACTGCATGAAGGGCAGGTGCCCCAGGGCGCCCGCGTCATCCTGGTCGACGATCTGATCGCCACCGGCGGCACCGCGCTCGCCGCCGCGCAGTTGTTGCGCGAGCAGGGCGCGAGCGTCCTCATGGCGCTGTTCGCGGTCGACCTGCCCGATCTGGGCGGCAAGACGGCACTGGAGGCCGACGGCGTCGCATCGCAGGCGCTGATCGTCTTCGAGGGCGAATAGGCCGGATAGGGGCGGGCGATGCCGGCGCGACAGCGATGGATCTGGAGCCTGCGGACCGCGGCACTTGGCCTAGCCATGCTGGCGACCGGTTGCGCCACGCCGCTTCCCCGCAGCGCTATGACTTGCGCGGAGGCGGCCCCGCCCATCCTCGCCGCGCCGGACCGGGAGCGGGTGACCACCACGCTGACGGTCCTCACCTATAATATCGAGGGGCTGGGTTGGCCCGCCCGCTCCGGCCGCGCGCCGTCCTTGCGCGCCATCGGCGAACGACTGGCCGCCCTGCGTACGGAGGGGCGGGCGCCCGATATCGTCCTGTTCCAGGAAATGTTCAGCGGCGCGGCCAAGCGGGCGATCGCCGCCACCGGCTATCCCGCCATCGTCACCGGCCCGCGCCGTACCACCCGTGCGGAAGGCGTGACGAAGGAATCGCTCCCCGGCCGATCGCACATCAAGCGCGGCGAGCTGGGCCTGCATTTCACCGGCAGCGGCCTTGCCATCGCCTCACGCTATCCGATCGTCCATGTCGATATGCATGCTTATGGTCGTCGCTCCTGCGCCGGGATCGACTGCCTTGCGAACAAGGGGATCATGCTGGCACGCATCGCCATTCCCGGCGTGCCGACGCCGATCGACATATACGACACGCATATGAACAGCCGTGGCGCATCCCGCGCGCCGGCGCACCGCAATCTTGCCGCCCATGATCGCCAGTCGCTCGAAGCCTCCGCCTTCATCGACCGCAGCCATGAGGACGCTTATCCGCTGATCTTCGGCGGCGATTTCAACATGCGCCATTCCGAAGATCGATGGGAGAATTTCTCCCGTTACCAGTCGCTCAACCTTGTCCATCGCGTCTGCGCCGATCCGGCATCGGGTTGCGACGTGCGCATGTCATGGGACGGCGACGAACCGTGGATGGATACGCAGGATCTGCAATTTTTCTGGCCGGGCGATACGGTGTCGGTCCACCCGATCCGTGTCGAGGCCATGTTTGACGGCGGGCCCAGCGGTCCCGAACTGTCCGACCATGACGGCTTTCTGGTGACCTATATGCTATCCTGGTCGCGCAGCGCCGCCAGGACAGGCGGCTGCTGACGGCTTAGCGCATCCGGCAGCAGATCCACGACCTGCGCCAGCCGCTCGTCGATCAGGCCCAGCAATTCCATCCATCCATGGATATGCTCCAGTTCGCCCGGCCCATCCGATACGCCACGCAGACCCATGAGCGGCACATGGAAGCGCTCGCAGGCCCGCGCCACCGCGAATGTCTCCATGTCGACCATATCCGCATCGATCGCGGCATATTCCTCGCCACCCACCACATTGGCACCGGTCGATAGCCGAACAGAGGGCAGGGCAAGCGGCGTTACCAGCGGCACATCGACCGGATGCTCGCTCAATGGCGTCACGCCCTTGGTAAAGCCCAGGCGTGATGCATCCATGTCGCGCCACGACACGCTGGCGATCTGGAAAATCTCGCCCAGCGGGCAAATGCGCGATCCGGCCGACCCCAGACTTACGACCAGATCGGGCCGTGCCTGTTGCCGCTGCAATTCCTGCAACGCCATGCCGGTGGCGAGCGCCGCCTCGATCGGTCCGACCCCGGTCAGCAATGGCGTGAAGCGTGCGCGCAGATGCGGGCCATATTCGGCGTCCACTGCCATGACGAACAGCACACGCTGCCCACCGATCATCTCGCACGCTATCGTCATTCCCGCTCCGATCCGGCGCATTGCCGGTCTGTAATGTTCAGGACACTCCCGTGACATCCGCGCAACCTATAGTCGAGCCTGTGTCTGTCTGCTGAGTTGGCCCGCTTCATGTCCGTTCTGATGTCCCTCCCCATCCGTTCTTTTGATGACGAGACGATTACCCCGGCCGATATCGTCGCCTGGGCGAAGGTCGAACGCGCCCTGTCGGCGAAGCGCGAGGCATGCCGCAAGCGGCGCAAGGGCTAAGGTAGCCACCTGTCGATCCGGTTCTGACAAGTCTGGAAAAAGAGAAAGCCCGCCGCTTCGTATGAAGCGACGGGCTTTGTCATGGTGGGCGTGGCAAGGATTGAACTTGCGACCCCTGCGATGTCAACACAGTGCTCTACCACTGAGCTACACGCCCGCCGTGGAGGGGGCCAATAACGGGGGGTGATGAATCGCGCAAGCAGGAAATTGCATAATCTCAACATTCTTCTGGACAGGGGTGGGGTCGCCCATATGCTGCCATGCAAACAGGGGGACGCCGACCATCATGCTGCCATCGCCAAATTCGCCGGTTCAGGCGACGCCACGGCTGCCTTTCTACCGTCAGCTTTATGTTCAGGTGCTGGCCGCGATCGCTCTGGGTGTGTTGATCGGCCATGTCTGGCCGGACGCCGGCAAGCAGCTGAAACCACTGGGCGAAGCCTTCATCAAGCTGGTGAAGATGGTCATCGCCCCGGTCATCTTCCTGACCATCGTCACCGGCATTGCCGGCATGAAGGAATTGGGCGCGATCGGGCGCGTCGCGGCCAAGGCATTTGCCTATTTTCTGACCTTCTCCACGCTGGCGCTGATCGTGGGTCTGATCGTCGCCAATCTCATCCAGCCGGGCGCTGGCCTCAACATCGACCCCGCCACGCTCGATGCCGGCAAGGTCGCCGACTATGCGCATCAGGCGCATGAGCGCACGCTGACCGGCTTCCTGATGAGCATCATCCCATCGACCATGGTGTCGGCGGTGGCGGACGGCAACATCCTTCAGGTGCTGTTCGTCGCCATTTTGTTCGGCATCGCGCTCACCCTGATCGGCGACAAGGCGCAGCCGCTGATGACGGTGCTCGAATCGGCCAGCCATGCCGTGTTCAAGCTGGTATCGATCCTGATGAAGGCGGCGCCGATCGGAGCCTTTGGTGCCATGGCCTTCACTATCGCGGAATATGGTGTCGGCACGCTCGCCAATCTCGCCGGGCTGGTCGCGACCTTCTACCTGACGTCGCTCTTGTTCGTGCTGGTCGTGTTGGGCACTGTCGCCTGGGCGGTGGGTTTCAACATCCTGCACCTGATCCGCTATCTGAAGGCGGAATTGCTGCTGGTGCTGGGTACATCCTCATCGGAAGCGGCGCTTCCCAGCCTGATCGAGAAGATGGAGCGGGCGGGGTGCCGCAAGTCGGTGGTCGGGCTGGTCGTGCCGACCGGCTACAGCTTCAACCTGGACGGCACCAATATCTACATGACGCTGGCGGCGCTGTTCATCGCGCAGGCGTGCAATGTCCATCTCAGCCTGGAGCAGCAAATCTTGCTGTTGCTGGTGGCGATGATCTCGTCAAAGGGCGCGGCGGGCGTCACCGGCGCGGGCTTCATCACCCTGGCGGCGACGCTGTCGATCGTGCCGTCGGTGCCGGTCGCGGGGATGACGCTGATCCTGGGCGTCGATCGCTTTATGAGTGAAGTGCGTGCGCTCACCAACTTCGTCGGCAATGCCGTGGCGACGGTGGTGGTGTCGGTGTGGGAAAAGGGGCTGGACCGCGAACGGTTCAACGCTGCGATGGCCGGCCGTCCGCTCGATCCCACGCCCGATATGCAGGAAGTGGTGCCCGATTAAGTCGGGCACCGTTCATATGGCGATCAAGGATTGTCGGTAGACGCCGGCACGCTCTCGCTGCCGAACATCCGTTCGACCTCCAGCACCAGATCGCGCAGGTGGAAGGGCTTGGACAGCACTTTCGCCTGCGGCACGGCCTTCCCGGCCTTCAACGTCACGGCGGCAAAACCGGTGATGAACATGATGCGCATGTCCGGCGCGACCGACGCGGCATGCTGCGCCAGTTCGATGCCGTCCATTTCGGGCATTACGATGTCGGTCAGCAACAAATCGAACCGATCCGATTCGATATGCGGCACGGCTTCTCGTCCAGTCCCGACCGACACGACCTCATAACCCGACCGTTCCAGCGCGCGGGCCAGATAGACCCGCATGCTCTCGTCATCTTCCGCCAATAAAATGCGAACCATTGCCCCCAACATTCCCACTCGGCCGTCCCTCGGCCCTTGGCGCCGATCCGACAGGGTGGCGCGAAGTCCGCATATATGCGACAAGGTTTAAATATTTGCCAGCCGGGTAACCTTTTTTGGCGCGCCGGTGAAAGGAGCCGCATTGGATCAGCCTGCGCCGTGTTTCCCGACGTTTAGCGAGACAGCGTTCGACCTTTATGGCCCGGCCCTTCCCGACCGGCCGATCATCCTGTCCGTGCCCCATGCCGGACGCGCCTATGATGCGGATCTGCTCTCCGCCGCTCGTGTTCAGCCGGAAATCCTGCGCCGGCTGGAGGATCGCTGGGTCGACCTGCTCGCCCATCCGCTGATCGCGCGCGGCTTTTCCGTCGTCATCGCCCGCGCGCCACGCGCCCTGATCGACCTCAACCGGCATGAGCGGGAAATCGACCCCGGCATGATCGCGGACCTGCCGCGCGATGCGACGTTGCAGAGCAGTGCCAAGCTGCGCGGTGGCCTTGGCCTGTTTCCGCGCCGCCTGCCCGGCGCGCATGAATTGTGGCGCGGCCCGATGCGCTGGGCAGAGGCGCGCCGGCGGATCGAGACGCTGCACCGGCCCTATCATGCGATGCTGGCCGACATGCTGGCCGCGGCGCGGCAGGCGCATGGCCATGCCATCCTGATCGACGTTCATTCCATGCCGCCTCTGGCGCCGCCGGCCGCCGGTCAGCCGGCCCCGAACATGGTGCTGGGCGACCGGTTCGGGCGCAGCGCATCGACCCGGCTGATGACGCTGGCGGCCGATGTGGCGACCGGCCATGGTTTGATCGTCGCGCAAAATCATCCCTATGCCGGCGACCATATGGTGGATCGCCATGGGCGGCCGGAACAGGGCATCCACGCGTTGCAGGTGGAGATCGACCGGGCGCTCTATCTGGACGTGACGCTGGACCGGCCGGGGCCGGGCATCGCGCGGATGCAGGCGGTGGTCACGCGCATGGTCGAGGCGCTGGCGGCGGAGCTACCGCGCTCCGACTATGCGCTCGCCGCCGAATAGATTTATCGCGCGTCCGTGACCAGTTGCGCGCCCGCAACGCTCAAATGGTGCGAATCGAAATAGAGCGGCCGTCCGGCTTGTTCGATGGCGCAGCGTCCGGTGGCGCATAGCGCGGCGATCGGGTCGATCAGCCGCACGCCCTTCGCCTGCCATCGCGCGAACAGGGCGCGCAGATGCACGGTCCGCGCCTCTACCCAGGTTCGATCGACGCCATGCGCCTCCGCCAGATGCCCGGCCCGCGCCAGATGGGCGAGGTGGCGCGGTACGTCGAAGGGCTGAGGTGGCACCGGGCCGATCAGCACGACCTCTCGCCCTTCCGCACGGATCGCGGCGATGGTGCGGTCCAGCTTGGCGACGAAGCCTGGATCGTCGAAATCGCCATTGGCCCAGAAGGCGGCGAGGTAGATGCGCTTGAGGCCCCGATCGGCACGGATCGCGTCGAAGGCGGCGCGGTTGGCGGCGGCGCAGCGCGGATCCTTCGCATCATAGCCCAGCACGGGCGGGCAACTCGACGTCGTGCGCTCGATCAACGACCGCCCTTGTGCGCGCGCTGCCAGCGAGAGGGCATAGGCGAGTTCGACGCCATGGCTGTCGCCCCACAGCATCGCATCGGGCGGCACGTTCGCGCCCAAGGTGCAGGGCCGGGCGCCGCGCATATAGCTGTCGTGACACTGCTTGCGTGAGGGGGCGAAATCCGTCTGCCCCGCCATCTGCGCCAACACCTGCGGCGCGAAGCGGGAGGGCCAGCCGCCCATCGCCACCAGGCCGAGCGACAACAGACAGAGCAGCGCCATGGCGCCGCCAGTGAAGCGGAAGATGGCGCGGGCCGGCATCCGCTGCGCGTCGCGGAAGGGACGCTCGACGAAGCGCCAGGACGCTGTCCCCGCCAGCAGCGCCGCGCCGATCACGATGACTCGCGTGCCGCCTGACAACGGCAGGTCGGTCGCATATTCGGTGAAGACGATCAGCGGCCAGTGCCACAGATAAAGCGAGTAGGAGATAAGGCCCACGCCCACCATCGGCCCCCAGCCAAGCAGCCGCCCAATGGCGGTACCTGGCGCTGCATGGATCAGGGCCGCCGCGCCCAGCACTGGCGCTAGGGCGGTAACGCCCGGAAAGACGGTGTTGCGATCGTAAAATATGACAGCGAGTGCGACAGCAGCAAGGCCGATCCACGCCACCAGTTCACGCAACCAGCGCGATCGCAGGGGCGGCAGGGCGCCCAGCGCCAACAGCGCGCCGGCGAACAATTCCCACGCGCGGGTCGGCAGCAGATAGAAAGTGAAGCCGCTAGTGTCGCGCTGCATCGCGATGGCGATCGCCAGTGACAGCGCCGCGATCCCCGCCACCACCATCGTGCGCCAGCGCGGCGCGAAGCGGGCGAGCAGCATCAGCAGGATCGGGAAGCCGATATAATATTGCTCCTCCACCGCCAGCGACCAGGTGTGGAGCAGGGGTTTCACATCCGCGCCGCCGGAAAAATAACCGGTGTCGGTGAAGAACCAGAGGTTGGATGCGAACAGGGTCGCGGCCAGCGCCGATTTCGGTACGCCTTCCAGATCGCCGGGCAGATAGAGAAAAGCCGCCGCCGCCAGCACCGCCAGGATCATCAGCGACAGGGCCGGCATGATCCGGCGGAAGCGGCGTTCGTAGAAACGGACGAGCGAGAAGCGCCCTTCATCCACTTCGCGGGCGATGATGCCGGTGATCAGATAGCCCGAAATGACGAAGAAGATATCGACCCCGACATAGCCGCCCGAAAAACCCGGCACATGGGCGTGGAACAGCAGCACCGGCAGGATGGCGAGCGCGCGCAGGCCGTCAATGTCGCGGCGATAGCGAATCGCGCTGGTCATATGGGGGGCGGGGCCGTGCATCGGAGCGGCTTAGCGGCCAAGCCCTGATATTTGCTTAGCGTCGCGACTCGGGAATGAATGCAGGCTGACACCCCGGACGGCAATGGATTGCGTTTCGTGCAACCATGGTTCCGCCCTTCGCATTTGCGCGGAATCGGTCGCCGAGGCAAAAAGACTGTGCCTTTCAGGCATCCTCTCCTAAAAACTTTCGGGCCGGTCTTGCGATCGGCCTTTTTTTTGTCATCGCGCTGGGCTAGAGCGGCATCGCTGTTTGGCGCGCCATAAAACAAGTTTCTGGAGAGGAGCCGCCGGTTAAGACCGGCACGGCGAGCCGAAGCAGGGGGGATCGAGCGATATGCTCTCCCCCCTTTTTTCTTTTCCGACGCTATGCCTGCATTTCTCGGCCAGCATGTGTCGCCTTCGCTTGAAACGAACGGAGGGGACGATGCCTCTCGCCACCTCCGTTTCAGATCAGGCGCTCCAGATCAGGCCGCGGCCATTTCCGCGCCATAGGCGACGACCGCCGCCACTTCCGCGCTGTCGCCCAGCACCACGCCGACCCGCTGGTGCAGGCCCTTGGCAGGCACGTCCATGATCGGGATGAAGCCGTCCGTCGCCGCGCCGCCGGCCTGTTCGATCAGGTAGCTCATCGGATTGGCTTCATACATCAGGCGCAGCTTGGCCTTGCCCGGCGTGCGGTGGTCGTAGGGATACATGAAGATGCCGCCGCGCTTCAGGATGCGATGCACGTCCGCCACCATGGAGGCGGTCCAGCGCATGTTGTAATCCTTGCCGCATGGGCCGGCGGTGCCGGACACGCGTTCCTCGACATAGCGGGCGATGGCCGGCGACCATTGGCGACGGTTCGACATGTTGATCGCAAATTCGCATTTGCCCTGCGGCATCTTCATGTCCGGATCGGTCAGCACCCAGCTGCCGACTTCGCGGTCCAGCGTGAATTCGAACACGCCCGTGCCGACGCTCAGCACCAGGATGGTCTGCGGGCCGTAGATGGCGTAGCCGGCGGCGACCTGCTGGCGACCGTCCTGCAGGAAATCCTCTTCGGTCACATCGCGGCCGGCGCAGCCGTCGGGCGCCTTCAACACCGAAAAGATGGTGCCCACGGACAGGTCGACGTCGATATTGCTGGACCCGTCGATCGGATCGAACAGCATCAGATATTCGCCCTTGGGATAGCGGTTGGGGATGGGATAGATCGTCTCCATCTCTTCCGACGCCATCGCCGCCAGATGGCCGCCCCATTCATTGGCGTCGAGCAGCAGTTCGTTGGCGATCACGTCCAGCTTCTTCTGCACTTCGCCCTGCACATTTTCGCTGTCCAGGCTGCCCAGCACTTCGCCCAGTGCGCCCTTGCCCACCGAATGGCTGATCGTCTTGCACGCGCGGGCGACGGTTTCGATCAGCAGGCGCAGCTCGCCGGGCAGGGCATTGGCCGTGCGTTGCTGCTCGATCAGGAAACGGGTCAGGGTGGTACGAGCCATGAAACGCCTTTCGTCAGATGGACGGAATGTCGCGACCGTGAAGCCGGACGGAAAAGAATAATGCCAGTCTCGCTAGGGCAGCGGCGCGGCCTAGTCCAGCGGCAGGCAATGTCATCCGTGGCTTGTTAGCGCTGTCATGTGACAAACAATGTCTGTTGGAACAGGCGGGCCGTCCCATCGTTGCGATACCGTGCCAAATGGCCCAATATGGGCGTTGGCCAAGAGGAGCGTCATGGACAGTCTGATCACCGCCTTTACCGACCCCACAGCCCTGGCCGCGCTGATCGCGCTGGTGGTGATGGAGGTCGTGCTGGGCATCGACAATCTGGTGTTCATTTCCATCCTGACGAACAAATTGCCCGAGGCGCAGCGGCCCAAAGCGCGCAAGATCGGCATCGGCCTGGCGCTGATCATGCGGCTGATCCTGCTGTCGATGATCGCATGGATCGTCGGCCTGACGCAGCCGGTCTTCAACCTGGGTTTCTCCGGCCCGCTGGACCAGCATGGCGCGCCGACGTTCGAAACCGATTTTTCCTGGCGCGACCTGATCCTGATCGCGGGCGGGCTGTTCCTGATCTGGAAGGCGACCAAGGAAATCCATCATAGCGTCGACCCGGCGCCGGCCGACGGCGTGCTGGACAAGAAGGGCGTGGCGACCATGACCTTCGGCGCGGCGATCGCGCAGATCATCGTGCTGGACATGATCTTCTCGCTCGATTCCATCCTGACGGCGGTGGGCATGACGGACAATCTGGCGGTCATGTATATCGCCGTGATCGTGGCGGTGACGGTGATGCTGATCGCGGCCGATCCGCTGGCCAATTTCATCGCCCGCAACCCGACCGTGGTGATGCTGGCGCTGGGCTTCCTGCTGATGATCGGCGCGGTGCTGATCGCCGACGGTTTCGGCGTGCATGTGCCCAAAGGCTATATCTACGCGGCCATGGCTTTCTCCACATTGGTCGAGGTGCTGAACATCTTCGCGCGCAAGGCCAAGCAGCGGGCCGGCAGGGCGTAGGTCGCGACGCGCCTGCGACGCGACAGGGGCGAAGTTCACACCGTTGTCGGCTTTTTTCGGTTCGAAGCGCTCGCGAGGCTCTCGCGAAGCGTCCCCTGCGCGACATTGATGCGACAGGTGGATCACGGGTGGGCGCCATTTTTGCCGCTGTGACGCGACGGTTGCGCGACACCTGCGCGACAGTCGGGGGACAGCCACGCGCCACGCACGCGGCGCTGATGCGACAGAGGCGCGCCGTGCGCGCGACGGCGATGGTGGGGGCGGGCGCTGATAGGGGCGGTGATCCATTTATCAGGGTGGATCAGATAAAATCCTACATTGGAAGGGTGTTGGATTTGTGGGCGCTCCTGTTACCCTCTCCCGCCTTTGCGGGAGAGGCAACGGAGACTTGGCAGCTTGCTGCCTAGTCGATGTCGGTGAGGGTCTTTCTTCTTTCTGGACAAGCATTTCCTGCCAGCAAGAAGAAAGACCCTCACCCAACCCTCTCCCGTGAAAACGGGAGAGGGCTAAGATAAGCTGCCAGTCCCCTAATCACCCATCCCTGCCTCCGCCCAAGGGCAGCCGATTGCAGCAGGCGCCATAAGATGCGAGAGGCGCCGCGATCTATCAATGCGGGAACATGACATATGCTGGCAACCATCGAACCGGGCGCAATTTTCAAGGATAATCTGGCGCAATTGCCGTCGATCGACGGGCTGGCGCGGGTCGACCTGACCGACGCGGACGGCGCGATCGTCGCCACGATCGAGAACCAGCCGGGCAAGCAGGGTTCGCTGGCGCTCTATCATTATCTGGGGCAGGCGTTCGGGGCGCTGGACGCGGCGGCGGCAGAGCATGGGCTGGCGTTGTTCGCCGAGCATGTGGCCGATGCCCGCAATCGTCCGGGGGCGCACCCCAATGTCGATCGGCTGATCGCGATCGCGCAGGGCGGCGCTGCGCTGAATATCGTGGTGGTGGCAGCGGAAGGCTGACGGGGCGTAGTAACCCTAAGCGTTCCCCGGCGCAGGCCGGGGGCCAGGTCCACGCGCTGAACTGGACCCCGGCCTGCGCCGGGGAAGGGTTTTTTTCGGCGGCTTCATGGCGTCAAAACTCATGAAGGACGCAGGGTAAAAAAAGGGCGGGATCATGCGATCCCGCCCCTTTTTGCGTCAGGCCGCGGCGCGGCGTTCCTTCAGTTCTTCGTTGAGCATTTCGGCCAGCAGGAAAGCCAGCTCCAGGCTCTGCGCCGCGTTCAGACGCGGGTCGCAATGGGTGTGGTAGCGATCGGCCAGACCTTCGTCGGTGATGGCGATGGCGCCGCCGGTGCATTCGGTCACATTCTGCCCGGTCATTTCGGCATGGATGCCGCCGGCGATGCTGCCTTCGGCCCGATGCACGGCGAAGAAGCCGCGCACTTCGGTCAGGATGCGCTCGAACGGGCGCGTCTTGTAGCCATTGGCCGCCTTGATGACGTTGCCGTGCATCGGGTCGCACGACCAGATGACCGGATGCCCTTCGCGCAACACCGCGCGCACCAGCTTGGGCAGGCCCGCCTCGATCTTGTCATGCCCATAGCGGGTGATGAGCGTGATGCGCCCGGCTTCTCGTTTCGGGTTCAAAACATCGAGCAGGCGCAGCAACGCGTCCGGCTCCAGGCTGGGGCCGCATTTCAGGCCGATCGGGTTGCCGATGCCGCGCAGATATTCGACATGGGCCGACCCTTCGAAGCGAGTGCGGTCGCCGATCCACAGCATATGCGCCGACGTGTCATACCAGTCGCCGGTCAGCGAATCCTGACGGGTCAGCGCCTGTTCGAACGGCAGCAGCAACGCTTCATGGCTGGTGTAGAAGCTGGTGCCGCCAAGCTGGGGCACCGTGTCCGCGGACAGGCCGCAGGCGCGCATGAAGTCGAGCGCCTGGCCGATCTGGTCGGCCATCGCCTCGAACTTCGTGGCCCAGGGCGAGCGGCCCATGAAATCGAGCATCCAGCCATGGACGCGATCCAGCGACGCATAGCCGCCGGTCGAGAAAGCGCGCACCAGGTTCAGCGTTGCCGCCGACTGGTTGTACGCCTGCACCATGCGCTGCGGGTTCGGCTCGCGGGCTTCGGGCGTGAAGGCGATGTCGTTGACATTGTCGCCGCGATAGCTGGGCAGTTCCACGCCGCCGATCGTCTCGGTATCGGCCGAGCGGGGCTTGGCGAACTGGCCCGCCATGCGGCCGACCTTCACCACCGGCAGCTTCGACGCGAAGGTCAGGACCACCGCCATCTGCAGCAGCACGCGGAACGTGTCGCGGATATTGTTCGGATGGAATTCGGCAAAGCTTTCCGCGCAATCGCCGCCCTGCAACAGGAAGGCGTCGCCGGTCACGACCTTTGCCAGGTCCGTCTTCAGATTCCGTGCCTCGCCCGCAAAGACGAGGGGCGGAAACTGGCCAAGCTGGGCCTCTACCGAGGCAAGCGCCTCTGCGTCCCTGTAAAAGGGCATCTGAATGCCCTTATGCTCCCGCCAGCTTTCCGGCGTCCACTTCGCCGCCACGTCGAGTCTCCTTCGCACTAGATAAAATAGGGGCCGCCCCTACGCTTTAGCGGGAGGCAAGGCAAGAATGTACCAGTTAGGCCATGGATGCGCGCAATGAATTGTCGCGATCACCCTGATCGGCTCACTCTATTTCGTGCAGGGCCAGCGCTCGTTCAAGGCCACGCTGACGAGGACCGAGGCCGGCGCCTTGCGCTGGTCGGGCCAGCGTTCGAGATAGGCGATGACGGTCTTGCGCGCATCGTCCGCGCTCATCCGGTCGGGCCAGCAGACCGGGCGCGCGCGGCCGATGAACATGTCCTTGCGGATGCCATCCACCACACCGACGATATAGGCGGTGCAGGCGAGCGCATATTCGGGCGCCTTGTTGCGGCATTTGCCGAGCAGCGTGGTGCCGGTTTCGAACATGAACGCTTGGCTCCCGACCGGGGCGGGGGATGTGGCCGCGAGGACGACGGGGAGGAGCAAGAGGCGCATGCGCCAAGACTATATCACACCCCATACAGCGCGAACGATGTTTTAGTCCTTCCGCTTCGCCGTGAAGGCGAATGTCACTGCCACTTGCGGGGCCAGGCCATTGCTGCTGTCGCCATTGCCCAGGCCAAAGGGCGCGCGGGCGATGGTGGCGCTGCCCGTTATCTTGCGGGTGGCGTCCTTGCCCGACAGGGTGAAGCGGATGCTCTGCGGCTTCGACACGCCCTTGAGCGTCAGCGTGCCGCGGGCGCGGTAGCTGTCGGGGCCGGTGGCTTCCGCGCCCTTGGCGACGAAGGTTGCGGTGGGATGGGCGGCGGTGCCGAAAAATTCGTCGCCCGGCAGCATGCCGTCCTTATAGGCGTCGCCCACGCTGGCCGAGGCCATGTCGATCGTCACCTTGATATCGGCGCTGTCGGGATGGTCGGGGTCCATGACGATGGCGGCGGTCCATTTGGCGAAGCTGCCGCTGATCGTGTCGCCATCATTGCTGACCGAAAAACCGATGCGGCCGCCGGGCTGCACGGTCCAGGCGGGGGGCGGGCCGGCGGGTTCTTCCGCAACGGCCTCGCCGGCGTTGGCGGCGGCATTGTCGGCAGGCGCGGCGACGTTGGTGGCTTCCGCCACATTGGCCTCCGGTTCGACGGCGTTGTCGGCCTCTTCTACTGCGACAGGCGCGGGGGTGGCGGATTGTGGCGCAGGCAGGATCGCGCGGCCGGCAAGGAAGCCGACGGCGATCAGCGCGGGCAGGCCGACCAGCAGGATCGGCGATCGGCCCGGTATCATCCGCCAGATCAGGCCATCGCCCATCATCACATGATGACGCAGCGCACCCGCTACATGCAGCAGGAACAGCGCGATGCCGAGCCAGGCGAGCAGGCCATGGCCGTTTTCGGCCAGCGCATGGCTCGCCGCCGGCAGCGGCAGATGGGGCAGGGGGAGGATGCCGAAGAGCAAAGTCGGCACCGTGACCTTCGCGGTCGATACCAAGGCCCAGCCGGTCAGCGGCGCGCCGAGCATGAAGGCGTAAAGGCCCACATGCACGGCCGAGGCGAGTGCGCCCTGCCAGCCGCCCTCCAGCTTCGCCGGGCGCGGCTTCCAGTAACGCACCGCGATGCGGGCGATCGTCAGCGCCAGGATCAGCATGCCGACGGACTTGTGCCACTGATAGAGGAAGAAGCCGTGCGACCCCAGATCCTCCAGCGCCCAGCCGACGGCGATCTGGAAAGCGAGCAGGGCGGCGATGGCCCAATGCAGGAAGATGGCGGCGCGGCTGTAGCGTTGCATGGTCGTTTCCCTTGGCGCGTCGCCACGGCCGATCCGATGGACCGATACGCGCGATGCCTGATCGGTTATCATATCGATCGCGAAACTAGGCGGGCGCGCGGCCCGAGTCCATTGGGCGTGCCGGAAACGCTTCGTTGCCGCATATCCGCCCTATGTGTCCAAAAGGCCGCACCAGCGTCACTTTTTGCGGGTATGATTGCATCACCCGCCATCCGGGTTAAGAGGCTAGAAACGATCATAATAAGGAATTGCAGGACATGGCCAAACCCGAATCCTGGCGTCTGAACCCGCAAGCCTATCGCTTCGTGACCAGCATCGACACGCGGTTCCAGGATCTCGACACCATGGGCCACATCAACAATGTGGCGATTTCCGGCATTTTCGAAACCGCACGCATCCGTTTCCATCATCATATGGGCCGCCATCCGCAGGAACAGGGCGTACGCTGGCTGGTGGCAAACGTGAACCTGAACTTCGTCGAGGAATCGCATTTCCCCTATCCGTTCGAAGTGCATTGCGCGATCGGCCATATCGGCCGCACCAGCTGGACGATCAGCTCGGCCGGTTTTCAGAAGGGCGTATGCGTCGCCACCTGCGACACCACGGTCGTCACCCATGGCGCCGAAGGCCGCCGGTCGATCGACGACACGCTGCGCGAAGCGATGGAACTGAACTTCCTGCGCCAGCCGGACTGACTGCCGCGCAATCCCATGCTCCGTTCGTCCTGAGTAGCCGCTGAGCTTGCCGAAGCGGCGTATCGAAGGATAGCGCACATGCTTCGATACGGGTCTTCGACGTTGCTCAGCCCCTACTCAGCACGAACGGCTGTTGTTTTTGGCGGTTGCGCGAATCTACTTTCGTCTGGCCCGC
This sequence comes from Sphingobium limneticum, assembly GCF_008710165.1. Lineage (NCBI taxonomy): Bacteria > Pseudomonadati > Pseudomonadota > Alphaproteobacteria > Sphingomonadales > Sphingobiaceae > Sphingobium > Sphingobium limneticum. The sequence goes on along the minus strand of NZ_VYQA01000003.1, from coordinate 233,687 downwards.
TCTCAGCGGAAACCGGCCATGCGCCGGCTCCACTGCACGGCGATGACCGCGCCCTTGACCGGCTGGATCATCGCCAGCGCCAGGATGATCGCCAGGCCGGGCCAGATCAGCGCCTGCCAGCCCAGCGGTATGGCCAGCGCGCTGTTCACCTCTATCATCAACGGCACCAAGATATGACCCAGGAGAAGGATCACGATATAGGCGGGGAAATCGTCCGCCTGATGCCCGTCCAGCGCGAGGCCGCAATGCGGGCAGGCCGATGCGGGTTTCAGGAAGCGCGCGAACATCCGTCCTTCGCCGCAGGCCGGGCAACGACCGCGCAGGCCGTGGGCGATGGCGGGGCCGACCGGGCGTTCGCCGGAACTGTCTTCGCGGGGCGTCGGATCGGTCATGACCCGTCCGCTACGGGCTTTGAAGACCCGGCGCAACGTCCCATCGCCGCCATAGCGCCTTCCGCTGATCGTAAAGTCTGTTAGGAAGCGCCATGCGCCTGCCCGGTCCTCATGAAGAATTTTGCCTGTTCGACGATGCCCGTCCGCGCGGCGCGGCGGCGCGCCTCTATCGCGATCCGGTGGAGGTCATCGCCGCGCAGACCATGGGCGATGTTCAGCCTGCGCTGGACCGACTGGCCGAGGCGCGCGAGCAGGGGCTGCATGTGGCGGGCTATATGGCCTATGAAGCGGGGCTTGCGCTGGAGGATCGGCTGGCGCCGATCGCCCATGCCCGATCCCATGCCGGGCAGGGCGGCGCGGCCGGCCCTCTGCTCTGGTTCGGCCTGTTCGAAGGGGTCAGGCTGATCCCGTCGGCCGACCTGCCCGGCCTGCTGCCCGATCCGTCGGGCGCTACGGTCGGTTCGTTGCAGCCGCTGGTCGATGAGGCCGCCTATGCCGCCGCCTTTGCCCAGGTGCAGGATTATATCCACGCCGGCGACATCTATCAGGTCAATCTGACCTTTCCCTGCGACGTCGCGCTGTCCGGCGATCCGATGGCCCTCTATGCCGCGATCCGGCCGCGCGCGGCGGCGGGCTATGGCGGCGTCATCCGCACCGGCGGGCAGTCCATCCTGTCCTTTTCGCCCGAACTCTTCTTCACCCAGGTGCGCGGCCAGCTGACCGCCCGGCCGATGAAGGGCACCGCGACCCGCGCCGCCGATCCGGCCGAGGACGAAGCGCAGATGCGCTGGCTGGAAAGCGATGCCAAGCAGCGCGCCGAAAATCTGATGATCGTCGACCTGCTGCGCAACGACCTGTCGCGCGTGTCGCAGGCCGGCAGCGTGACCGTTCCCGACCTGTTCAAGGTCGAAACCTATCCGACCGTGCATCAGCTGGTGTCGACCGTGCGCGCGCGCATCCTGCCCGGCCTGTCGCCGGTCGATGTGCTGCGCATCCTCTTCCCCTGCGGCTCCATCACCGGCGCGCCCAAGGTGCGGGCGATGGAGATTATCGACGCGGTCGAGCCGCACCCGCGCGGCGTCTATACCGGCACGATGGGCTGGATCGATCCGGAGGGCGACGCGGCGTTCAATGTTGCCATTCGCACCCTTTGCGTCAAAGAAGGCGCAGGGGTGGGGCGCCTTGGCCTTGGCTCGGGTGTCGTCGCGGATTCCGACTGCGCGTCGGAATGGGCGGAGTGTCTGGCCAAGGGGCGGTTCCTTTCACTCCTATGATCTTTGGGGCGCTTGACTTTTGGCGCTGTGGGGCTTGAGAAGTTTCAATGGCATTGGCTGACGGACGGTTCGACCTGTTGGAAACCATGGCTTTCGATCCACTCGAAGGCATCAGGTTGCTGGACCTGCATCTTGAACGGATCAAGGCGAGCGCCGACGCGCTCGGCTTTCAGTTCGATCGCCATGATGTGCGCAACGAATTGCAGGCGGCGACCTTCCGCCTGCGCGAACGCAGCCGGGTGCGGCTGATGGCGTCGCGCGGCGGATCGCTGGCGATCGAGGTGCGCGATCATCGGACTTGGCCCGACGCGATCATGAGGGTCGCCGCCGTGCCGCGTCATGCGCCGGCCGATGACCAGCGCCTGCTGCACAAGACCAGCGACCGCAGCCTCTACAAGGATGCGCTGAAACGAGGCGGCACTTATGAGGTCGTGCTGATCGACGCGGCCGGCTATCTCACCGAAGGCTGCTTTTCCTCCATCTTCGTGGAGCGTGGCGACAAGCTGGTGACGCCGCCGCTGTCGCGCGGCTTGCTGCCGGGTATATTGCGCCGCAGCCTGATCGAGATGGGCGAAGCGGTCGAGGGCGACCTGCGCGTCCATGATCTGGAGCGCGGCTTCTTCATCGGCAACGCCTCGCGCGGCATGGTCGCGGCGACATTGCAGCACTGATTGGGGCGCGATAGCCACACTATCCTGCCGTAAAGCCAATAAGCGGCCAGTGGCCGGTTGCCGGATCGTCCGTTGCGCACTAAGGCGCTCCGCGTCCGCCTTATTGCGGGCCTCGGGGATTCTTTCGAAAGATTATTACCATGAGCCAGACTTCCGCTGCCCTCGGTCGCATCCAGCCGTCCGCCACGCTCGCCATGAGCGCCCGCGTGAACGCGCTCAAAGCCGAAGGTGTGGACGTTATTGGCCTGTCCGCCGGTGAGCCCGATTTCGATACGCCCGATTTCGTGAAGGAAGCGGGGATCGAGGCCATTCGCAAGAACCTGACCCGCTATACCGACGTGGACGGCACTGCCGACGTCAAAGATGCCGTCGCCTTCAAATTCAAGCGCGACAATGGCCTGATCTACAAGCGCAGCCAGATCAGCGTCAATTCGGGCGGCAAGCACACCTTGTTCAACGCGCTGGTCGCGACCGTCGATGCGGGCGATGAAGTCATCATCCCGGCGCCTTACTGGGTCAGCTATCCCGACATCGTGAATTTCGCGGGCGGCAAGCCGGTCTTCATCGAAGGCCCCGCGTCGCAGGGTTACAAGATCACCGCCGCCCAGCTGGAAGCCGCGATCACGCCGCGCACCAAGTGGGTGATGCTGAACTCGCCGTCCAACCCGTCGGGCGCGGCCTATTCGGCCGATGAGCTGAAAGCGCTGGCCGATGTGCTGCTGCGCCACCCGCATGTGCTGGTGATGACCGACGATATGTATGAGCATGTCTGGTACGCCTCCACCCCCTTCGCCACCATCGCACAGGTGTGCCCGGAACTGTATGACCGCACGCTGACGGTCAATGGCTGTTCCAAGGCCTTTTCCATGACCGGCTGGCGCATCGGTTTTGCCGGTGGTCCCGAATGGATCATCAAGGCGATGAGCAAGCTGCAATCGCAGTCGACCAGCAACCCCTGCTCGATCAGCCAGGCCGCCGCCGTCGCCGCGCTGACCGGCCCGCAGGATTTTCTGGAAGAGCGCAACAGCGTGTTCAAGAAGCGCCGCGACATGGTCGTCGCCATGCTGAACGACGCGCCGGGCCTGGACTGCCCGACGCCCGAAGGCGCCTTCTACGTCTATCCCGACGCCAGCGGCGTGATCGGCAAGACCACGCCCAAGGGCGTGCTGATCGACAGTGACGAAACGCTGATCGGTTACTTCCTGGACGAAGCCAAGGTCGCGGCCGTGCATGGCGCCGCCTTCGGCCTGTCGCCGGCCTTCCGCATCAGCTACGCGACCTCGGACGAGGTGCTGAAAAAGGCCTGCACGCGGATTCAGGAAGCCTGCGCCGCGCTGAAATAAGCGTCTGCCACTTCGCATCTGCGACACGGGAAGGACCGGCGTGAAAGCGCCGGTTTTTTTCCGATATGTCATAAAATGGAAACGGTGTTTTTCGCGCCGCACCGTCTTGCGATTGACGCGGCATGGCTTATATGCCCGTTGCATAGAGAAACTGATTAAAAGGCTGCATCCGTTCGTCGTTCTATCGCTGGCATTGGTCGAAACCCGCTCAAGGGCAGGTGGCCGTTCAGTCAGGGGCAAGACGCATGGAGCTAGTCGGCAGGTCGAGAAGGCCTGAAAGATATATGAGAAAGGCGTCTGCCATGTTGGCATTCCTGAAGTCCGACCTGTTCCTGCGCTTCCTGGGCGGGTTCGCCATTGGCGCAGTGGGCATGTTCATGCTCCAGCCGAAGGATTCTCCGGTGCTCGGGTCGACCGCCATCGCGGCGACCTCGACCAGCGCTGCCGGCAACGGCCAGGCGCTCTGATCGCGCGGCGCTGAATATCCGGGCGGCGATGATCGTTGCCGTCCTTTTGCCTGACATCATGATATGCGCCGCAGCCCGATCGAAACCGGTCGGGCCTGCTTGCACTCGCGCGCCGAGTGCCTACCTGCCTTCCATCATCACGGGAGCAGCAGCATGACCGACACGCACGGCCTCAAGATAATATCCACCCTGACGGATGACGGGCGACTGGTCGTCGAACTGGCGGAGGAAAGCCTGCCGCCGCCGCAGGGGCACGAGATACTGATCCGGGTGGAGGCGGCGCCGATCAATCCGTCGGACCTGGGCCTGCTGTTCGGGCCGGCCGATGTGGCCGATGCCGATTATGGCGAGGGTCGTATCGTGGCGCAGATGCCCGATGGCGCGCGCCGGGCGATGGCGGCGCGGGTCGGGCAGGCGATGCCGGTCGGCAACGAAGGCGCGGGCACGGTGATCGCTGCGGGCGATTCGGCCCAGGCGCAGGCGTTGCTGGGCAAGCACGTGGCCTGCGTGCCGGGCGGCATGTTCGCCCAATATCGTGTCGTCGACGCCAAAACGGTCATGCCCCTGCCGGATGAGGCCACCGCCGAGCAGGGGGCGTCGGCCTTCGTCAATCCGCTGACCGCGCTGGGCTTTGTCGAAACCATGCGCCGCGATGGGCATGGCGCGATCGTCCACACCGCCGCCGCCTCCAATCTGGGCCAGATGCTGGTCCGAATCGCGCGGGAAGATGGCGTGCCGCTGGTCAACATCGTGCGCAGTCCGGCGCAGGTCGCGATCCTGAAGGACGTGGGCGCCGATCATGTGGTCGACAGCAGCAGCGAGACGTTCGGCGAGGATTTGCGCGTGGCGTTGCGGGCTACGGGCGCGACGCTGGCCTTCGATGCGATCGGCGGCGGGGCGCTGGTGGGGCAGATATTGCACGCGATGGAGCAGGTAGCGTCGGAGGGGCAGGCCTATAGCCGCTATGGCTCCAACAGCGCGAAGAGCGCCTATATCTATGGCGCGCTCGACACCGGGCCGACCATCCTCAATCGCAATTTCGGTTTCAGCTGGAATGTGGGCGGCTGGCTGCTCTTTCCCTTCCTGCAAAGCGCGCCGGCCGAAGTGGGGGAGCGGATGCGGACACGGGTGCGCGACAGCCTGACCACGACCTTCGCCAGTCCATATAAGGCGCGGATTTCGCTGAAGGACGCGCTGACCCGCGAGGCCGTGCTGACCTATAATGCGCGGCGTACGGGCGAGAAATATCTGCTGGTGCCCAACGGATAGAGGGGCGGGGGGCGCGCTCTACGTTCGTCATCCCGGACTTGATCCGGGAGCCCGCTTCTTCTGCCGCCATGTGTGTTTGATCCTAAGAATAGCGGGATCCCGGCTCAAGGCCGGGATGACGGTCTTGGTGATCAACATCCATTCCCACCAAACCAAAAAGGGCGGGGTCTGCATCCAGACCCCGCCCTTTTTGCGGTTCGTATGATCGAACGGCTTATTTCGGTGCCAGCACCATCAGCATCTGGCGGCCTTCCATGCGCGGATAGGCTTCGACCTTCGCGATTTCGCCGACATTTTCGGCCACGCGCTGCAACAGGGCCATGCCGAGCTGCTGGTGGCTGAGTTCGCGGCCGCGGAAGCGCAGGGTGATCTTCACCTTGTCGCCGTCGCCGATGAAATCATGGACCTTCTTCATCTTCGTATCATAGTCATGATCGTCGATGTTCGGACGCATCTTGATCTCTTTGAGTTCCTGCGTCTTCTGGGTCTTGCGGGCGATATTCGCCTTTTTCTGGGCTTCGTACTTGAACTTGCCGATGTCCAGAAACTTGCAGACTGGCGGATCGGCGTTCGGGGAGACTTCGACTAGGTCGAGGCCCACATCGGCCGCCTGCTCGATCGCTTCCTGCGTAAACATCACGCCCAGATTTTCGCCTTCGTCGTCGATCACGCGCACCTTGGGCACGGTGATGAACTCGTTATACCGGGGGCCGGACTTCGGCGGCGGCGCCAGCGGGCGGCGCATCATTGGGGGACGTATAGCAGTATCTCCTACGGTCGTTTCAAAAACGGATGGCTCTTAGCGGCTTTTTGGCAAAGCCGAAAGGGGTCCGTGCCCTCGCGCAAGCGAAATCACGAACCCTTGTGGCATTGCTGCCTCACTGCATATCGGGTGCGCGCGCCTCGATTGCAAGACGCGAAATGACATCGTCGAGCGAAAGGATGCTTTGCCCGTCCTTGCCCAACTCGCGCAGCGCCACCGTGCCTTCGTCCGCCTCGCGCCGGCCGACGACCAGCAAATTGGGGACTTTGGCCAGGCTATGTTCGCGCACCTTATAGTTGATCTTCTCGTTCCGGACGTCGATTTCGGCACGAATGCCCGCCGCGCGCAGCTTTTCCACCGCCGCCTTGGCATAGTCGTCGGCGTCCGACACGATGGTCGCGACCACCGCCTGCACCGGGGCGAGCCAGAGCGGGAATTTGCCCGCATAATGTTCGATCAGGATGCCGATGAAGCGTTCATAGCTGCCGAAGATCGCCCGATGCAGCATGACCGGACGATGCCGTTCGCCATCCTCCGCAATGTAGCTGGCGTCGAGTCGTTCGGGCAGCACGCGGTCCGACTGGATAGTGCCGACCTGCCAGGTGCGGCCGATCGCGTCGGTCAGATGCCATTCCAGCTTGGGCGCGTAGAAGGCGCCTTCGCCCGGCAATTCTTCCCAGCCATATTCGGGCGTGTTGAGGCCGGCGGCGGCCACCGCGTTGCGCAGCTCTTCCTCGGCAATGTCCCACACTTCTTCGCTGCCGAAACGCTTTTCGGGGCGCAGGGCCAGCTTGATGGAATAAGTGAAGCCGAAATCCTTGTAGATCCGGTCGGCCAGCGCGCAGAAGGCGCGGACTTCCTCGACGATCTGGTCTTCGCGGCAGAAGATGTGCGCATCGTCCTGCGTGAACTGGCGCACGCGCATCAGGCCGTGCAGCGCGCCATGCGGCTCGTTACGGTGGCAGCAGCCATTTTCGTAGAAGCGCAGCGGCAGGTCGCGATAGCTTTTGATGCCCTGGCGGAAGACCATGACATGTGCCGGGCAGTTCATGGGCTTCAACGCCATCCACTCGGCGTCATTCGACACCAGTGGGCCTTCATCCTCCACATTGGGGACTTCGTCGGGGATGACGAACATATTTTCGCGATATTTGCCCCAATGGCCGGACTGCTCCCACTGGCGCGCATCCATCACCTGCGGGGTCTTCACCTCGCGATAGCCCGCATCGTCGATGGCGCGGCGCATATAGGCTTCCAGCTGACGCCAGATCAGATAGCCCTTGGGGTGCCAGAAGACCGAACCATGCGCTTCCTGCTGAAGGTGGAACAGGTCCATCTCCGCGCCCAGCTTGCGATGGTCGCGCCGGGTCGCTTCTTCAAGGCGCGTAAGATGTTCGGCCAGCTGCTTCTTGTTGAGCCAGCCGGTGCCGTAGATGCGGGACAGCATCGCATTCTTCTGGTCGCCGCGCCAATAGGCGCCCGACACGCGCGTCAGCTTGAACGCGGCCGGGTCCAGACGGCCGGTGGAGGCCAGATGCGGGCCACGGCACATGTCATACCACCCGTCACCCGAATGATAGACGGTCAGTTCCTCGCCCTGCGGCAGTTCGGCGGCCCATTGCGCCTTGAACGTCTCGCCGGCCGCTTCCCATTGCGCGATCAGCGTGTCGCGGGCGATGACTTCGCGGCGCAACGGCTTGTTGGCGGCGATGATCTTGCGCATCTCCGCCTCGATCGCGGGCAGGTCTTCCTCGGTAAAGGGGCGGTCCTTGGGCGCGAAGTCATAATAGAAGCCATCGTCGGTCGACGGGCCGAAGGTGATCTGCGTGCCGGGGAACAGGCTCTGCACCGCTTCGGCCAGCACATGGGCGAAATCGTGCCGCGCCAGTTCCAGCGCGTCGGCCTCATCCTTGCTCGTCACCAGCGCCAGCTGCGAATCCTGTTCCAGCGGGCGACCGATGTCGCGCAGTTCGCCATCGACGCGCGCGGCGATCGCGGCCTTGGCCAGACCCGGCCCGATCGCCGCTGCAATATCCGCCGGAGTAGTGCCGGGCGCGACTTCGCGCACGGAACCATCGGGCAGGGTGATCTTGAGCATGGCGGACACGGGGGGTCTTTCTATTGAAAATGTCAGGTCGCGCGGCATCCAGAAAGCCGCGCCTTCCCCTTAAATGGGCGGTCGGTCCTGTCAATAGAACCCCTCTTGCCAAGATGCGGCAGGCGATGCATCATTTATGTGCTGATATATCATATTTTCAGCATGAGGAGGGACGTATGGCTTTGAGCTTTGCAACACCCCAATCGGGCGATCAGGGGACGCCCATTTCCGATCTGAACACCACGCCGCTGATCGACGTGATGCTGGTGTTGCTGATCATGTTCATCATCACCATCCCGATCCAGACCCACAGTATCGGCGTCGACCTGCCGGGGCAGGCGACCGCGCAGACGATCCCCATGGACCCGGTGAAGAACAAGGTGACGATCGATGCGGCGGGCCTGATCCGCTGGAACGGGACGGCGATCGATCGCCTGACGCTCCGCCAATATCTGGCCGCGTCGCTGCGCATGCCGGTGGAGCCGGAATTGCAGTTCCAGCCGGAGGCCGATGCCCGTTACCTGACCGTGGATGAAGTGCTGGCCGACATCAAACGATCCGGCGTCACCCATCTCGGCTTCGTCGGCAACGAACGCTATCGGGATTTCTAGCGTTCCCGATGTAATCAGCCTGATTCATGTGAGCCGTTCCCCGGCGCAGGCCGGGGTCCAGTTCAGAGCGTGGAACTGAACCCCTGGCTACGCTTGAGCGGACCAAGTCAGAGCGACGACGGTATGACAGCCTCTGTGCCTTGTCCCCTGCCTGCGTCCCCTGTACACAGGCGCGCATGGAAAGGGGGCAGGGCGCATGAAATCCATTCGATATGGTCTGATCGCCTTCTTCTGCCTCGGCGCCATCTGGGGCGTGGCGCATATGGCGACCCTGCCGGCATCGGACGGCGCAGGCATTCCCGGTTTCGATGTCGCACCCGCCGCGCAGCATCAGGCGCAGGGCAATTGGCGCTACTTGCCGGTTCTTCGATAAATTACGCCATCAACAGCCGGGCGCCGTCGTCCACCTGTTGCAGGAAGCCGATCGGTCCGCCGATATCGACGCCCTCGGGCAGGTCCGCCGCGCTCATGCCGCTCAATGCCAGCCCGCTCTGACAAGCGGATAACGCAACGCCCAGCGCCAGCGATTCGGTCAGCAGCGCGGCCAGATCCGGCAGGCCCGCCGCCCGATGATCGGCATCGCGCGGGCCGGCGATCGGCGCCCTGAGCAGCGCGACCGCGTCGAGTTGCAGGAAAATCGCGGCCTCGCCGCCCATCGCCGCCTGCGCCGCCGCCAGCATCAATGCGCCGCGCAGCCGCTCCGCATCGGTAGTGGCGACGACGATGTTCAGGGCGCGCATAGGGCGGCCGCACAACCGGGGCAGGCGGGATCCTTGGGCACATCCAGCGTGCGGAAGCGCATGGACAGCAGATCGGCGATCAGCAGCCGTCCCGCCATGTCCGTGCCGAACGGCACCAACGCGCGGATCGTTTCCAGCGCGGCCAGGCTGCCCATCGCGCCGGTCAGCGCGCCGATCACGCCGGTTTCCGCGCAATTGCGTTCGGGCGCATCCTCCGGCGCGCCGACCAAGCAGCGATAGCAGGGCTTGTCCGCTTCCCAGCCGCGATAGGTGGCGATCTGCCCTTCGAACGGCCCGACCGCCGCCGATACCAGCGGAATGCGCAGCCGCTGGGTCGCATCGGCCACCGCCAGCCGCGTGTCGAAATTGTCGCAGCCGTCCATCACGACATCGGCTTCGCGCAGGATCAGGTCGGCATTGGTCGCGTCGATCCGCGCGTTGATGGGGATCAGCTTCACGTCCGGATTGAGCCGGGCGACGGCGGCCATCGCCGCTTCGGCTTTCGGCGCACCGACATCGGCCGTGCCGAACATGATCTGCCGTTGAAGGTTGGACAGGGCGACCGCATCATGGTCGATCACGCGGATGGTGCCGACGCCGGCGGCCGCCAGATAGAGGATCGCCGGGCTGCCGATGCCGCCCGCGCCGATCACCGCCACATCGGCGGACAGCAGCCGGGCCTGACCCGCGCCGCCTATTTCCTTCAGGATGATATGCCGGGCATAACGCTCCAGCTGCTCATCGCTTAGCGTCACGGCGCATCGGACCAGAGGAAGCGGACCTGCGAACGCATCCAATAGGCTTGCGTCGCGCCGCTCTTGGGGAAGCTGTTGCGCAACGAACTCAGGATGCGGCTGCTCACGAACTTTTCCACTTCGGGGCAGCGCGCATTGACGGGGGCGATCTTCAACGGCTTGCCGTCGCCCGACAGCAGGAACAGCATGTCGATTTCCAGCAGATGCGACCCCTGATGGTCGACCGCGCCGCTACATTCGCCACGGCGATAGAGGCGGGCGACATCTTCCGACCATTCCGGGGATTTGCGTCGGCCCAGCCAGCCGTCGATGACCGGCACGCTGCCCAGATCCTGCGGCATCGGCGGCGCGGCGCCCGCCACCGGGGTTGCGGCCAGCATCAGCGAAAGCAGCATCGTCATCGCATCACACTCCTGTCGATCCGAACCCGCCCTCTCCGCGAACGGTATCGTCCAGACTATCGACTTCCGCAAAGCTGGCAAGCTGCACCGGCGCCACCACCAGCTGGGCGATCCGGTCGCCGCGCGCGATGGGGAAGGGCGCGTCGCCCAGGTTGATGAGGATGATCTTCAATTCGCCGCGATAATCGGCATCGATCGTGCCGGGCGTATTGGGCAGGCTGATCCCATGTTTCAGCGCCAGTCCCGACCGGGGGCGCACCTGAACCTCATAGCCTTCGGGAATGGCCATCGCAAAGCCGGTCGCCACCGCATGACGGCCGCCCGGCTGCAGCACCAGCGCCTCCGCCGACACGACATCCATCCCCGCCGCATGGGCGGTGGCATAGGCCGGCACCGGCAGCCCATCGCCATGGGGCAGGCGCTTCAGCTGGATTTCAATCGGGGTAAGAGGCGAGGGCATGGGCAACCTTTTCGATGAGTTTGTCGGCCACCTCGCTTTTGGGGAGGCTGGGCCAGGATTCGATGCCGGCGGCGCTGACGATCTGCACGGCGTTGGCGTCGCCGCCCATCACGCTCATGCCGGGCGGGCCGGACACATCGTTGGCGACGATCCAGTCCGCGCCTTTCTTCGCCAGCTTGGCCTGCGCATGCTCGGCAATCTTCTGCGTCTCGGCGGCAAAGCCGACCAGCAGGGCCGGGCGCTGCGCATGATGGCCCAGCGTCGCAAGAATGTCCGGATTCTCGACCAGAGCGAGCGGGGCGGGCTGGCCGGAGCCATCCTTTTTCAGCTTCTGGTCGGCCGCATCGGCGGCGCGCCAGTCGGCCACGGCCGCGACCATGATCGCGGCGTCGGCGGGCAAAGCGGCTTCGACGGCGGCCAGCATCTGTCGCGCGGTTTCGACGTCGACCCGATCGACGCCTGCGGGCGTGGGCAGATGAACCGGGCCTGCGACCAGCGTGACGCGCGCGCCCGCCTTTGCAGCGGCGGCGGCGATGGCGAAGCCCTGTTTGCCCGACGATCGATTGGCGATGTAGCGCACCGGATCGATCGGCTCATGCGTCGGGCCGGCGGTGATGAGGATATGCTTCCCCGATAAACCGCCGTTCGGTTCGAGCCTGTCGAGAACCGGTTGCGCAAAAGGCTTCTCGACTTCGCTCGAAGCGAACGGAATTTCGAGCAGCCGCTCGATCTCTGCCGCAATGGCTTCGGGTTCGGGCAGTCGTCCCTTGCCAAATTCGCCGCACGCCATGGCGCCGTCGTCCGGCTCCATCACATGCACGCCATCGGCGCGCAATTGGGTCAGGTTCCGCTGGGTCGCGACATGATGCCACATGCGCACATTCATCGCCGGCACGGCCAGCACCGGCTTGTCGGTGGCGAGCAGCAAGGTGGTCGCCAGATCGTCGGCGATGCCGTGCGCCATCTTGGCCAATATGTTCGCGGTCGCGGGCGCCACGACGACCAGATCGGCCTGACGCGACAGCTGGATATGCCCGATTTCCTGCTCGTCCTTCAGGTCGAACAACTGCTTGAAGACATGATCCTCGGTCAGCACGCCCAAGGTCAGCGGCGTCACGAATTGCTGCGCGCTTTCCGTTAGCACCGCCCGCACCGCAATGCCCCGCTTGCGCAGCAGCCGCACCAGTTCGAGCGATTTATAAGCGGCAATACCGCCCGAGACGATGAGAAGGACGCGCTGGGTCATTCGCCGATCCGATCCAGTTCCGCACGGCATAGAATGGCCAAATCTGTCTTTACCAAACGCGCATGAATCCGGTCGATCAGCAGCAGGATCACCTCCAGCCTGGTCGCGTCTCTTTGATCGTCATCCATCAAAAAATGCGCACCGTGTCTGCGGCTGCGTGTCGCGCAACGCGCGGATACAGAGCCTGCCGTTCGACAAGGTCAACCTCTGCTCGCAATATGTGAGACAGGCGCTCCTGCAAACCTATAAATTCCAGGAGGCCGATCTTTGGTGTCGCGGCAATATCGCAGGACAGATCGACATCGGAATCTGGACGCGCATCGTTGCGCGCCGTCGATCCGAACAGATAAAGCGCCGCCAGCCCTGCCGCGCGCAGTTCCGCTTCATGCGGCTTGATCCGGGCAATGGCTTCTTCGCGCGTCATGGCCTCAAGATAAGGTAAGCAACGCCATAGCGCCAGCCCCGGCCGCCGCCGCGATGACCGCCACCAGCGCATAGCGCCAGCCGCCGCCCACGCGGATCAGCTTCACCTCGCTCAGGGGCGGGGGAGGCGGGGCGCCGCCCTTTTCGGGGAAGGCGTCCTCGATCCGGCGGACCAGTCCCGGCAGCCGCTGGAGCGTGCGCCAATTTTCGATCAGCGTGTCGGCGGCCTTCGCCTCCGGCCCCAGTTCGTCGCGCAGCCAGTTCTTCACATAGGGGCCGCTGGTTTCCCACAGGTTGATGTCGGGGTCGAGCGCGGTCGCCACGCCCTCCACCATCACCATGGTCTTCTGAAGAAGGAGAAGGTGCGGCTGGGTCTGCATGTCGAAATCGCGGGTGATGGCGAACAGGCCGTCCAGCATCCCGCCGACCGACAATTCGCGCACCGGCTTGCCGCGCATCGGCTCGCCCACCGCCCGCAACGCCGTCGCGAATTCATCGACATTATGATGGCCGGGCACATATTGCGCCTCGAAATGGATTTCGGCGACGCGCTTGTAGTTGCCGGTGATCAGGCCGTAGAGAATTTCCGCCAGCCACATGCGCGCGCGCCGGTCGATCCGGCCCATGATGCCGAAATCGATCGCGACGATGTCGCCATTGGGCGTCACGAACAGGTTTCCCTGATGCATGTCGGCGTGAAAGAATCCTTCCGCAATCGCCTGCCGCAGGAAGGCGTTGACCAGGCGTGCGGCCAGATCCTTTATGTCGTGGCCCGCCGCGATCAGGGCGTCGCGATCGGAAATCTTGATCCCGTCGATCCACTCCATCGTCATGACCTTGCCGGTCGTGCGATCCCAATCGATGGCGGGGATGCTGTATCCGGGCATCGCCTCCATCGCCTCGGCCAGTTCGGAGGCGGAGGCGGCTTCGCGGCGCAGGTCCAGCTCGCGCGCGGTCCAGCGCTTCATGTTCGCGATGACGAGGCGCGGGCGCAGGCGCGCCAGTTCGCCGCCCAGCATTTCGACATGGGCGGCGGCCCATTCATAGGTCTGGATGTCGCGGTTGAACTTCTCGATCACGCCGGGGCGGATCACCTTGACCGCGACGTCGCGCCCATCGGTGGTCAGCGCGCGATGCACCTGCGCGATAGAGGCGGCACCGACGGGCACTTCGTCGAACCGGCTATACATGGCCTCCAGCGGCCGGCCGAAGCTGGTTTCGATCTGCGCGCGGATCGTGTCGAACGGCACGGGGGGCAGGGCGTCCTGCAAGCGCAACAGATCGTTCGCCGCATGATCGCCGACCAGATCGGGCCGGGTCGCCAGCGTCTGGCCCAGCTTGATCGCCGCCGGACCGATCGACTGGAACGCGTCGGCATAGCGCGGCTGCTTGGGCACGCGCGCGCCGAAACGGGCGATGCGGACGAGGCGGCGGACCGGGCCGGGCGTGAGCGGATCGCGCTCGATTCCCGTCAGCGCGCCATGCCGCGCCAGCGTGCGGCCCCATTTTACGAGGCGCCAGAGATGCGTGATATGAGCGGTCATGCCAATTCTTCCCCCCTCCCTTTCAGGGAGGGGCTGGGGGTGGGTAGCGAGCGAAGCGAGCCTTGTTCCATCTCCATAGGGCATAGGCGCCGCTGCGCGGCGCACCCACCCCAACCCCTCCCTGACAGGGAGGGGCTTTTGGAAACAGGCGTCAAATCTTCCAGCCCGAATGGATCGCGACCAGCCCGCCCAAGATCGGCTCGACCTTCGTGTTCACGAAGCCGGCCTCGCGGATCATGCTCTCGAATTTGGGCATGGGCGGGAAGCGGCGGATCGATTCGATCAGATAGCGATAGCTGTCGGCATCATTGGCGAACAGCTTGCCCAGATGCGGCACCAGCTTGTGCGAATAGACGTCATAGACGTCCGAAAAGCCCGGCCAGGTGGTGGTCGAAAATTCGAGGCAGAAGAAACGCCCGCCGAACTTCAGCACCCGGTTCGCTTCGCGCAGCGCCTGGTCGATATGGGTGACGTTGCGGATGCCGAAGGCGATCGTATAGGCGTCGAACGCGCGGTCGCCAAAGGTCAGCGTCTCGGCATTCTGTTCCGACCAGATCAGGCCCTCATAGCCCTTCTTCTGCGCCCGCTCGACGCCCACGGCCAGCATTTCGGGGTTGATGTCGGACACCGTCACCTGCGCGCCATGCTTGTGCATGCGGAACGCGATGTCGCCGGTGCCGCCCGCCATGTCGAGAATCTGTTCGCCGGCGCGGGGCTTTACCCGACGCACGAACTGATCCTTCCACAGCCGATGCGCGCCGCCGGACATGGCGTCGTTCATCAGGTCATATTTGGCTGCGACATTGGAGAAGACTTCGCGGACCATGCCCGCTTTCTGTGCGGCATCGACGTCGCGATAGCCAAAGGATGCTGTTTCGCTCATGCGCCTCGCTCTAGCCGCAGTTCCGGCGCCATGCCAGCGCGAACGCGCGCATATGACGCTTTGGCGACGGCCCCCGTTGCAGCCCCCGCCGCAGCCCCTGTCGCAGGACGGCTTTAGTCCCTACATGATGGCCTATGCCTGAGCTTCCCGAAGTCGAAACAACCGTCGCTGGCCTGCGCTCCGTGCTGGAGGGCAGCGTCCTGACCCGCGTGGAGCCGCGCCGCGCCGACCTGCGCTGGCCGATTCCCGTCGACCTGCGCCAGCGGATGACCGGCGCCATGGTGACGGGCCTGTCGCGCCGCGCCAAATATGGCCTCATTGAAACCGATCGCGGCGACATGATGATCTTTCATCTCGGCATGTCGGGGCGCTGGCGAATCGACCCGGCGGAGATCGGAACCCATGATCACCTGTTGCTGGAAACAGGAAAAGGCCATGTCCTCGCGCTCAACGACCCGCGACGATTCGGATCGCTCGATCTGGTGCGGTCGGACGCGTGGCAAAGCTATACGCCCTTCACTCGCATGGGGCCCGAGCCGCTGGGGCCGGATTTCGATACCGCCTATCTGGCCGCCGCGCTCAGCGGCAAGGCGACGTCGATCAAGGCGGCGCTGCTCGATCAGCGGATCGTGGCGGGCCTGGGCAATATCTATGTGTGCGAAGCGCTCAACATGACCGGCATCGCGCCGACTCGGGCGGCGGGCAAGATCGGTCGGGCGCGACTCGCGCTGCTGGTGGAGGCGATTCGCGACGTCCTGTCGGCCGCCATCGTCGCGGGCGGGTCTACCCTGCGCGATTATGCGCGGCCGGACGGAGAGCTGGGCTATTTCTCCAAACAATGGCGCGTCTATGGGCGGGAAGGCGAATCCTGCCTGTGCGGCGGCACCGTCCAGCGCCGGGTGGATGGCGGCCGATCGACCTTCTTCTGCCCAAAATGTCAGAAATAGGCTGGCCCGAATCCGTTGACGCCTGCTCCGATACTCTGTAAGGGGCGCACCTTCACGAGGCATGTCGGCAGTTCGGCGGGCCTCTTCCCGAGATTTGATGAGAACCGAGGAATAGAATGGCCAATACGCCGCAAGCCAAGAAGCGCATCCGTCGCAACGAGCGTCGCGCCGCAATCAATGGCGCCCGCATCAGCCGGATCCGCACCCTGGTGAAGAAGGTGGAAGCCGCCATCACCGCTGGTGACAAGGATGTCGCTGCAACCGCTCTTCAGGCCGTTCAGCCCGAGCTGGCCCGTGGCGTTGCCCGCGGCGTGCTGCACAAGAACACCGCATCGCGCAAGTTCGGCCGCCTGACCAAGGCTGTCAGCGCGATCGCCTAAAAGCCTCTGGCTTTACGGACGCATTAAAGGCCCGCCCCGGCTATCGGGGCGGGCCTTTCGTCGTTTCTTCACAATAACGTCACTTTAACGATCGACCAATTTCCCGCGATTCGACGCGCTGCGGCATAAATTGCAGCTAATAAAGCATTGAAAAACTGTCATAATTTGATTGTCGGCGGATTCCCGCGGCTTTGCCGAGTCAACGGCTTTATTTCACTTTTTTGAACCAGGCTGCCCTTGATCCCATGAAGCAGGCCCGTCTATTTTTGAAATCCGGCCGCCGTCGAATCACCTTGAGGCGGCCATCTTGAAAGATTGATTGTCGTGGAGAATCCGGAAACGGGGGCGTTTCCGGGTCAGGCTTCGTGCGTCTTTTTTCCTGCCCGATAACGGGGGGCATAGTTGGTAGGGTCGTCTAAGGTTATGAAGGATAGTGTGCGCGTGGTTGGTTGGCAGGACGGACAGGTGGACAAGGCCGATGCAGGTCTGGAATCCGCCTGGACCGCGATCCGCGCCGGCCTGCGCCGCGATGTCGGCGCCCGCATGTTCGACCAGTGGTTGAAGCCCGTGCGCCTGGGCGATTATTGCGCCGAATCGCAGACGCTCGACCTGCTGGTGGCCAGCGACTTCAGCGCCAATTTCGTGTCCGGCCAGTTTGGCGACCGCCTGCGCATGGCCTGGCGCAGTGCCAGCGTCGGCGTGCGCGAAGTGCGCCTGCGCCGGGCGACCGACGTGGCCGGCCCGCGCCTGCTCGAAGTCGTGCATGTCGAAGCGGCTGCCCCTTCGCTCGTCGAAACGCCGGTCGCGATCGCGTCCAACTTCCTGCCGCGCCATGGTTTCGAGGCATTCGTGACCGGCGACACCAATCGCCTGGCCTTTTCGGCGGCGCAGGCGATGGCGGGCGAAGCCACGCCGCGTTTCAGCCCGCTGTTCATCCATGGCGGCACCGGTCAGGGCAAGACGCATCTGCTGCACTCGATCGCTCGCGCCTTCTCCGCGCACAGCCCGTCGCAGGCGGTGCTCTACATGTCGGCCGAACGCTTCATGGTCGAATTCGTGAACGCCATGCGCGCCAATGAGACGATGGCGTTCAAGGGCCGGCTGCGCGCCGCGCGCCTGCTGCTGATCGACGACATCCAGTTCATCGCGGGCAAGGGATCGACGCAGGAGGAGTTTCTCCACACGATCAACGACCTGATCGATACCGGCGCGCGCATCGTCGTGACCGCCGACCGGGCGCCGCAGCTGCTCGAATCGATCGACCCGCGCATCCTGTCGCGTCTGGCCGGTGGCCTGGTCGCGGACATTCAGCCGGCCGGCCTCGACCTGCGCCTCGCCATCCTGGAGGCCAAGCGGGCCGTCGCGGGCGATCCGCCGGTGCCCGACGCGGTCATCGACTTCCTCGCCCGTTCGATCCGCTCGAACGTGCGCGAACTGGAAGGCGCGTTCAACAAGCTGGTCGCCTATGGCCAGCTGACCGGCCGCTCGATCGACCTCGACTTCGCGCAGCAGATGCTGGCCGATGCCGTGCGCGCCAATGCCCGCCGCATCACCGTGGATGAAATCCAGAAGGCCTGCGCCGCCCATTTCAAGATCGACCCGTCGGAAATGCGCTCCAAGCGCCGCGCCCGCGCGGTCGCCCGCCCGCGTCAGGTGGCGATGTACCTCGCCAAGAAGATGACGCCGCGCTCGCTGCCCGAAATCGGCCGTATCTTCGGTGGTCGCGATCACAGCACGGTGATCCATGCCGTGCGCACGATCGAGGCGCTGCGTGAAAGCAACCCGGATATGGACGCCGACGTCCGCGCGTTGCAGCGCTTGCTGGAAGGCTGAACGCAGCCCTCTGGCGCCTGCCGCAAGACAGGCTAGGCTGGCGGCATGATTCGCTCCCTAGCCCTGCTGCTCGCCACCCTGCTGACCCTGTCGCCCGTCGCGGCGCAGACGGCGCCCGCCGCGCCGCCCGCACTGGCATCCCATGACGTGCGGGTCGCGCTCGATACCAGCGCCGGCCCGATCATCGTCGCCGTCCATGTGGACAAGGCGCCGGTCACTGCCGCCAACTTCCTGAAATATGTCGACCAGAAGCGGTTCGACGGCACCGCTTTCTATCGCGGCGTGGGCGCGGCCGATTATGGCTTCGTGCAGGGCGGGGCGCAGAACGATCCCAAGCGCATCCTGCCGCCCATCAAGCATGAGCCGACCACGCAGACCGGCCTCACCCATGATGACGGTGCGCTGTCGATGGCCCGCTATGCGCCGGGCAGCGCGACCGGCGACTTCTTCATCGTGCTGGGCAAGATGCCTGCCATGGACGCCCATCCCGAAGCACCGGGCGACAATCAGGGCTTTGCCGTCTTCGCCCATGTGGTGGAGGGGCTGGACGTGGTGAAGGCGATCCTCGCCGCGCCCAAATCGCCCACCGCCGGGGAAGGCGTGATGAAGGGCCAGATGCTCGCCGCACCGATTCGGATCGTCACGGCGCGGCGGGTGCCTTGATTTTTACGCCCGATCCAAGATCCAGCCCGCCGCCATGTCGGCGGTTACGTTGCCCACCGTGCGGAAGATGTCGGGCACCGTTTCCACCGCCAAGAGCAGGGGCAGTGCCTCCACCGGCACGCCCATGGCCAGGCAGATGGGACCAGTGGTGGTGAAGAAGGTGATCTGGCTGGGCAGGCCGACCGCCGCCAGGCTGACGATCGCGGCCACCAGCACCCCCATCACCAATTGCGCCGGGCCGAGCGCCACCCCGTTCATCGCCGCCACATAGAGGGCGACGCCCAGATTGGCCGGCGGACTGGTGATGCGGAACAGGGATATGGCGAGCGGCAGGACGATGCTGCGCGTAGTTTCCCGCACGGCGAGTGGCCCATCGCTCGCCTGAATCATCGCGGGCAGCGACGCGATCGAGCTTTGCGTGGAGAAGGCGATGGCCTGCGCCGGAATAGCGGCGCGGACGAACCGGCCCAGCCCGATTCGCCCCGCGATCATGACCAGCGGATAGACGAGCAGGGTCACGATGACGCAGATCAGCACGATGAAGCCGATATAGTGAAGCAGCGCGCCTGCCGTCGCCAGACCCGATCGCGCGCCTGCCACCAGCGCCAGCGCAAAAACGCCGACAGGGGCCAGCCACAGCACCCAGCCGACCACGACCAGCAGCGCATCGGCCAGCGCCTGAAAGAAGCCGGTCAGCAGCGCGCGCCGCGCTTCGGCAATGCGGGTGACGGCAAAGCCGAAGATCAGCGCGAACAGCACCACGGCCACCACCTGCCCTTCGCTGGCGGACTTCAATGGATTGACCGGGATGAAGCCCAGCAGCCAGTCGGCCGATGGACGCACGTCCGGCACTTCGGCCACGCCCTCCGCCCCCGCCAGCGCGCCGACCGCCCCGGCCGGCACGGGCCAGACATGCAGCATCATCGGTCCCACCAGCGCCGCGACGGCCGCCGACCCGACCAGCAGGATCGCAAACAGGGCGATCGCGCGCCCGGCCAGGCCATTGGTCCGCGCGCTGGTCGCCGCCTGGGTGATGCCGGTCACCAGCAGCGCGAAGATCAGCGGAATGAGCGGCATCTGCAATCCGCCCAGCCACGCCTTGCCGATCGGCTGGGCCAACGCCACGACATCGTTCCCCCATCGGCCGCCCCCTTCCGCCAGCGCGATCCCGCAGGCCAGGCCCAGCACAAGCGCGATCAGGATGCGGACGGTCAGGGACATGGGCGTGAACTTCCTGGCAAGGGTGCCTGAATGGCAACGGGCCGGGGCAGGCTATCCGCTATGCGGACGGACGAAACGGGGAAATTTCAGTCCCATGACAAAAAAAGCCGGCGCATCCTGCGATGCACCGGCTTTTTGAACCGCATGAAGCGGGTCTGTACTCAGCCCCGCTTTTCGGGCGGCAGCGTCACCTTCACATCTTCGCCGCTCTTGCCGGGGAAGTTGGTGAACATCACGTCGATCAGGTTCGGCACCAGATAGGTCAGCTTGTTGGACAGCGACTGGGCGCTGGCCTTGCCTTCGAACAGGCGGCGATTGTCGGCCGCGCGGTCGATCTTCAGGCTGAGGTCGCTGGTATAGACGGTGTAGCTCGACACGTCGTTGAAACCGCCACCGCCAAACAGCCAGGGATCATAGAAACCATAGCCCCATGGGCGACCCCAACGGCCGCCAAAGCCACCGCCCCACGGCCCCCAGGCCGATCCGTACCCGCCGCCAAAGCCGGTCGAGCGGACCTTTTCACGGCCATTGTCGACATCATAGGCGACACGCACGATCAGGTCGGCGCGGGCCGGGTCGCTGGCGGCGACATAGCCGGTCTGGGCCAGACGCTGCCCGACCAGGTCGGCATAATGGGCGAACTCCAGCCCGCCGGCCAGGCGCGGATCGTCGGCGACGACGGTATAGCTTTGCCCGGCAGGGGCGGGGAGTTGCTGGAAGCGGGCGACATTGGCCTTGAAGCCAGTGGTGCAACCGGACAGCGCGACCAGCGCCAGAGCGGGCGCTGCAATCAAGCCGAACTTCTTGAAACGAGCCATGTTTTTACGTCCTATTTCAGGCGAACCCGCCTGCGACCATCTTTGCGCCCTGTCATAGCAAAACGCAACTGAACATCGTTTGAACGCGCGAACCCATCGAACGGGCGCAAAACCATGTTCTCACACTTACGACGCTGCGGAGATGGCTATTCCGTACCCCAAAGAAAAGGGGCCATCCTTTCGGACAGCCCCTGTGACTTTGGCGCATCAGTTGCGGGTTAGCGCATCAGACCCATCGCATCATAGGCCGCGCGCAACGTCGGCTCCGCCGCCGCCGCCGCCTTGGCCGCGCCCTTGTCCAGGATCGCGTCGAGCGCCGCATCCTCGGTGCGCAGCTCCAGGAAGCGCTCGCGAATCGGGCGCAGCGTTTCCACCAGCACCTCGCCCAGCGCCGGCTTGAACGCGCCGAAGCCCTTGCCCGCAAACTCGGCGCAGACCGCATCGGTCGTCCGCCCGGTCAGCGTCGCCAATATGCCGACCAGATTGCTGGCTTCCGGGCGACCGGTCAGGCCCTCGGCCGTTTCGGGCAGCAATTCCTGATCGCTCTTGGCCTTCTTCACCTTGGCCATGATCGCATCGTCATCATCGGTCAGGTTGATGCGGCTCATGTCGCTGGGGTCGGACTTCGACATTTTCGCCGTGCCGTCGCGCAGCGACATGATGCGCGCCGATTCCTTGGGGATGATCGGGGCGGGCAGGGTGAAGAGGTCGACGCCGAAATCGGTGTTGAACTTGGTCGCGATGTCGCGGCACAATTCCAGATGTTGCTTCTGATCCTCGCCCACCGGGACATGGGTGGCGTTGTAGATCAGGATGTCAGCGGCTTGCAGCACCGGATAGACGAACAGGCCGACAGAGGCGCCCTCGCGATCCTTGCCCGCCTTATCCTTGAACTGGGTCATGCGATTGAGCCAGCCGATGCGCGCCGTGCCGTTCAGCAACCAGCACAGCTCGGCGTGGGCGGGTACGCGCGCCTGATTGAACAGCACGCTGCGATCCGGGTCGATCCCGGCGGCCACCAAAGCGGCGGCCATGTCGCGCACGTTGCGGATGCGCTGCTCGCGCCCTTCATGCACGGTGATGCTGTGCATGTCGGCCAGGAAGAAGAAGCACTGGCTATCCGCGTCCATCTCATCCTGCATCCGCACCCAATTGCGGATCGCGCCCAGATAATTGCCAAGGTGCAGATTGCCGGTGGGCTGGATGCCGGAAAGGACGCGCATTAGGAGATCCGTTCTTCTTCAGTTTGCATGTTTGCGGCGCATCAGCGCCTTGATGTCGGACAGCCGATAGGCCCTCGTGACGACGGACGCCAGCCCGTAAAGCGCCACGCCAGCACCCACCAGTACGGCCAGCGCGGCATAGCGCTGCACCATCGCGCCGGTCAGCCAGGGATCGAGCAGATCCTCGCCCGCCCACAGCGCCACGCCCATGATGAGCGCGGCGATCGCCAGCCGGGGCAGGCGGCGGCGCAGCCCCGCATCGGCCGCGAAATGGCCGCGCTTCACCAGCGTGGTATAGAGCATCGCGACATTGATGGTGGAGGACAAAGCGGTCGCCAGCGGCGGGGCGACATGGCCCAATCCGAAACGGGCAAGCGTCGGGATCATGGTCAGGTTGCCGACGATGTTGATGAGGATCGAGAACATGGCGTAACGCACCGGCGTCTTCGTGTCGCCGCGCGCATAATAGCCCGGCGTCAATACCTTGACGAGGACATAGGAGGGCAGGCCGATCGAGAAAGCCGACAGCGCCCAGCCGCAGCGCATCGCATCTTCCGGCGTGAAGCGGCCATATTGGAACAGCCCCCGCACGATCGGTTCGGCCACGACCAGAAAGGCGACGGTCGCCGGCAGCGTCAGGAACAGCGCCAGTTCGATGCCCCGGTTCTGCGTCTCCATCGCCTCGGCCTCCTGCCCCTTGGACAGCATGCGCGAAATGGTGGGGAGCAATATGGTGCCAAGGCCGATGCCGATCAGGCCCAGCGGCAACTGATTCAACCGATCGGCATAATAAATATAGGTGATGGAGCCGGACGCCAGCAGCCAGCCGGACAAAGCGGTGGAGATCAGCAAATTGATCTGCGACGCGCCCGCGCCGGCGGCGGCGGGCAAAATCTTGCGCAGCAATTCGCGCACATCGCCATCCAGCCGCGGGCGTTTCAGTTTCATCGACACGCCCGACCGCTTGCACGCCCAGATCAGCCACAGCAGTTGCAGCGCGCCGCCGATCGTCACCGACATGGCCTGCACCCGCGCCGTCTCATATTCGTCGGCGCCGTGGAAGAACCACAGCCCCGCGATCATCGCGACGTTCAGCAGGATGGGGGCGGCGGCATTGACCCAGAATTTGTCGAGCGAATTGAGGATGCCGCCCAGCAGCGAAGCGAGGCTGATCAGCGCCAGATAGGGAATGGTGATGCGCGACAGGGTGACGGCGAAGGCGAATTGATCCGCCGTCGGATTTTGCCGCGCAAAGCCGCCGGACAGCGCCCAGGTGATCGGCCAGGCGGCGGCGATCAATATGGCGGTGAACAGGATCAGGACCGGCAGCAGCACCGCCAGCGCCCGCTCGGCAAAATCATAACCGGCGGGCAGTCCGCCTTCGCCGGCCGCCTTCTTGTTGAACAGCGGGACGAAGGCGGCGGAAAAGGCGCCCTCGGCAAAGAGCGCGCGAAACATGTTGGGCAGGCGGAAGGCGACGCCGTTGAAAGCATCCGACGCAAAGCCCGCGCCGACATAGCGCGCCGCCAGCGAATCACGCACCAGCGCCAGCACCCGGCTGGCGAGCGTCAGCCCACCGACGGAGCCAAGGGCCTTGACCAGTTTCACGGCCTAATCCCTCCAGCCAGTAAGATCCGTTCGTCCTGAGTAACCACTGCGCGAAGTCGAAGTGGTGTATCGAAGGATGGATGCGCGGATGCTTCGATATGGGCCTTCGACAAGCTCAGTCCCTACTCAGCACGAACGGTTACGTTAGGTGAATCAGGCGTGACCGGCCGGTTCGCCTGCGGTCTGCTGCATCTGCTCGGCCTGCTGCAAATAGAGCGAGCCGAAGTCGATCGGATCGAGCAGCAGCGGCGGGAAGCCGCCGTCGCGGATCGCGTCGGCCAGCACGCGGCGGGCGAAGGGGAAGATGAGGCGCGGCGCTTCGGCCAGCATGAAGGGCTGGACCTGATCTTCGGGCACGTTGCGCATGCCGAACAGCGCGGCATACAGCAGTTCCACGGCAAAGGCGGTGCCCTGCGGCGCGATCGCCTTCACTTCGATCTTCAGCGCGATTTCCAGCACGTCGTCAGCGACGCGTTCGGCGCCGATGTTGAACTGCACGTCGATCTGCGGCTGGTCCTGCCACTGATATACCGCCGGCGCGTTCGGATTTTCGAACGACAGATCCTTCACATATTGGCTGATCAGGGCGATCTGCGGCGCGGTGTCGGCGCCATTGCCCAGGTTCGTGGTGATGTGGTCCGTTTCGTCGGCCATGCTCTTCCCTTGACTTTCCTCTGGTCCGGCGGCGGGAAGCCGCCGAATATCTCGACCCGCGCGCTTAGCAGGGGCTTTCCGACAGGGCAATGGCGGCGCTGGGGGCTTTGCTGCCCTATTGGATAAGCCCCTATTTGAAGTTGCGTGCAAACATGCCTATGTTGGCCGGAACATTATCCCACGCAAAAGGGTATAGCCTTCCGTGTATGTGATCGTCATCCTCGCCATGATCGCCGGTTTTCTGGCGCTGCGGCTCTATTCCGTGCTGGGCAAGCGCACCGGCCACGAGCAGGAGCCTGCGCCGCGCCCCGCCGATGAACGCGCCAAGGTGACGGTGCTGCAACCCGGCCCGGCATCGCAGAACAGCGGCGATTCGGTCCGTCTGGCCGAAGGGCTGATCGGCCCCGGCGCCGAAAATGGCGTGCGCGCCCTGATCGCCAGCGATCGCAATTTCGACGTGCCGCAATTCGTGGAAGGCGCCAAAAGCGCTTACAAGATGGTGCTGGAAGCCTTCTGGCGCGGCGACCGCGACGAACTGGCCTGGCTGTGCGACGATGACGTCCGCGCCTCCTTCGAAGAATCGATCACCGCGCGCGAAGCCGATGGTCATGTCCTCGACAACCGTCTGGTCCGCATCGAAAAGGCGCAGATCGTCGAAGCCTCGGTCAATGGCCGTATCGCCGAAGTCGCCCTGCGTTTCGAAGCGGATATCGCCGCCGTCACCCGCGACAAGGACGGCAATGTCGTCGCCGGCTCGCTGACCGATGCGGTGGGTACCAAGGATATCTGGACCTTCACCCGCGATATCCGCAGCGCCGATCCCAACTGGAAGCTCAGCGAAACCGACGAAGCGGCATGATCGCGCGTCAGTCGGGGGCAGCGCTGCTTGCGGCGCTGATGCTGTCCGCCTGCGCGGGTGGCGTCATTCCGCCGTCCGCCGGTGGTCCCGCGCCGACGCGCCCTGTGTCGGGTGGATCGAGTGGGGAGGCGACCCGTCCCGTTCCCGCTACGCCGCGCCCGACCCTGCCGGTCGATCTGCCCGCCGACCCCGCGCTCGACAAGGCGACGGCCGTCGGTCTTGGCGTCACGCGCGGCCCGGATATCGCCAGCCTCATTCCCTCGGGCGAACGCTCCCGCCTCGCGCTTCAGGCCTTCCGCATTTCCTGCCCGACGCTGATGCGCCGCACCGACACCAGCGGCCTGACCAAGGGGTCCGACTGGAACAATGCCTGCGCCGCCGCCTCCAGCTGGCCCGAAGCGTCCGCCAGCGAATTTTTCTCCCGCTATTTCGAAGCGGTGCAGGTGGGCGACGGCACGGCCTTCGTCACCGGCTATTATGAACCGGAAATCAGCGGGTCGCGCACCCGCCAAGCCGGTTACGACGTCCCCATTTACCGCCGCCCGACCGACCTGATCGACGTCGATCTCGGCCAGTTCAGCGACAGCCTGAAAGGCCGCACCATTCGCGGCAAGGTGAACGGCACCAAGTTCGTGCCCTTCGACGATCGCAGCCAGATCGTGTCGGGCACGCTCGCCGGCCGGGGTCTGGAACTCGCCTATGCCGCCGATCCGGTGGAATTCTTCTTCCTTCAGGTGCAGGGCAGCGGCCGGCTGAACCTGCCCGACGGTGGCGTCATGCGCATCGGCTATGATGGGCAGAATGGACGCGACTATACCGGCATCGGCAAGCTGATGAAGGATCGCGGGCTGATCCAGGCCGGCTCGATGCAGGACATCATGCAATATCTGCGCGCCCATCCGGCCGAGGGCGCTGCGATCATGAACGAGAACAAAAGCTTCGTCTTCTTCCGCGAACTGACCGGTGCCGGCCCGCTGGGTGCGCTCGGCGTTCCGGTGACGGCGGAGGCGACCGTCGCCGCCGATCCAAAGTTCATCCCCTTGGGCGCGCCTGTGCTGCTGTCGCTCGACCGGGCCGAACCCAATGGCATCTGGATCGCGCAGGATACCGGCGGCGCGATCAAGGGCGCCAACCGCTTCGACAGTTTCTGGGGTGCAGGTGCGCGAGCGCGCGGCATTGCCGGCGGCATGTCGGGGCGCGGCAGCGCGCTCATCCTGTTGCCGATCGGATCGGCCGCTCGCCTCGCCAAGCCCTGACCCATGGCCCGGCGGCGGCTGTCCAATGATGAACAAGCGCTCTGGACCGCGCTCGCCCGGACGGTCAGGCCGCTCCGCCCCACCGCGCGCGCGGTCATCGTGCCTGCCACGCCCAGTATGGAAGAGCTGATCGACCTGCCGGTCGTGAAAGGCTCCGGCAAAACAAGGTTAACGCCGCCGCCGTCACGGATGATCGTCGCACCGCCCGCCCGCACCCCCGCCGCCGTGCTGGACAGCGGCTGGGAACGGCGCATCCGTAGCGGCACGATCAGCCCGGACATGAGCATCGACCTGCATGGCCACACCCTGTCGATGGCCCATGCGCGCCTTAATCAGGCGATAGCACAGGCCCTGACCCGCGACATCCGCGTGCTGCTGGTCGTGACCGGCAAACCGCCCAAAAGCGCCGGTGCGGGCGGCGCGTCGCGACGCGGCGCCATCCGGGGGGAGATCGGCCACTGGCTCGAAACCAGTCCCTATGCCGATCGCATCGCCAGCGTCCGGATCGCCCACCCGCGCCATGGCGGCGATGGCGCGATCTATTTGATATTGCGCCGCAAAAAATGACCCATTTTTGTCAGACTCGCTGATCTTTTCTTAACCACTGTCCTTCATATCCCAATGATCGGAGGTTCTGCGGAACGGTATTGGGCGGGAGGCACATGCAGGGCGTGACGTTGAAAAGCCGCGCTGCTGCCTTCGCCTGCGCCGCGGGGGCGCTGGTGTTCATCCTGTCGCTCGTGCTCGGCTATACGCCGGGGCAGGCGGATGATCTGCTTCAGGTCGGCCGTGCCCTCATCATCGCCATCCTCTGCGGCACGATGAGCTGGGCCTCGGCGCGCCGCACAATCGCCACCACCGCCACCGCCATCGACGCTGCCACGGAGCGGCTGCTGTCCGCCGCCCATGGCGACCTGCAATCGCATGTCCCGGCGGAGATCGGGCAGGAATTGCCCGACCTGTCGGTTGCGATGGAAAGCCTGTTCAGCCAGGTGCGCACCAATCTCGACCATGTCCAGACGCTGGCCCTGTTCGACCAGATTACCGGCCTCGCCAACCGCACCAGCTTTTGCCGGCAGGTCGAACGTCTGCTCGCCGAACGCGACGATAACGGCATCGCCACTCTCTTCTTCATCGACCTGGACGGGTTCAAGGGCGTCAACGACACGCTGGGCCATGCGGCGGGCGACCAGTTGCTCGCCCGCGTCGCCGGTCGCCTGCGCGAAGTGGTGATGGCGCAGGTCAGTACCGGTGGCGGCGATGCCGTGATCGGGCGCCTTGCGGGCGACGAATTCACCATGTTCTTCCCCCATCTGTCCGGCCCGGCGGCGGCGCATCGCATCGCCCGCGCGATTCAGTTTGCGCTGGGCGAACGGTTCGACCTTGGCAGCCAGCATGTGGAATTGGGCGCGTCCATCGGCATCGCCTGCTATCCCGACCATGGCGCCACGCTCGCCGACCTGCTGCGTGCGGCGGACATCGCCATGTATCATGCCAAGCATCAGGGCCGTGGCCGCGCGGAAATCTACACCGACGCGCTGGCGCTGGAGGCGGAGGATCGCGCCGAGCTGGAGCGCGATCTGCTGCGCGGGCTGGAGCGGGACGAATTTCTGCTGGAATTTCAGCCGCAGATCGATGTGGCGACCGGCCGTGCCGTCACCGCCGAAGCGCTGGTCCGCTGGGCGCATCCCGAACGGGAGCTGGTCATGCCCGGCGCCTTCGTGCCGATCGCGGAGGAAAGCGGCTCCATCGTCGCGCTGGGCGACTGGGTGATGGGCCGCGTGTGCCAGACGGCGGCACGCTGGATGCAGGCCGGCATTCATCAGCGCATCGCCATCAACATTTCCACCCGCGAACTGGCGCAGGCCGACTTTTTCCTGCGCCTGCGCCACGCCATCGCCACCCATGGCGCGCGGCCCTCCATGCTGGAGCTGGAGATCACCGAATCGCTGGCGATGGAGATGGAACCGCGCGTGCTGGAGCAGCTGCGCGCGCTGCGCCGCGACGGGGTGCGCATCGCCATCGACGATTTCGGCACCGGCTATTCCAATCTCGCGCGGTTGAAGGAACTGCCGGTCGATCGGGTCAAGATCGACCGCAGCTTGGTCCGCGACATCGCTACCTCGGCCGAAGCCCGCACCATCTGCTCCGCCGTCGTCGGCCTGATTCAGGGGCTGGGCATGGAAGTGGTGGTCGAAGGGATCGAAAGCGAAGCGCAGATGGACGTGCTGCGCGTCATCGGCTGCACCCTGTTCCAGGGCTATCATCTGGCGCGCCCGACCGGCGAGCAGGCCTATCTGGCGCAATTCGCCCCGCCGCGGCCCATGGCTCGGGATGTGGGGTAGGGGATGCTCTTATTCCCCCTCCCGTTTACGGGAGGGGGTTAGGGGGTGGGCTGGACGTCGCGAAAGCCCACCCCGCTGCGACTAACGCGCTGCGCGCCTAAGTCTCGCCGCCCCTCCCGCCTGCGGGAGAGGCGTTCAACGTTCCACTCACCCCAGCGCCCGTTCCACCACCAGCGCATAAATCCGCGTCAGATCCCGCAGATCCTGCACCGCGACCGCCTCATCCAGCTTGTGCATGGTCGCGTTGTTCAGCCCGAACTCCACCACCGGGCAGATCCGCGACAGGAAGCGCGCGTCCGATGTGCCGCCCGTGGTCGACAATTCCGTCTCCACGCCGGTCACATCGCGGATCGCGCCGCTCACCAGATCGCTGAACGCACCGGGCGCCGTCAGGAAGGATTCGCCGCTGATCCTAGCTTCCACCGTGCCGCCTTCGGTCGCCGCGATCGCCTTGATCCGCTCGATCAGCGACGCGCCCGTATGCTGGTCGTTGAAGCGGATGGAGATACGCGCGGTCGCCGCGCCGGGGATGACATTATGCGCGACATTGCCGACTTCCAGGTCGGTAATCTCGATATTGCTGGGCTGGAACCAGTCGGTCCCCGCGTCCAGCACCTCCGCCTCGATCGCCGTCAGGATGCGCACCAGCTTGGGGATCGGATTGTCGGCCAGATGGGGGTAGGCGACATGGCCCTGCGCGCCCGCCGCGCGAATCCACATATTCACCGACCCGCGCCGGCCGATCTTCACCACATCGCCCAGCCGGGCGGACGATGTCGGCTCGCCCACCAGGCACAGGTCCGGGCGCAGGTCGCGCGCCTTCATCCGGTCCATCAGCGCCAGCGTGCCGTAAACCGCCGGCCCTTCCTCATCCCCGGTGATGATCAGGCTGATCGTGCCGGGCAGATCCTCGGGCAGGGCGTCCAGCGCCGCGACGAACGCCGCGATCGACCCCTTCATGTCCACCGCGCCCCGACCATAAAGCAGGTCGCCGCGAATCTCCGGCGCGAACGGGTCGCTGGTCCATCCCGCGCCCGGCGGCACCACGTCCAGATGCCCGGCAAAGGCGAAATGCGGGCCAGCGCCCGTCGTGCGCCATGCCAGCAGATTTTCCACCGGCCCGTCGGGAGCTTCGCCCACCATGAACCGGTCCACGGTAAAGCCGCGCGGCACCAGCATCGCCTCCAACGCGGCGAACACCTCGCCGGTGGCAGGGGTTACGGACGGGCAGGCCAGCAGGCGCTGGGCCAGTGCCACGACATCTTCATTGCTGCTGGTCATGCTCATCCTGTCGCGTTAGCGAAAGCCATGCGCCTTGGCCAGTGTCACGAAGCTGGCGCCCACGGGACGAGAGAAGGGACCATGATGCGGATCGATCGACGGGACATGATGGCCGGCGCGCTGGCGGGTATCGGGGCGGGCATGGGCGCGCTGCTGGCGGGCCTGCCGGCGATGGCCGCGCCGACGCCATGGGTAAAGCCGCCCCGCCTGCGCGCGGGCGATACGGTCGGCCTGATCGAACCGGCGGGCTTCACCGACGACAATTTCGACCTGGACCTCGTCAAGGACACGATCACTGCCATGGGGTTGAAGTCCAAGGCCGCGCCGCATCTGGCGGGCCGCTACGGCTATCTCGCCGGCACCGACAAGGATCGCGCGGCCGACGTCAATGCGATGTTCGCCGATCCGGAGGTTCGGGCGGTCTTTGCGGTACGCGGCGGCTGGGGCTGTGCGCGCATCCTGCCGCTGCTGGACTTCGCCACCATCCGCAAAAATCCCAAGCTGCTGGTCGGCTTTTCGGACATTACCGCGCTGCATCTGGCCTTCGCCGCCAAGGCCGGCTTCACCACCATCCATGGTCCCAATGCGGCGAGCAGCTGGGGCCAATATAGCTGGGACGCCTTTCGCGCGGTCGCCTTCGATGGCGCCACGCCGACCTTCGCCAATCCGGTCGGGCATGAGGATCGACTGGCGCAGCGCGCTGGCCGCATCCGCACCTTCCGCCCCGGCGTGGCGCGCGGGCGATTGCTCGGCGGCAATCTGACCGTATTGACGGCGTTGATGGGCACGCCCTGGCTACCCGATTTCGACGGCGCGCTGCTCTTTATTGAGGATGTGGGCGAACAACCCTATCGCATCGACCGGATGCTGACCCAGCTATCGCTGGCCGGGGTGCTGGGCCGCGTGAAGGGCGTGATCTTCGGCCAATGCAGTGATTGCGGACCGGGCGGCCCCAGCTATGGCGGCTTCACCTTGTCGCAAGTGCTGCAACAGCATCTGGAGCCACTCGGCATCCCCGCTTTTCAAGGCGCGCAATTCGGCCACGTCGCCAACCAATATAGCCTGCCGATCGGCATAGCGGCCGAAATGGACGCGACGGCGGGGACGGTGCGCTTGCTGGAAAGCGCGGTGGTTTAGGGCGGGATGGGCAGAGAGCGGACTTCCCTTATCCCTCTCCCCCTTGGGGGAGAGGGCTGCGCAGACTTGGCAGCTTGCTGCCTAGTCGGAGCTGGGTGAGGGGGAAGCGACCTTGCGATAGTACGCCAATCTTGCGCCAGCCCCCTCATCCAACTGCGCCTAACCGCTACGCGGTAAGGCTTCATATCCTTCTCCCTCAAGGAGAGAAGGAAGGTCCGCTTCCGGCAGCCTCCCGACCGAAAGCCGACTATTTCACCCCATCCAGCCCCGCCACGGTCCCACTCCCGGCCGGCTCGCCCGCCATCCCCGCCGCGACCTTCTCCGCTGCGGCCATCACGCGCAGCACATTTTCGCCGGCCAGTTTGGCGACATCCGCGTCGCTCCAGCCCCGGCGCATCAGTTCGGCCAGCAAAGCCGGATAGGTCTGCACCCCGCTCAGCCCCTGCGGCAATGACCCCACGCCATCGAAATCGCTGCCGATGCCGACATGGTCGACGCCGGCCACCTTGGCGATATGGTCGATATGGTCGGCGACCTGCGACAATGTCACGACCGGTTCGGGATTGGCCTTCTCCCAATCCGCCAGCGCCTTCTTCGCGCCCTCGGGATCGCCGATATACAGGCCATTGAACGGCGGCGCATTATAGCGCGCGATCTCGCCGCTGCGCGCCGCGCTCCAGATGCGGCGCGCTTCCGACACATATTGCGGCGCATAATTGACCATCACCACGCCGCCATTGGCCGCGACCTGTTTCAGCACCGCGTCCGACACGTTGCGCGGCGTGTTGCAGATCGCCCGCGCGCTGGAGTGGGAGAAGATGACCGGCGCCTTCGTCACGCGCAGCGCGTCCAGCATCGTGCCCTCGCTCACATGGCTCAGGTCCACCAGCATGCCCAGCCGATTAAGCTCATGCACCACCGCTTCGCCGAACGGGGTCAGCCCGTCATGTTGCGGATTGTCGGTGGCGCTGTCGGCCCAGGCGATGGTGCGCGCGTGCGTCAGCGTCAGATAGGATGCACCCAGCTGGCGATAGCTGCGCAGCACGGCCAGGCTGCCGTCGATCTGGCCGCCGCCCTCCACGCCCAGCAGCGACGCGACCCGCCCGGCCTTGTGCGCCGCGCGCAGCTCCGCCGCCGTGTTCACGAAGGCGAAGTCCTTGGGGTAACGCCGCGCGAAACTGTGCGCCAGGTCGATCTGCTCCAGCGTATCCTTCACCTGTTGCAGTTCGGGCAGGTCGGCCGACACCCAGACCGACCAGAATTGCCCGCCCACGCCACCGGCGCGCAACCGCTCGATATCGGTGTGGAAGGTCGCCGGGTCCAGCCGGTTCAGCGGCACCGTCCAGCGCTGCTCCTTGACCTTGTCGGCCAGCGCTTCGGGCCAGTCATTATGCCCGTCGATCAGCGGCGTGGCCTTCAGCACCTTCGCCACCCGCGCAGCATAAGGATCGGGCGCGGCATGAGCGGCGGTGGCGAGGAGGAGGGGCAGCAGGGCCAAAGGAAGAGTTTTCATGGGCGCGGAAGCTAGGGCCAAGACGATAAGTGTCAATCCGGCAATGACTTGGCACGGCGGGGCTTTCCCCCGCCGCCCGGTCTGCTACCCTTGGCGTCAGAATGATGATCGATCCGCTCGTCCTGTTGCAGGCCTATTCCATCGGCGTATTCCCCATGGCGGACGATCGCGACGCGGATGAGGTCTATTGGGTCGAACCCAAAAGGCGGGCGATCCTGCCGCTGGATGGTTTCCACCTGTCGCACTCGCTGGCCAAGACCATCCGCCGCGACCGATTCGCCGTCACCGCCAACCGCGCCTTCCCGCAGATATTGGCGCTGTGCGCGCAGGCCGCGCCGGATCGCCCCTCGACCTGGATCAACCATCAGATCGAAAGCGCCTATCGCCTGCTGCACGAATCCGGCTTCGCCCATTCGATCGAGGTGTGGGAGGGGGAGGAACTGGTCGGCGGCCTCTATGGCGTGGCGATCGGCCGGGCCTTCTTCGGCGAATCCATGGTGTCGCGCCGCACCGATGCGTCGAAAGTGGCGCTCGCCTGGCTGGTGGCGCGGTTGCGGGCGGGCGGCTTCACCCTGCTCGACTGCCAGTTCATGACCGATCATCTGCGCAGCATGGGCGCGATCGAAATCAGCCAGCGCGACTATCTTCAGTTGTTGGCGGGCGCGACCGGCGGCGTGGCGCTGGGCGCAGCGGCGGGCGCGTCCGTGCTCGCTTCGGGATCGGGCGCGGCGGCGGAACGGGCCTTCGCGCCGCTGGCCGGCTTGCCCTCGGCGCCCAGCTTGACCGTGTCGGGACCGGTTTCGGGCCATTCCATCGTGCAGCTTCTGACCCACACGTCATAGATCGGGTGCTGCACGACATTGCGGTCGGGCCGTTCGCGGAACAGCCAGCCGGAAAAGTTGCGTCGCCACTTTCCGTCGGCGCTGCTGCGCACGTCCAGCTGCACGAAGGCGCCGGTTTCCTGCACATTTTCCCATGGCGCGCTGGTTTCGCACGCCTGCAGGCGGACGATCGCATCGCCCACGCGCAGCGCTTCGCCCGGCTTCATGGTCAGATCGCGGGTCAGGCCGTTGCGCTTGTTGAGCAGGCCGATGACGGCGCTGCGCTGCGCCATCGGGGTGCCGGACGCCGCGCCATTGGTCGCGGCGCGGATCGGCGCGCTTTCCACCTTGACCGGTCCGCTCTGGTTGGCGGCCGGCACATCGGTCTTGCCGCAGGCGCCAAGCGCCAGGGCACAGGAGAGCAGGGGCAAGGAGTAGAGGATCGGCGGGACGCTTCCCGCCGGACGCCGGGTCATGCCGCGTCGGGGCTCCACGCCTCATAATCGCCGGTCGCCTTCTGGCGCAGGCCGCCCTTTTCGAGCGCACCCGACGGGCGATAGGCATTGCTGGTGCCGGTGAGGTTGACGCTCGATTCCTTTTCCCAGATGCGCGGCGGCGGCAGGAAGCTTTCGGGCGCACCCTCGATCGAATGATGCAGCCAGCCATGCCATTCGGCCGGCACGCGGCTGGCGTCGTTGGCGCCATTATACATGACCCAGCGGCGCGTCAGGCCATTGGGGTCGGTGCCGCCTTCATAATAGATATTGCCCTGATGATCCTCGCCCACTTTCGTGCCCTTGCGAGCCGTAAAGAGCCAGGTGCCGAAGGTGGCGCCATTCCACCAGGTGAAGACGTTAGCCAGGATTCCCATGCGCCAGCGCTTAGCCCCGATGACAGGCCATTGGCAAGGGCGCTTGTGCCGGGGCGATCAGGATTTCGGGCAGAAACTCAGGCGGTCCCACGCTTCGTCCGGTCGGGGCGAACCGATCGCGCAATTGCCCCAGCTGACCCTGTCGCCCTCGGCGATGCCCAGTTCCGCCGCGCGCCCGCCGCGCAGTTCCAGCACCGCCGCCACCGGCACGCCCGCCGAAACCGGTTCGCGCGCATAGGGTTGCGCCTCGCTCTTCAAAAACGCGATCGTCCCGTCAGTGTGGATGAACAGCATGTCGAGCGGGATCAGCGTATCCTTCATCCAGAAACTCGCGGTGCGCGGCGGGTCCATAGGAAAGAGCATACCGCTGTCCGCCTCCAGTGCCTTGCGGAACATCAGCCCCTTTTCCTGCTCCTGCGGCGTGGCGGCGACCTCGACATCGAAGCGATGCGTGCCTTTGGCCGTGCGGATGACGACGGGCAGGCTCTCACTAACCACCTGCGTCTGCGCCCCATTGTCGGCAGCGGGCTTGGGACTGGAACAACCGGCCAGCAGGCCGATGGAGAGGAGGGCAGAAGCCAAAAGTGGGGACAGGCGGATCATGGAACCGATGCCTAAAGCGATTCGGCGCGCAAGGGGAGGGGGTAATGCGTCGGCACATGGCACGGATGTGACCCGATCAGGGAAAGGCTGGTGAAGAGCAGCGGCGGACGTTTTCAAAGCCCTCTCCCGCCTTCGCGGGAGAGTTCAAAGCAGGCACGTGACTGCTTTGAAGGGTGAGGGTCTTCTTACTGGATCAGCGCCAGACGGATGGCCTCAATTGCGCCATCAAAATTTTCGAGCGCATCGTGGTTCCAGATACGCAAAAGACGATAGCCCTGAGCTAGCAGCCATGTAGATCGCTCTACATCCCTGTCTTCGTTGTGCTGCCCACCATCGAGTTCGACGATCAACCGCCGCTCCACACATAGAAAATCGACAATGAATGGACCGATCGTTGTCTGACGACGGAATTTGAAACCGTCCAATTGGCGATTGCGAAGAGCGGCCCAGAATTTTTGTTCGACATCCGTCGCGTCTTGGCGCAGTCGCGCCGCGTGTGGGCTGATCTGACGTCGGACGGGCGGCATCGCTCCGTCGTACAGAAAGAAAGACCCTCACCCAACCCTCTCCCGTGAAAAACGGGAGAGGGCTAAGAAGCCGCCGTGCTGCAATCCACCTCCAAATTCCCCTTCCAAAATAGGATTTCGTCTGTTCTATCCTTGTCGATGGAACAGCCTTTCGCCCCCAATCCGCCCGCGCCCGCCGCGTCTCCCAACCCCGCCAAACGCGCCCACTGGACGCCGGATCGGCAGCGCCGATTCCTCACCCATCTGCTCGCCACCGGCAACGTCACGCAGGCGGCCCGCGCCGTGGGCATGTCGCCGGCCAGCGCGCATCGGCTGCGCCGGCGCCTTTCGGGCACGGTGTT
Organism: Sphingobium limneticum; assembly: GCF_008710165.1. Lineage (NCBI taxonomy): Bacteria > Pseudomonadati > Pseudomonadota > Alphaproteobacteria > Sphingomonadales > Sphingobiaceae > Sphingobium > Sphingobium limneticum. The sequence continues at coordinate 197,446 of NZ_VYQA01000003.1, read as the reverse complement.
CGACCGGACATGGAGCCATGCGCTGGCGCTGCACGCACAAAGTCTGGCCGCCCCCTTTACCGACCCAACCCGCCAGCATGGCGTGACCCATGCGTGACCCGACAGGCGCGTCCCTGTCGCGGAGGGCGAGCGCACCCATGACCCAAGTGGCGCGCACCCATGCCCCTTATGGCGCGCCGCCGTCGCATCATGCGTGCATCGGCGGCGCACGGCTGTCGCATTCGCCCGTCAACGCGGGATATGAACGGTGTGAACTTTGCCGGCCAGCCCTGGCAGTGACCCACAAGTGACCCGATGATGACCTTGCCGGCCTATTCCTCCGCCAATGCCTCGCCCGGCGCGGCATCCACCCAGCGCCGCGCCATGGCATAATCATGGCCCGCCCGCAGGAAAGCCGCGATCGCCTTGTCCCGTTGCTTCGGATCGAGCGGCCCGGTCGCATAAGGGCCGACCCGCTTGCGCCGGGCGAAGCGCTCGGCCGCATTCCACGCCTCCGATGCGGTGTTCGCGTCCGCCTGCTCCCGGTCGCCTTCCGCTATGCCGGCGGCACGCAGCGCCTCGTCGATCCGCCGCGCGCCATAGCCCCGCCGGCCGAGCGACCCGCTCTTCATCACGGCAAATCCGGCATCGTCGATATAGCCCAGATCCACGAAGCGATCGGCCAGTCCCTCCGGATCGGCCGGCTCTTCGCCGCCCCAGCCGCGCTCCTTGATCTTGCGCTTCAGATAGGCCAGCAACTTCCCCCGACTGGTCGCAAAACGCGCGACATGGCGCAGCGCCATGTCGCGCAGCGCCTGTTCATCCAGCGGTGGGGGGAGGCGTTTGCCGGTCATGATGACACTTAATGACCGATGCGCCATGTTTATGCCACAGTCGGGCCGGAATTTCACCGTGCCTTGTCGGCTAATAAGCGAGATTGGCATGGAATAGGCGGTGCAAGCGGCGGCCAAAGCTGCTAGCGGCCCCGCTTTCATGAGTTTTAAGACATTGGGTGAAACCAATATGACGGGTTCGCAAGAGATGATGGCACCAACGCCGACCACTGATGATCTGCCACGCCGCTTCTCGGACTTCGAGACGCTGGGCGAAGCGCTGGACTATGCGGCGCTGGGCAAACGCGGCCTGAATTTCCATGACGCCCGTGGCAATCTGGCCCGGCCCTATCCCTTCTATGAACTGCGTGCCGACGCCATCGCCTGCGCCCATCGCCTGATCGCCCATGGCGTCAAGCCGCAGGATCGCATCGCGCTGGTCGCCGAAACCGGCGCCGATTTCGCGACGCTCTTCTTCGGCATCGTTTACGCCGGCGCCTGGCCGGTGCCGCTGCCGCTGCCCACCAGCTTCGGCGGCAAGGAAAGCTATATCGATCAGCTGAATGTTCAGCTGTCCAGCTGCGACCCGATGCTGTTCCTCTTCCCCAAGGAACTGGAAGAGATGGCGGGCGAGTCCGGCCGGCAGAAATCGGTCGAAAGCATCGCGTTCGAGGATTTTCTGGCGCGCGAAGCCATCCCCGTCGATCTGCCGCAGGCGCAGCCGCAGGAAATCGCCTATCTGCAATATAGCAGCGGCTCGACCCGTTTCCCGCATGGTGTGGCCGTCACCCATCATGCGCTGCTCTCCAACCTGTCGGCGCACAGCCACGGCATGGAAGTGCAGGACAGCGATCGCTGCATCAGCTGGTTGCCCTGGTATCATGACATGGGTCTGGTCGGCTGCTTCCTGTCGCCGGTCGCCAATCAGGTATCGACCGATTACATGAAGACGGAGGATTTCGCTCGTCGCCCGCTCGCCTGGCTGGATCTCATCAGCCGTAACGAGGGCACTTCGATCAGCTATTCGCCGACCTTCGGCTACGATATCTGCGCTCGCCGCATGTCCAGCCAGACCAAGGCGCAGGACCGCTTTGACCTCTCCCGCTGGCGTCTGGCCGGTAACGGCGCGGACATGATCCGCCCCGACGTGATGCAGAGCTTCGTCGACGCCTTCGCCGATGCAGGCTTCAGCCCCAAGGCGTTCCTGCCCAGCTACGGTCTGGCCGAAGCGACCCTGGCCGTCACCATCATGCCGCCGGGTGAGGGCATCATCGTCGAACTGGTCGAGGAAACCGACCTGTCGGGCGGCGATGCGCCGGAGGGCCGTCCGCAGCGTTTCCGCTCCATCGTCAATTGCGGCAAGCCGGCCAAGGACATGGTCGTGGAAATCCGCGACGAGGACGGCGGCCTGATGAACGAGCGTCAGATCGGCAAGGTGTGGACCACCGGGCCGAGCCTCATGGTCGGCTATTTCCGCGACGATGCCGCGACCGCCGCCTGCATGGCCGACGGTTGGCTCGACACCGGCGACATGGGCTATCTGTCCGACGGCTATCTCTACATTGTCGGCCGCGCCAAGGACATGATCATCATCAACGGCAAGAATCACTGGCCGCAGGATATCGAATGGGCGGTTGAACAGCTGCCCGGCTTCAAGCAGGGCGACATCGCCGCCTTCGCCATCACCACGCCCGGTGGTGAGGAAGCGCCCGCCGTGCTGGTCCATTGCCGCACCTCCGACAATGAGGAACGCTCGCGCCTGCGCGACCAGATTCGCGAGCGGGTTCGGGCCATCACCGGCATGAACTGCGTCGTGGAACTGGTGCCGCCGCGCACCCTGCCGCGCACCTCTTCGGGTAAACTCAGCCGGTCGAAGGCGCGCAATCTCTATCTGACCGGCGAAATCCGGCCTTACGATATCGCGGCATAAACGCCCGGTAAGGTTACCGATTGCTAACCCATGGCTGGTAACGCCGGCATGTGGGTAGCAAGATCGATCAGAGCGAAGAGCCGGGTCGACAGGAACGGGCATCGCTTCGGGCGATGATGGGACTGTCATCGATGGCGGACGAAACCGGCATGCGCGTGCTGGAGGCGCAGCTGCGGTCCGCCGACAGCGTCGCCATCCTGCGCCATGGCATGAACATGTGCGGCCTGCTTTTCCTGTGGCAGGTTTTTTCGCATTGCTGCCCGCTTATGCTGCTTGCCGGCTGGAGCGCGGCGCTGATCGTTGCCACGGCCGCCGCCATCGGCCTCAGCACCCATCGCGGCGGGGCGAACGGGCCTTCGGACCTGCGCCGCCATGGGCTGGGCGCGCTGTTGCAGGGGCTGGTCTGGGCCAGCTGCATGGCACTCATCGGCCGATCCGGACAGATGACCGAATTGATCGCGCTATGGACATTGGTCAGCTGCGTCATGGTGTGCGGCGCGATCAGCTATGCCGCGACCCCGCTCGCCGCCAGCGCCTATCTCCTGCCCTGCATCGTCGGCCTCTTCTTCATGTTCGACGATAACGGACAATTGCCGCTGCGCGCGCTCGCGACCAGCTATGCCCTGTCCCTGCTCGCCGGCTGCTTCATCTACGCCCGCACCTTCGCCCGTCAGCACAGCACCACGGCCCAACTGGCCGAAAAGAGCGAGGTGGTGAGCCTGCTGCTGCGCGAATATGAGGTCGGCGGGTCCGACTGGTTGTGGCAGACCGACACGCTGCGGCGGATCAGCGGCGTGTCCAGCCGCTTCGCCGAAACGCTGGGCGTCGAACCCGCGCAGCTGGAAGGCGTGTCGATGGTACAAATCCTCGCCGGCAGCGGTTGGGACAATGGCCGCTTCGCCGCAGGGCTGCACAATCTGGCCGACCATCTCAAGCGGCGCGAGAGTTTCAGCAACCTCGTCCTGCCGGTCGAGATCAAGGGACAATGGCGTTGGTGGGAATTATCCGCGTCACCCCGTCATGACGAAAATGGCGTGTTCCAGGGTTTTCGCGGCGTCGGCTCCGACGTCACGGCGCAGCGCGAATCGGCGGACAAGATCGCGCAACTGGCGCGCTTCGATCCGCTGACCGGCCTGCCCAATCGCAGCCATCTGCGCGAAGTGCTGGATCAGGCGATGGATACGGCGCGTGGCCGTTCGCCCGGCTGCGGCTTCATGATGATCGACCTCGACCGGTTCAAGTCGATCAACGATACGCTGGGCCACCAGATCGGCGACAAGTTGCTGAGCCAGGTGGCGCGCCGCCTGCGGCAGGTCTGCGATGCGGGCGAATTTTGCGGGCGCTTTGGCGGCGACGAATTTGCCGTCGTCCTGCCGCATGTCGCGGACGGCGCCGTCATGCCCCGGCTTGCGTCGGCGATCATCGGTGCCCTCTCGGCGCCTTATCAGGTCGACCAGCATATGTTGCATGTCGGGGCGTCCGTCGGATCGGCCTTGTCACCGATGGACGGCCGCGAATCCGAGGCGCTGATTCGCAGCGCGGACCTGGCGCTGTATCGGGCCAAGGATGACGGTGGCGGCGTGCATCGCGCCTATGAGCCGCAGCTTCATGCCCAAGCCGAAGAGCGGCGGCAGCTGGAACTGGCGCTGCGCGAGGCATTGGAAAAGGACCAGTTGCATGTCCTCTATCAGCCGGTGGTCGATGCCGATCAGGGTGTGGTGCTGGGCTTTGAGGCGCTGGTGCGCTGGACCCATCCGCAGCTGGGCGCGATATCGCCGGTCAAGTTCATCCCGGTGGCGGAGGAAGCGCGGCTGATCGGGCCGATCGGCGAATGGGTGTTGCGCACAGCCTGCATGGAAGCGGCGAACTGGCCGGACGATGTCCGGATCGCGGTGAACGTCTCGGCCGAACAATTGGCCCATCCCAGTTTCGTGTCCGCCGTCGTCTCCGCGCTGGCGCAGAGCGGGCTGGAAGCGCGGCGGCTGGAGCTGGAAGTCACCGAAAGCGTCTTCATGGGCGAGGATACGGGCGCGCTCAAGGTGCTGGATCAGTTGCTGGGCCTTGGCATCCAACTGTCGCTCGACGATTTCGGCACGGGCTACAGCTCGCTCGGCTATCTCAGTCGGACTCGTTTCAACACGATCAAGATCGACCGCAGCTTCGTCGTGGGCGCATCGAAGAACACTGCGGAAAGCCTGGCGATCATCCGCGCCGTGGTGACGCTGGCGGACAGCCTGGGCATGGCGACGACGGCCGAAGGCGTGGAAACTGAAGCGGAATTGCAGATGGTCCGCCGATTGGGCTGCAAGAAGGTGCAGGGCTATTATTTCGGCCGGCCGATGCTGCCCGAAGATGCGGCCCGGCTGTTCCCTGCGCCGCAGCGCGTCGCCATAGGTTGACCCTATTTCGCCAGCAGCAGCCGCTCCACCTGAGTCCATAGCGTCGAGAAGGCCTGCGCCGGGGGCGACGCCGGAGCGAAGACGCCTAGTGGCTTGCGGCGCACCGTCATCTGTTCGATCGTGCTGGACATCGGAATGGCGGGCCAGCCCGACTGGCTTTCCAGCGCCGTGCGATGCAGGCTGCGGCGGCGATCGACCATGGAATAGACCGGCAGGATCGGCGCATGATTGCCGCCGCGCTGCACCAGATAGCGGGCGACTTCGCCCATGGCGCGTTGCGACAGGGGGGACGGGATGACCGGGATGACGATCAGGTCGGCGGCGCGGAGCACCTGCTCGCTGGTTTCGGTCAGGCCGGGCGGGCAGTCGAGGATGATGCGGTCATAATCGCGGCCCAGGCTTTCGATCAGCTTGGCCAGCCGCTTCTTCTTGTCCATTTCGCGGAACAGATGGTCGAGGCTGCGCAGCGAGGTGTCGGCAGCGATCAGGTCGAGCCCCGGCACGGTCGATGGCTGGATCAGCTTGCGGACGTCCACATCCTTGCTGAAGATCGCCTGCGCCGCATCGCGGCTTTCCGTGTCGGTCGACAGGAGCCAGCTGGACGCCGCCTGCGGATCCAGATCCCAGAGCAGCGTACGCCGCTTCGAGATGCAGGCCGAAGCCCAGGCCAGGTTGATCGCGAAGGTGGTTTTCCCCACGCCGCCCTTGAGGCTGTAGACGGCGATGGTCGCCAATACCGGTTCCTTTGCCATGAATGGGGAAGCTACGGCTTCCCACCATCAAAGCAAGGACTCAAATCAGTCCCTTGTTACGGTTGCGTGACAAGGGGCTGGATAATCACAGGATTTCCAGAACCTTGTCCTGCGGGCGGCAGAAGCGGACGCCCTTTTCCGTTTCGACGAAGGGGCGGTTCACATAGGCGGGGTTGGCCGCCATTTCGTTCAGGATCGCGTCGCCATCCATGTCGGGCAGGCCGCGTTCTTCGGCATCGGTGCCCATCTTGCGGATCGCTTCGGCCGGGGTCAGCCCGGCGTCGGCGAACAGCTGGACCAGTTTGTCGCGGGTGAAGGGGGTCTTGAGATATTCGACCACCTCCACCTCGACGCCCGGCGTTTCCTCAAGGATCGCCAGCGTCTTGCGCGACGTGCCGCATTTGGGATTATGCCAGATGGTGGCCTTCACTGGCCATCCTCACGGGCGAGCCATTCTTCCAGCCACTTGATGGTATAGTTGCCGTCCAGAAATTCCGGATCGCGCAGCAGGGCCTGATGCAGCGGGATGGTGGTCTTCATCCCTTCGATCACATATTCCTCCAGCGCGCGGCGCAGACGCATGATCGCACCTTCGCGGGTGCGGCCATAGACGATCAGCTTGCCGATCATGGAATCGTAATAAGGTGGTACCTTATAACCCTGATACAGGCCGCTATCGACGCGGACGTGCATGCCGCCGGGAACATGATAGCTGGTCACGGTGCCCGGCGAGGGCGCGAAGGTCTTGGGATCTTCCGCATTGATGCGGCATTCGATCGCATGGCCGGTGAAGCGGATATCGTCCTGCGTGACCGACAGCGGCTTGCCTTCGGCGACGCGGATCTGTTCGCGCACCAGATCGAGGCCGGTGATCATTTCCGTCACCGGATGTTCCACCTGAAGGCGGGTATTCATCTCGATGAAGTAGAATTCGCCATTTTCCCACAGGAATTCGATCGTGCCGGCGCCGCGATAGGCCATGTCGGCCATGGCCTTGGCACAGATGCCGCCGATGCGTTCCCGCTCGGCCTGCGACAGGACGGGCGAGGGGGCTTCTTCCAGCACCTTCTGGTGACGGCGCTGGAGCGAGCAGTCGCGTTCGCCCAGATGGATGGCATTGCCATTGCCGTCGCCGAACACCTGAATTTCGATGTGGCGCGGGTTGCCCAGATATTTTTCGATATAGACGGTCGCGTCGCCAAAGGCGGCCTTCGCTTCCGAACCGGCCTGCTGCATCAGCGTTTCGAGGCTGTCGGGCGAGGTGCACACCTTCATGCCGCGACCGCCGCCGCCCGATGCGGCCTTGATGATCACCGGATAGCCGGCGGCTTCGGCAATCGCCTTGGCTTCTTCCACATCGCTGACCGCGCCGTCCGAACCGGGGACGAGCGGCAGGCCCAGCGCACCGGCGGTGCGCTTGGCTTCGATCTTGTCGCCCATGGTGCGGATATGTTCGGGCTTGGGACCGACGAAGGCGAGGCCGTGCGCTTCGACGATCTCGGCGAACTTGGCGTTTTCCGACAGGAAGCCGTAACCGGGATGGATCGCGTCCGCGCCGCTGATTTCCGCTGCCGAAATGATGGCGGCGATGTTCAGATAGCTGTCCTTGGCCGCGGGCGGCCCGATGCAGATGGCTTCGTCGGCCAGGCGCACATGCATGGCATCGGCGTCGGCGGTGGAGTGCACCGCGACGGTCTTGATGCCCATTTCATGGCAGGCACGGTGGATGCGAAGCGCGATCTCGCCACGGTTGGCGATCAGCAGTTTCTCGATGGCCATAAGCTTGTGCGGGCCTTATTCGATGACGATCAGCGGCTGGTCATATTCGACCGGCTGACCGTTATCGACCAGTACGGCCTTGACCGTACCGGCGACGGGCGCGGCGATCGCGTTCATGACCTTCATGGCTTCGACGATCAGGATGGTTTCGCCGGCGGCGACCTGCGCACCCACGCGGGCGAAGGGAGCGGAGCCGGGTTCGGCCGACAGATAGGCGGTGCCCACGATCGGCGACTTGACCACCGTGCCCGACGGCAGAGCAGCTTCGCCAGCAGGTGCAGCGACGGGGGCCGCGACAGGTGCAGCGGCAACGGGGGCGGCGGCCGGCGCGGCGGCATAGACGGGCGCAGCGGCCGATGCGGCCTTGCGAGCGACGCGGATCTTGCGATCGCCATCCTCAACCTCAATCTCGGTGAGGTTGGTGTCGTCCAGCAGCGCAGCGAGATCGCGCACCAACTGTACGTCCACCTGCATTGCGCCCTTTTCTTGTTTGTCGGTCATGTGAAGTCCCTGGCCGGTGAATATCGTTTCTGGTGCCCGCGCCTATGCGCATTTACGGCAAAGCGCAACTTTCGTGCGCCAAAACGTAAGGCGTTACAGTTCCAGCGCGGCTTCCAACGCCAGCATGTAGGACATGGGGCCAAAGCCCGCGATGGTGCCCTTGGCCGCCATGCCGACATAGCTTTTATGGCGGAAAGGCTCGCGCTTGTGCGGGTTGGAGAGGTGGATTTCGATAACGGGCACGGTGATGCCTTTGATCGCGTCGTGCAGCGCGATCGACGTGTGGGTGTAGGCGCCGGGATTGATGATGACGGCATGGGCGCCCTCCGCATGGGCTTCCTGCAACCAGTCGACCAGGTAGCCTTCATGGTTCGACTGGCGGAAGACGATCTCCACATGGGCGCGGCCGGCGACATCCTCCATGCGTTCGGCAATGTCGTCCAGCGTGTCGTAGCCATAGATTTCCGGCTCGCGCGTGCCCAGCATATTGAGGTTGGGGCCATTGAGAACGTAGATTTTGCGCGTGTCGGCCATGGCGAACCCTTCTGATGTTGCTTGGCGGGCAAGGCCGCCCCTATATGCGCACAATCCTTAGCCCTTCCCGTCTCGCCTAGTCGAGACTCCTTCTTGTCCGGGACAGCGCAGTGAGCATAGACGGCACCATTTCCATCCACATCAATGGCGAGCATCGCCGCATCCGCGACGGGCTGACGCTGGCGGACCTTGCGAGCGAACTGGGATTCGTGCCGGAAAAGGTGGCGGTGGAGCGCAATCTGGAGGTCGTGCCGCGTTCGACCCTCGCGCAGGTCAAGGTCGAGGATGGGGACGAATTGGAGATCGTGCATTTTGTTGGTGGTGGCGATGTCGCCGCAGTCGTTGACGATAGTTGGAGCGTGGCGGGCAAGACGTTTCGGTCGCGCCTGCTCGTCGGCACCGGCAAATATAAGAGTTTCGAGCAGAATGCGGCGGCGGTGGCCGCTTCGGGCGCGGAGATCGTGACCGTGGCGGTGCGCCGGGTCAATGTGAGCGACCCCAAGGCGCCGATGCTGACCGACTTTATCGATCCGAAAAAGATCACCTATCTGCCCAATACGGCGGGCTGCTTCACAGGCGAGGATGCGATCCGCACTCTGCGGCTGGCGCGGGAAGCGGGCGGCTGGGATCTGGTGAAGCTGGAGGTGCTGGGCGAGGCGCGTACGCTCTATCCCGATATGGTGGAAACGCTGCGCGCGACCGAAGTGCTGGCCAAGGAAGGCTTCAAGCCGATGGTCTATTGCGTGGACGATCCGATCGCGGCGAAGCGGCTGGAGGATGTCGGCGCGGTGGCGATCATGCCGCTGGGCGCGCCGATCGGGTCGGGCCTGGGCATCCAGAACAAGGTGACGATCCGCCTGATCGTGGAGGGCACCAAGTTGCCGGTGCTGGTCGATGCGGGTGTGGGCACGGCGTCGGAAGCGACCGTGGCGATGGAGCTGGGCTGCGCCGGCGTGTTGATGAACACCGCGATCGCCGAGGCGAAAGACCCGATCCTGATGGCCGCCGCGATGAAGGCGGGCGTGGAGGCGGGCCGCATGGCCTATCGCGCCGGGCGCATGGGCAAGCGACTCTATGCCGATCCGTCGAGTCCGCTGGCCGGGCTGATCTGAGCCGGCGCGACGCGACAGTCGCGCGACAGGGCGAAGTTCACAGTGTCGTCGGCCTATTCGGGCCGGACGCGCTCGCGAGGCTTTCGCGAAGCGCCTGTGCCGCGTCACGCGCGCGGCGGTTGGGTCACATGTGCGCGTCATTGGTGCGCCATCGGGGCGACGCGGACGCGCGCTAGAGGTGGCGTGTACTGGATGATCGCTCGACAGGCGCATTTTGGCGTTTGCGCGAGAGCGAGGGGCTGGGGGCAGGGTGGCAGGCGGCGGTTCCATTCCGCAGGTTAGATCGAAGGCCGGCCGGGTAGGAAAGCGGTTTGTGGTCGAGGCGATTGGCGGCTTTTCAAGGGTCGCTTGCGCTTTGATCGGCTTTCCCGTAAAGGCGCCTCTGCAATCGGTCGGTCCGCCGTCCGTACTCTGACGACTCCAGGGCGCCCGCATGGGGCATCGGATGGACGCTGGCCGGCGAGGTTTCGCCCGCCGGCGATTTTGTCGTTTGATGGGTGAGCATGGTTTTCCGGGCCTTTCGGTCCAAATGAGGTGATGATGTTCGATTCGCTAAGCGATCGTCTCAGTGGGGTATTCGACAAGCTGCGTGGGCGCGGTGCGCTTACGGAGGACGATGTCCGCGCCGCGATGCGCGAGGTGCGAATCGCGCTTCTGGAAGCCGACGTCGCGCTGCCCGTGGTGCGCCAGTTCGTCGATCAGGCGACTGAAAAGGCCGTCGGCAGCGATGTGCTGCGCTCGGTCACGCCCGGCCAGATGGTCGTCAAGATCGTATCCGACACGCTGACCGAGACGCTGGGGTCCGAAACCAGCGACCTGATGATCGACGTGGCGCCGCCCGCCGTCATCATGATGGTCGGCCTTCAGGGTTCGGGCAAGACGACCAGCACGGCGAAGATCGCCAAGCGGCTGAAGGAAAAAGAGCGCAAGAAGGTGCTGATGGCGTCGCTCGACGTCCAGCGTCCGGCCGCGCAGGAACAGCTGGCGGTGCTGGGTACGCAGACCGACGTCGCGACCCTGCCGATCGTTGCCGGGCAACAGCCGGTCGATATCGCCAAGCGCGCGTTGCAGGCGGCGAAGCTTCAGGGCTTCGACGTGGTCATGCTCGATACCGCAGGGCGCCTGCATGTCGATCAGGCGCTGATGGACGAGATGAAGGCGGTGGCCGACGTCACCAATCCCGCCGAAATCCTGCTGGTGGTCGATTCGCTGACCGGGCAGGACGCGGTGAATGTCGCGACCAGCTTTACGAGCCAAGTGCCGCTGACCGGCGTGGTGCTGACCCGTATGGACGGCGATGCGCGCGGTGGTGCGGCGCTGTCGATGCGGGCCGTTACCGGCCGTCCGATCAAGTTCGCCGGCACGGGCGAAAAGCTGGACGCGCTGGAGCCTTTCCATCCGGCCCGCGTGGCGCAGCGCATCCTGGGCATGGGCGACGTCGTGTCGCTGGTCGAACGCGCCGCCGAGACGATCGACGCGGAAGAAGCCGACAAGCTGGCCAAGAAGATGGCCAAGGGTCAGTTCGACATGAACGACCTGCGCAGCCAGCTGAACCAGATGCGTCGCATGGGTGGCCTTGGCGCGCTGGCGGGCATGCTGCCCGGCCTCAAGAAAGCGCAGGCGGCGATGGCCAATAGCGGCGCGAACGACAAGACGCTGATCCATCTGGACGCGATGATCGGTTCGATGACGCCCAAGGAGCGGGAAAAGCCCGCTTTGATCAACGCCAAGCGCAAGATCCGTATCGCCAAGGGCGCCGGCCGCACCGTGCAGGACGTCAACCGCCTCCTGAAAATGCATCAGGAAATGGAAGGCGCGATGAAGAAGATCCGCAAGATGGGCGGCCTCAAAGGGCTGGCCAAGATGTTCACCGGCGGCGGCATGGGAGGCCTTGGTGGTCCCGATGGCGGCGCGGGTGGCGCGCCCGACCTGTCGGGTCTGGGTGGCCTGGGCGGATTGGGTGGCAATATGCCCAAGCTGCCGCCCGGCTTTCAGAATTTCATGAAGAAGTGAAGTAACCCGTCATCCCAGCGAAAGCTGGGGCCTCACTGTCCCTGAAAGGCAAGAGAGGCGCCAGCTATCGCTGGGATGGCAATCCTAAAGAGCAGTTGAGTTAGAAAGGTTTAGTTCCATGGCAACCTCCATCCGTCTGTCGCGCGGCGGCTCCAAGAAGCGCCCCTATTACCGCATCGTCGTGGCCGACAGCCGCGCACCGCGTGACGGCAAGTTCATCGAGCGCATCGGCAGCTACAACCCCGTTCTGCCAAAGGGCGACGAAAAGCGCGTCGTTCTGGACATCGATCGTGCCAAGCACTGGGTCGAAGCCGGCGCGCAGCCGACCGACCGCGTCGCCCGCTTCCTGGACGCCGCTGGCGTGAAGGAGCGCAAGGTGCGCAACAACCCGAACAAGGCCGAGCCGGGTCAGAAGGCCAAGGATCGCGCCGAAGATCGTGCTGCCAAGGCTGCCGAAGCCGCTGAAGCTGCCGAAGCCGCCAAGGCTGCTGCCGCTGAAGCCGCTGCCGCTCCGGCCGCCGAAGAAGCGCCGGCTGAAGAAGCTGCTGCCGAACAGGCTGAAGGCTGAGCATAATGACAGACAAGCCCGTCACTCTGGCCGCGATCATCGGTGCGCATGGGGTGGCGGGCGATGTCCGTCTGAAGCTCTTTGGTGAAGGGGCGGAAAGCCTCAAAAGCTACAAGAGCTTCGATGTGGCGGGGCGCACGCTGACGTTGAAGTCGGTGCGCCCCGGCCCCAATGGCGCGGTGGCCCGCTTTGCCGAAATCGGCGATCGCGGCGCGGCCGAAGCGCTGCGCGGTACGGCATTGACCGTGCCCCGCTCCGCCCTCCCGCCACTGGCCGAGGGCGAATATTATCATGCCGACCTGATCGGCCTGCCCTGCACCGCCAGCACCGGCGAAGCGCTGGGCACGATCATCGCGGTCGAGAATTTCGGCGCGGGCGACATCATCGAGGTAGAGCGTCCGGCGGTCGAGGGCCAGAAGGCCAAGCGTTTCATGGCGCCGATGCATGCGGTTACCGTAGGCGACGACAGCGCCGTAATTGACGCGGCCTTCACGGAATAGTATATACTCTTCGTATATACGGAGGGTCCGTTATGGGCGAAGAGTATAAGGCCAAGATTTTCAAATCGGGCAACAGCTTGGCGTTGCGCCTGCCCAAGGCTCTGGGCCTCGCCGATGGCGAGGAAGTCGTGGTCATCCCCCATAACGATGGCAGCTTCTCCTTCTGGAAGCAGGATCAGTCACAAGAGATATTGCTGGGCCTGTATGGCAGCATGTCGGCGGGCTTCATGAGCGATGGGCGCGGTGACGTCGATCAGGCGGATCGTGACTGGGGTGATGATGGCGGCGCGACGGCGGCTGCGTGACTGAACTTTCCCATCTGCTCGACACCAATGTCTGCATTGATTTTCTGTTGGGGCGTAGTGCGCCTTTGGCCCAGCGCATGGCAGCCAGCCTAGGCGCTTTGGCCGTATCTGCGGTGACGGCAGCGGAATTGCGGGTGGGTAGCCGCATGTCGGCCGATCCGGACGGCGATATGCGGCGGATTGATACGTTCCTGTCTCTGATGCAGGTTGTGGCCTTCGACGATGCGGCGTCGCATATCTATGCGAACGTGGTACGACAGGTTGGGGTGCGTCGTCGTGGCTTCGATCGGTTGATCGGAACGCAGGCGCTGGCTCTGGGCCTGATACTGGTCACGCGCAATGATCGAGACTTCGCTGATATTCCCGGCCTGAAAGTGGAGGATTGGACGCAGTGACGGGGCGCTTCTTCTCATGGTCGCTGTGCCTGGCCCTGGTGCCGGCGACAGCGCAGGCAGCCGATGAGAGGAAAATCGAGGCGGCTCTGCCGGCCATCGACAAGCTGTTCGCCGATTTTCAGGTGGATAGCCATGCGCCGGGGCTGGTCTATGGCATCGTTGCCAATGGACGGCTGGTCCATGTGAAGGGGCTGGGGGTGCAGGATCTGGTGCAGAAACGCCCGGTGACGCCCGACAGCCTGTTCCGCATCGCGTCGATGACCAAGGCGTTCACGGCGCTGTCGATCCTCAAGCTGCGCGAGCAGGGCCAATTGTCGCTCGACGATCTGGCGGAAACCCATGTGCCCGAAATGCGCGGCTGGACCTATCCGACCAAGGACAGCCCGCATATCCGCATTCGCGACCTGCTGACCCATAGTGCGGGGCTGGTCGACGACAATCCCTGGGGCGATCGGCAGACGCCGCTGCCGGAGGCGGACTTCACCCGCATTCTGCAACAGGGCGTACCGTTCAGCAGCGCGCCGGGCAGCCACTATGAATATAGCAATTTCGGCTTCGCGCTGCTGGGGCGGATCGTCGCCAACGTCTCTGGCCAGCCCTATCGCCGCTATGTCGAGCGGACTCTGCTGACGCCGCTGGGCATGGCGTCGAGCGGCTATGAGATCAGCGAATGGCCGGTCGAGCGGCGGGCGATCGGCTATCGCTGGGAAGATGGTCGGTGGAAGGCGGAGCCGGCGATGCGCGATGGCGCGTTCGGCGCGATGGGCGGGTTGCAGACGAGCGCGAATGACTATGCGCGCTGGGTCGCTTTCCTGCTGTCCGCCTGGCCGGCGCGGGATGACGCTGACGATGGGCCTGTGTCGCGCGCCTCGGTCAGGATGCTGGCGGAGGGGAGCAATTTCGTCACCATCGCCCAGCGCAATGGCGCGAGCGGGCCGTCGGCCTGCCGTCAGGCGGCGGCCTATGGCTTTGGCATGCGGATCGCGCAGGATTGCGACCTGGGCCTGACGCTGGCGCATGGCGGCGGTTATCCGGGCTATGGCAGTCATGTCATGCTGATGCCCGACCATGATGTTGGGATCTTCGTCTTCACCAACCGCACCTATAATGGCGGCGCGGGTCCGGCCTGGGACGCGGCGATGGCCTTGCAGAAGGCCGGTGCGCTGGTCGAACGGGCGCTGGCGGTGTCGCCGTTGCTGGCGGAGGGCTATGCGACGGCGGGGCGCATCTATGCCGCGGGTGACGTGGGCGTGGCGCGGGACCGGTTGGCAATGAATTTCCAGATGGACAGCGAGTTGGACAGCTGGCGGCGGAAACTGGCGGGACTGAAAACGGAGGTCGGGGCCTGCCAGAGCGATGCGCCGATCAAGGCGAGCGGTGGCCTGTCCGGCAGTTTCACATGGGTTTGCGAGAAGGGTCGGGTGAGCGGATCGATCCTGCTGGCGCCGACGCGCGAGGCGCAGATTCAGGAATTGAAGCTGGCGGTGAAGCTGCCCTGACGCGGGCCGGGGTTGAGGCGCAACTGGACGGGGCAGCGCGCATCGCCTAAGCGCGGGCCATGGCGCAAATCCTTACCGCAATCTACCTGTTCGCAATGCTGGCCGCAGGTTGGCGCCTGTTCGGCGTCGACTGGTCGCGCGGGGCGAAGCTGTCCACTGCCGTAACGCTGATCTGCCCGATCCCGCTGCTGTTGCTGGTTCCGGCGTTGCTGCATCCCGGTCGGCCCTTTGGCGACCTGATGCGAGCGGGTGGGCTGATCTTGCTGCTGTGCGGGGCGCTGTGCATGGCGGGTGGCGTGTCGGCCGCCTGGGTCAGGACGCGACGCGCATGAGCTTTGCCGCGCAGATATTGACCCTTTACCCCGATATGTTTCCGGGGCCGCTGGGGACTTCGCTGGCAGGCAGGGCGCTGGCGGACGGTAAATGGTCGTGCGACCCGATCCATATCCGCGATTTCGCCGCCGATCGGCACCGTACCGTGGACGATACGCCGGCAGGCGGCGGGGCCGGCATGGTGCTGCGCGCGGACATATTGGCGCAGGCGGTCGACCATGCGCTGGACAAGCGGCCCGATCTGCCGGTGCTGGCCATGACGCCGCGCGGCACGCCCATCACGCAGGCGCGGGTGCGGGCATTGGCGCAGGGACCGGGCGTGACGATCCTGTGCGGCCGGTTCGAAGGGTTTGACGAGCGGATTTTCGACGCGCGCCCGATCGAGCAGGTCAGCATGGGCGACATCATATTGTCCGGCGGGGAAATGGCGGCTTTGCTGCTGCTCGATGCTTGTGTTCGGCTGCTTCCCGGTGTAATGGGCGCGGCTTCCAGCGGAGTCGAGGAGTCCTTTGAAACAGGCCTGCTCGAATATCCGCATTATACCCGCCCGGTGGAATGGGAGGGTCGCGCGATCCCGCAAGTGTTGCGATCGGGGGATCATGCGAAGATCGCCGCCTGGCGGAAACACCAGGCGGAGGCAGATACACGGCTAAGGCGGCCGGACCTTTGGGAACGTCACATCGGCGTTCGGGACCGTTCGCCCTCTGGTGCGCAGCAAAAGACCAAGGACTGACGTTACATGAACATCATCCAGCAGATCGAGGCGGAAAACATCGCCGCTCTCGCCAAGGATATTCCCGAATTCCGTCCCGGTGACACCCTGCGCGTCGGCGTGAAGGTCATCGAAGGCGAGCGTAGCCGCGTTCAGAACTATGAAGGCGTATGCATCGCCCGTTCGAACAAGGGCATGGGTTCCAACTTCACCGTGCGCAAGATTTCGTTCGGCGAAGGCGTGGAGCGCGTATTCCCGCTCTATTCGCCCAACCTCGATTCGATCACCGTCGTCCGTCGTGGCGTGGTGCGTCGCGCGAAGCTCTACTATCTGCGCGGCCGCACCGGCAAGCGCGCCCGTATTGCCGAGCGTCGCGACAACCGCGAAGGTTAATGGCACGACGGTCGAGCGTTTAAAAACGCTTCTTGACAGTTGTAAAAATGAAACAGGCGGTGACCCCCGGGGTCGCCGCCTTTTTCTTTATGTTACAGATATTTGAATTGCTCAACGGTCGCCCGGTAATAGGTGCCTGCGCGAGGATTTTGCAGTGCGGCATAAATAGCATTTCGCCTGATGGCGGATTTATGTCAGCCTTCCGTTTCCAGACATTGCTGAGTGTTTCCATTCCGGAGTCATATGGTTTCGAGGAAGAAGACGTTCATGCCAAATACAGAGGTATATTTAAGATAATAAAAAATATCAGGGAGAGGCCTCTTCGATAATATATTAGGGGGCTGTTTCATGAACTATAGAGGTCTGGTTTCTCGCGCGGCGATTGCCATCGCGATAAGTTCTTCTTCTGCTGTATTTGCCCAGGATAGCGCGCCGCAGGCTGCTGCAGTTGATGAGGGCGCCGCCATCATCGTGACCGGCACCCGCGCCACCGGCGTGACCGCCGCCGAAAGTGCCGCACCGATCAAGGTGCTGGACGCCGCCAGCCTCGAAAAGGTCGGGCAGCCCAACCTCAATCAGATACTGACCCAACTGGTCCCCTCCTTCACTGCCGAGGCCTTTGGCGGCGATACCGCCAACCTGACCCTGTCGGCCCGCCTGCGCGGCCTAAGCCCCAACCATGCGCTGGTTCTGGTCAACGGCAAGCGTCGCCATGGCACGTCCAACCTGCATGTGCTGAGCGGTCCCTATCAGGGTGGCGCCGCGCCCGACCTCGACATGATCCCGCCCGGCGCGATCGGCCGGATCGAGGTGCTGGAGGATGGCGCCGCCGCCCAATATGGGTCGGACGCGATCGCCGGCGTCATCAACATCATTCTGAAGGACGACAAGGACAGTATTTCGGGCAGCTTTACCGGTGGCCAATATTATGAAGGCGATGGCACCACTTTTTCGGGCAGCATCACCTTCGCGCCGAAGATCGATGACGACACCTATCTGAACTTCACCATGTTCCACCGCTATCATGGCTTCTCGCAGCGGGGCGGCGTGGATTCACGCATCTACAACGAAGATGGATCGATCCGGAGCGATGTGAGCGCGGCGCATGCGGCGATGGTGGCCGTGGGCCTGCCCAACGCCCCTTATACCAACCGCATCGTCGGCGACTCCCGCTCCACGCTCAGCACCATCATGTATAATGCCGGTCATGATTTCGGCGGTGTCGAGCTTTATGCCTTCGGCAGCTATGGCCGGCGTGAAGCCAGCGCTTACGAAAATTACCGGCAGCCCTGGCGTGTGTCGCGATCCCCGGTTCTGGGCGTCGCCGGGGAGCAGATCCTCTACAGCGCGACCGGCTTCAACCCGCGTGAGGCGATCAAGGAGGATGATTTCTCCAACACCGGCGGGATCAAGGGGGAAGCCGGCGGTTTCCGCTGGGATATCAGCACCACTTATGGCCAGGATTATGCCAAGCTGTTCACGTTGGATTCGGCCAATCGCACGCTGTTCATCAACACCGGAAAAACGCCGGGCAATTTCTATGACGGCTTCCTGAAGGCGTCGGAATGGACCACCAATATCGACATCGCCAAGGAGATAGAGGTGGGGCTGGCCGCGCCGGTCAACGTCGCATTCGGCGGGGAATATCGCGAAAATCTGTTCCAGATCGGCAAGGGCGACTTTGCGTCGACCTATTTCGAGGGCGGGCAATCCTATCCGGGTTTCCTGGCGACGGACGCGGGCAAGCATAAGCGCGATAACAAGGCGGCCTATCTGGACGTCGCGCTCAGCCCGGTCGATATCTGGAAGATCGACGGCGCGGTGCGGTTCGAGGATTATAGCGATTTCGGCACCAAATGGACGTGGAAGGTGACGAGCCGCGTCGACTTCACCGATCAGGTGGCGCTGCGCGGCACGGTGAGCACCGGTTTCCGGGCGCCGTCGCTGCTCGAATCCTATTATAGCTCGACCAATGTGGGGCCGACATCGGCCTATGTGCAATTGCCGCCGAACAGTGCCGCCGCCAAGCTGCTGGGCTATGACGACCTGAAGCCGGAAACATCGACCAACTACAGCCTGGGCCTGGTGCTGCGGCCCATTCCCAAGCTGAACATCACGCTGGACGCCTATCAGGTGAAGATGAAGAACCGCATCGTCGGCACCGGGTCGATCGTCGGGCTGACCGGTGGCGTCGTCACCAACCAGGCGGTGCTGGATGCGATCGCGGCGCATGGCAATGTGCTGGATCCCTATGTGCTGGAAGTGGGTGATGCGGGCATCAACCTGTTCACCAACGGCGCGGACACCCGCACCCGCGGCGTCGACCTGACCGCCAGCTATCCGACCCCGGTGGGCGAAGGATCGATCCTGTGGACGCTGTCGGCCAATTACAACACGACCAAGATCACCAGGCTGCGCCTGCCCGAAGATCTGTACGCGGCGGATGCGCGCAGCGTGCTGGAGAAGGCATCGCCCAAATATAAGGTGATTGCGGGCGGCCTGTTCACGCTGGGTGGCCTGAGCGTCACTCTGCGCGAAACCTTCTATGGCAAGTCGTCGCAGGTCGTCATCTACAACGGTACGACCCCGACGGTGCGGGCCGGGGCAGCGGCGATCACCGATCTGGAAGTCAGCTATGAACTGGCGAAGGGGCTGACGCTGAGTGCCGGCGCGAACAACCTGTTCGACAAGAAGGCATCGACCGTGCCCAATGGTCCGGACGGCCTGCCGATCGATGGCGGCGCGGTGCTGGATGCGCCTGTCACCTTCACGCCGTACGGCATCAACGGCGGCTACTGGTACGGCAAGGTCGGCTTCAAATTCTGATTTGATATCGACGCGTGAAGGCCGGTCCCTTGCATGGGGCCGGCCTTTGCTGTTTCAGGCAGGCCCATGACACGACTGACCCACCGACTGGCGACCATCGCCGACGAAGCCGTTCTGTCCGCCCTGATGACGCGGGCGATCGAGCAATTGCAGGCGAGCTGGCTGACGCCCGAGCAGGTGGCGGCCAGCCATGGCTTCATGGGGCTGGACAGCCGGCTGATTGCCGATGGCACCTATTTCGTGATCGAGGACAAGAGCGACATTGCCGGCTGCGGCGGATGGAGCCGGCGGGCGACGCCCTATGGCGGCAATCATAGCGCAGGGCGCGACGACCGGGCGCTGGACCCCGCGACCGAGGCGGCGAAGGTGCGGGCGATGTACACCCATCCCGATCATGTGCGGAAGGGCGTGGGGACGTTGATCCTGACGCTGTGTGAGGCGGCGGCCAGGGCGGAGGGGTTCGGCGCGCTGGAACTGTCCGGCACGATGGCCGGGGTGCCGCTCTATCGCAGCTTCGGGTTCGAGGGCGTGCGCGAATTCGAGGATAGCGGTGTGCCGATGCTGCTGATGCGCAAGGTCATAGCTTAGAGCATGATGCCGTGAGGCTGATTTAAAAGGCGCGTTCCCCGGCGAAGGCCGGGGTCCAGTTCAGAGCGTGGGACTGGACCCCGGCCTGCGCCGGGGAACGCTAAGTCTTTAGGCACCGCAGGTTTTCATCTTCCTCCGCAGAGACGCCGAGAAGAAAGGGGTTCAGGCGTTGCGGCTGGTGAACCAGAGGCCGGCGAGGCTGATGAGCGCCGCTGCCGACATATAGAGGCCGACAAGGCCCACGCCCTGCATGCCGATCAGCCAGGTGGCGACGATCGGGGCCAGCGCGCCGCCGATGATGCCGCCCAGGTTAAAGGCGAAGGACGCGCCGGTATAGCGCAGCTGGATGGGGAAGAGGGCGGGAAGATAGGCGCCCAGCGGCCCGTAGATGAAGCCCATGACGAACAGCGCGAGGCTGAGCGCCACGAAGATCGGCAGCAGCGCGCCGGTGCCGATCAGCGGGCCGAAGACCAGGCCCATCGCCACCGTGCCGACGCAGCCCCAGGCGAGCGCGGTGGTCGGCGTGGTGCGATCCGACCACCAGCCGGCCAGCACGATGCTGACCGCCATGAACAGGATCGCGCCGAGTTGAATGGCGAGGAAGATTTCCCGGTCGATCTTGAGCGCGGTGGTGCCGTAGCCGAGTGCAAAGGCGGTCGCGATATAATAGACCGCGAAGCAGGCGGCGCAGGCGAAGGTGCCGGCGATCGCGGCGCCGAGGTGCGAGGAAAGCACGGTGGCCAGCGGGACGGCGGGCGGCGGCGTTTCCTTCTG
Source organism: Sphingobium limneticum (assembly GCF_008710165.1). Lineage (NCBI taxonomy): Bacteria > Pseudomonadati > Pseudomonadota > Alphaproteobacteria > Sphingomonadales > Sphingobiaceae > Sphingobium > Sphingobium limneticum. Next base: position 176,721 of record NZ_VYQA01000003.1, on the reverse strand, counting down.
CGCAGCGGCGAATTCGGGCGTTTCGGTGAGTTTTAGGCGGACCCAGAGGCCCAGGATCACCAGCACGGAACTGCCGATGAAGGGCAGGCGCCAGCCCCAGGCGAAGAAGTCTTCGTCGGACAGGAAAGCGCCCAAGAGCAGGAACAGCCCGTTGGCGGCGATGAAGCCGACCGGGGCGCCAAGCTGCGGGAACATGCCGAAGCGCGCGCGCCAGCCGGACGGGGCATTCTCCACCGCCAGCAGCGCCGCGCCGCCCCATTCGCCGCCCAGGCCGAAGCCCTGACCGAAGCGCAGCAGGCACAGGATCAGCGGCGCCCAATAGCCGATCATCTGATAAGTGGGCAGGAAGCCGATGAGCAGCGTGCAGCCGCCCATCAGCATCAGCGAGGCGACCAAAGTCGCCTTTCGTCCGATACGGTCGCCATAATGGCCGAACACGGCCGCGCCGACCGGCCGAGCGAAGAAGGCGAGGGCCAGGCTGCCATAGGACGCCATCAACTGCGCGGAGGGCGAGGAGGCGGGGAAGAAGAGCGAGGGGAAGATCAGGCTGGCGGCGGTGGCGTAGATGTAGAAGTCGTAAAATTCGACCGCCGTGCCGATCAGGCTGGCCGCGAGCACCCGCTTGTGCCGCCACATCTCTCCCATGCCGCTCGTCTGTGTCACGTCTTTTCGCCCCCGTCTTTCCCGCATTCTGTTCCGCCGATCGGTTCCCCGGCGAAGGCCGGGGTCCGGATCGAAGCGTGGAACTGGACCCCGGCCTTCGCCGGGGAACGCTATGTTATCCGCGCTGCCGTTTCTGGTTCAGCAATTCATAGGCCATCACCGCCGTCGCCACGGCTGCGTTCAGACTGTCGGCCTTGCCCAGCATCGGCATCTTTACCAGCTGGTCGCATTCGGCCTCATAGGATTCGGGCAGGCCCTGCGCTTCGTTGCCGACCAGCAGGAAGCTGGGGCTGGCGTAGCGGGGTTCCTGATAATCCTGCGTGGCTTTCAGGCTGGTGCCGATCAGTTCGCCGGGGCCTTCGCGCAGCCAGTGCATGAATTCGCCCCAGCGCGCCTGGGTGATGGATTGGGTGAAGAGCGCGCCCATGGAGGCGCGGACCGATTCGACCGAAAAGGGATCGACGCAATCGTCGATCAGGATGAGGCCGCCCGCACCCACGGCGTCGCCGGTGCGCAATATGGTGCCCAGATTGCCGGGATCGCGGAGCGACTGGGCGACGATCCAGATGTCGGCCGTGCTGCGATCCAGTTTGTTGAGAGGGGTCAGCCGGTCGCGATAGACGCCGACCACGGCCTGCGCATTATCCTTGCCGCTGATCTTGGACAGGATGTCGGGCGTGGTTTCGATGACGTCGCCGCCGGCATCCTCGATCGCGTCGATCAGTTCCAGCGCCAGCGGATGCGTCGATCCGGCGTGGAACAGCATTTCGGGCAGCACGCCTTCCTCGCGCGCTTCGGTCAGGATGCGCAGCCCTTCGGCCAGGAACAGCCCCTCCGCCTTGCGATGCTTCTTTTCCCGCAAGGATCGGACGCGCTTCACCAGCGGGTTTGAAAATCCGGTGATTTCGCGTGCCACGGTCGTTGCTGGTCCCAAAAGAGCGGAGGAAGCGGCCTCCTTACCCATGGAAAGGCGAAAAGGACAGGGGGCAGGTTATGATGATCGTTCCGCGATGGATTTGGGGCGCGAATTTTGCGAAGGGACGGACATGGATGCCAAAACGCCCCCGCCGCTGAACGTCACGCCGAAAATCGAGGATGGCTTCTTCCTTGGCGTCGTGCTGACCGTGTCGATCGCTTTTGCGATGGTGATCGAGCCGTTCTTTGCCGCCGTGCTGTGGGGCGTGATTGCCGCGATCGTGTTCGCCCCGCTCAACCGGCAGATATTGTCGGCGATCCCCAAGCACCCCAATGGCGCGGCGCTGATCACATTGCTGCTGATCCTGGGCGTGGTGATCGTCCCGGCCTTCGTGCTGGGTGCGGCCTTGTTGCAGGAAGCAGCCTATTTCTATGGCAAGATCCAGTCGGGCGAGATTAATTTCGTGCGACTTTTCTCCGATACGATCGCGGCCCTGCCGGACTGGTTGCGGCCCTATGTCCGGCGGCTGGGCCTGACCAATTTCTATGCCGCGCAGGAAATGGTGACGAAGGGCGTGACCAGCAGTTTCCGCACGCTGGCGGCGCAGGCGTTCCAGATCGGGCAGAGCGCGTTCAGCTTCCTCGTCGCGCTGGGCGTGATGCTGTACCTGACCTATTTCCTGCTGCGCGATGGTGAGGCCTTGTCGCAGCGGATCGCCACCGCTGCGCCGTTGCGGCCCAGTCAGCGGACGGCGCTGATCGAGCAGTTCGTCATCGTCATCCGCGCCACGATCAAAGGGAGCATCGTCGTCGCCATCGTTCAGGGGCTGATCGGCGGCATCGTCTTCTGGGCGCTGGGGATACAGGGCGCGTTGCTGTGGGGGGTGCTGATGGGCGCCTTCTCGCTGTTGCCGGCGGTGGGGACTGGCCTGATCTGGGTGCCGGTCGCCATCTATCTGTTCGCCACCGGGGCGATCATCAAGGCGGTGATATTGGTGGTGTGCGGCGTGCTGGTGATCGGGATGGTCGATAATGTGCTGCGCCCGATCCTGGTGGGGCGCGACACGCGCATTCCCGATTATGTGGTGCTGATTTCGACGCTGGGCGGGCTGGAGCTGTTCGGCTTCAGCGGGATCGTGATCGGCCCGGTGATCGCGGCGCTGTTCATCGCGACATGGAATATCTTCACGCGGATGCGCGGCGCGGATGCGGTGGTTGAGGGGTAGGAGGCGGGTCCATTTTCGTGAGGTGGCATCCCCCTCACCCAGCTGCGACTAGGCAGCAAGCTGCCAAGTCTGCGCAGCCCTCTCCCCCCAGGGGAGAGGGGTATTTATCTCACTCTTCGCCGAATTTATCTTCGACCAGGCCGACCAGCTTGCCCAGGGAATCGACGGCTTCGGGGCCGGTGGCCTTGATGATGATGCTGTCGCCCATGGCGGCGCCCAGCATCATCAGGCCCATGATCGACGTGCCGGTGACATGGTTGCCGTCCTTGCTGACGACGATGTCGGCCGGCAAGCCGCTCGCCAGGGTCACGAATTTGGCGCTGGCGCGGGCATGGAGGCCGCGCTTGTTGCTGATACGGACTTCCTGGCTGATTTCATTCATGTGGTGCTGCCCAACAGTTCCGACGCTACGCTGATATATTTCTGCCCCGCTTCGCGCGCGGCGGCAACCGCGGCGCGCACGTCCATGACCTTGCGCGCGCTTTCCAGGCGGATGAGCATGGGCAGGTTGATGCCGGCGATCACCTCAATCTCGCCCGCCTTGAGCAGGGAAATGGCGAGGTTGGAGGGCGTGCCACCGAACAGGTCGGTCAGCAGGATCACCCCCGATCCGCTGTTCACGCGAGCGACGGCCGTCGCGATATCCGCGCGGCGCAATTCCATGTCGTCTTCCGGCCCGATGCAGATCGTTTCGATCTGCTGTTGAGGCCCGACCACATGTTCCATGGCCACGACGAATTCGGTCGCCAGCGACCCATGGGTGACGAGTACGAGTCCGATCATGTGCTTTCGCGGCCCACCTTTGTCATGATTATGCTTTCGGGCCTCCCGGACGACGCTTCTCCAGACCATCCTGGGGCGTCGATTCAATATTGCGGTGCAAGATGGTGGGCGAAAAGCCGGCCTCTTGCAAGTATTTCGCGACACGTTCCGCCACATGGACGGAGCGGTGCTTGCCCCCCGTACAGCCGAACGCGACGGTGATATAGGCTTTTCCGCCCTCCGAATAGCGCGGCAGCAGGGTGGTCAGCAGATCCTCGATCTTGCCCACCGCTTCGTCATAGGCAGGGTCCGCAGCGATGTAGGCGGCGACTTGCGCGTCCAGACCGGTTTTCGGTCGCAGGTCCGCGTCCCAGTGCGGATTGCGCAGAAAGCGCATGTCGAACATCAGGTCGGCATTGCGTGGCACGCCGCGCGAAAAGCCGAAGGACAATATGGTCAGCACCGGGTCGGACAGGCGCTCGCGCGAGAAGCGGTTGCGAATTTCCTGTTGCAGCGAGTTGCTGGTGAAGCCGGTGGTGTCGATCACCTGCGTCGCCCAGCGGCGCAGCGGTTCGGTCAGTTCGCGTTCGCGGGCGATGCCGTCGGCGGCCGGGCGGTCGAGCGCGAGCGGGTGGCGGCGGCGCGTTTCGGCAAAGCGGCGCTCCAGTTCGGTGCCGGAGCAGTCGAGGAACAGGGTTTCGATGTCATGGCCATGGCGTTCGCGCATCGCCTTGATCCGCTGGACGATGGCATTGGCGTCGAAATCGCGGGTGCGCGCATCGATGCCCAGCGCCAGCGGCCGTTCGTCCGCGCCGGCATGACCGGCGGGCAGGGGGGTGTCGAGCAGCCGGTCGAGCAGGACGAGGGGGAGGTTGTCGACCACTTCCCAGCCCATATCCTCCAGCGTCTTGAGTGCCGTGGTCTTGCCGGCGCCGGAAAGGCCCGACAATAGGAGTATGGTCTTGGGCTGGGTCATGCTGCGTCCAGTCCCAATGTGCGCAGCGCCAATTCGACCTTGATCGGGGCGGAGGCTTCGAACGGGGAGATCTTCACCACCGGCACGGCGATGCCGGCGACGGTGCGATGGACCGGTTCCAGCGGCATGCGATCGACCGTATCGAACAGGTCGGCGATCAGGGCGACCGGCGCGTCGGACAAGGCGGCCATGGCGACGATACCGATGCCGCGCACCTCCATCTTGCCCCGGATCGTGTCGGGCGCGGTGGCGACCAGCCGGCCGTCGATACGCTTGACCAGGGTATAATCGTCACTGACCAGGGCGGCGCCACGGTCGATCAGGCGCAGGGCAAGGTCGGACTTGCCGCTGCCGCTTGGCCCGCGCAGCATGACGACGCGGCCATCAATGGCCACGCTCGTTGCATGCAGCGTCTCTGATGAAAGTGCGCGCGCCATAACCCCTTGGCGATCCTTCTAACCTGAGTTGCAGGGGATAGCTATGCCTTTGGCGGGCGATCCTTCGTCCTATTCCGACACGATGCCCGGATCGCGCGCCACCGCCATGGGCAGGCGGACGACGAAGCGGGCGCCGTTCTGCGCATCTTCGCGGTCGCCGATTGCGATCTTGCCCTGATGCCCCTCCACGATCGACCGAGCGATGGCAAGGCCCAGGCCCGAATGTTTGCCGAACGTTTCCCCTTCCGGCCGGACGCTGTGGAAGCGGCGGAAGATATGTTCGCGCTCCGATGGCGGGACGCCGGGGCCTTCATCTTCGACACTGACCAGCACCTGATCGTCGGCGACGGTGGCGATGATCCGGACCAGCCCGCCTTCGGGCGAGAAGGAGATGGCGTTGTCGATGAGATTGTCGAGGACGCGGATCAGTCGGCCTTCTTCACCCAGCACCACCGCGACATCCTTGCGCGGGCGGGCGAAGGCGAGGCGGACGCTGCGCGGCACGCCGCGCGCCTCCCGCGCGATCACCATCTTTTCGATGAGCAGGCCAAGATCGATCGGCTCGAACCGGGTGCGGGAGAGTTCGGCATCGACGCGCGAGGCTTCGGCAATGTCGGTGACGAGGCGGTCGAGGCGGCGGACGTCGTCCTGCGCGATGGCCATCAACTGTTCGCGCAGGTCCGGGCGATCCACCCGGTCGAGCGCGTCGAGAGCGGAGCGGAGCGAGGCGATCGGGTTTTTGAGCTCATGGGATACGTCGGCGGCAAAGGCGTCGGTCGCGTCGATCCGCTGGCGCAGCGCCAGGCTCATGTCGGATAGGGCGCGGGCGAGCATGCCGATTTCGTCGCGCCGTTCGGGCAGGCGAGGCACCGTCACTTCCCGCGCGCGACCCAGACGCACGCGAACGGCGGCGCGGGCAAGGCCCTGAAGCGGGCGGACGATGGTGCGGGCGAGGAAGAGCGAGAGCAGGACCGAGGCCAGCACCGCGACGGCCAGCACCATGCCCAGCCGCAGCCGTTCGGCCCGGACGATGCGGGTGATGTCGCGGGCATTTTCGGTCGCGAGCAGGCTGGAGCCGTCGCGCACCGGCGCGGCGGCCGAGATCATGAAGGTGCGGTCGGGGGCGTAGCGGTTGAGCGCCTGCGGCCGGCCGGACTTGCGCGCCAGCAGCAGTTCGGGCCAGGCGTCGGCGCGATCGACCGTCGGCTCCTCGAAGTCGGGGGGACGGTCGGCGGACACGATCTTGTCCACCGCCTTGTCGAGGAAGCGGGCGACATGGCGCTGCCATTCCTCTTCGGACGGGGAACGAAGGCGATAGCGCGGCGCATCCATGGTGAAGCTGTCGGCGATCAGGCCGCCGCTCGGCGCATAGCGGCGCACCCGGTCGCCGGTCTGGCGCGAATAGGCCGCGATCAGCGCATTGTGCCGGTCGGCCGGGGCATTTTCCAGGCCGATGGCGAGCAGTTTCAATTCACGCGCCGACTGTTCCAGCCGATCGTCGACGATGCGGGTGCGATAGCTGTCGAGATAGAAGAAGCCGCCCGCCAGCAAGGCAAGGGCGAAGACGTTGACCGCCAGAATGCGCGGCGTGAGGCTCAGTCGCCCCGACCAGCGCACCGACAGCGGCACGCAGTCATTCTTCGGAGAATCGGTAGCCGGCGCCATAGAGGGTGTCGATTGCATTGAAGTCGGAATCCACCTCGCGGAATTTGCGCCGCAGTCGCTTGATATGGCTGTCGATCGTGCGGTCGTCGACATAGACGTCGTCCTGATAGGCGGCGTCCATCAACTGGTTGCGGTTCTTGACCACGCCGGGGCGCTGCGCAAGCGTTTCCAGGATCAGAAATTCGGTGACGGTCAGGGTCACGTCCTGCCCGTTCCATTTCACCCGATGGCGCGCGGGGTCCATTTCCAGCCGGCCACGGATGATCGGGTCGGCCACCGGCTGGTCCGGGGCGTCGGGCGTCTTGCTGACTTCGGCGCGGCGCAGGATGGCGCGGATGCGGGCGAGCAGCAGGCGTTGCGAGAAGGGTTTGGCGATATAATCGTCCGCGCCCATGGCCAGGCCCAGCGCCTCGTCCAGTTCATCCGCCTTGGACGTCAGGAAGATGACCGGCATCTGGCTCTTTTCGCGCAACCGGCGCAGCAATTCGATCCCGTCCATGCGGGGCATCTTGATATCGAAGACGGCAAGGTCGGCGGGATTGTCCAGCAATGCCTTCAGCGCGCCTTCGGGATCGGAATAGATGCGCGTCAGAAAGCCTTCGGTCTGAAGCGCGATCGACACCGATGTCAGGATATTCTTGTCGTCATCCACCAGGGCGATGGTTGCGGTCATGCAGGGTCCCGTGATCGTGAGAAAGGGGGATATGGAGCCAGCGTTAGACGAAGGTGCGCCATGTCGCAAGGAAGGGGCTGGGCGGACATGGTCGGTCGATCCTGCGGTACAAGCGTCGAAATTCGGGACATATGGGGTATTTCGGGGATTTGACGCTGTGTGCGCAAAGCCCTATGCCAATGCCTGTCAGCAGCAAGAGACGCCGCGTTTATACAAGTGGCGCTCAAGGGGCGGATCGATCGCATTCGCAAACAGCGAAGCGGTAGGGAAACCATATCAGGAGTAAAGGCGTGCAGGCCAAATCCTCAATCACCCTGGCCGACCAGGGCATCACCACCCATGCCACCGAGTTCTGGAACCTGGGCACGGCGCCGCTGGTCGAAGCGGCGGTCCGCAACGGCGAAGGTATCCTGTCCAAGGACGGTCCGCTGGTCGTGAAGACTGGCAAGCATACCGGCCGGTCGGCAAGCGACAAGTTCATCGTGCAGGATGCCGAGACGCAGGTCACGGTGTGGTGGCGCAAAACCAATGTGCCCATGACGCCGGAGCATTTCGCCGCGCTGAAGGAAGATTTTTTCAAGGCGCTGGGCGACAAGAGCACGCTGTACGTGGCCGACCTGTTCGGTGGGTCGCAGCCCGAACATCGCGTCAAGGTGCGCGTCATCAACGAGCGCGCCTGGCACAATCTGTTCATCCGCACGCTGCTGGTGCGGCCGAGCGCTGAAGAACTGACGGACTTCGCGCCCGAATATACCATCATCGACCTGCCGACCTTCAAGGCCGACCCGGCCCGCCATGGTTGCCGCAGCGAAACGGTGATCGCGGTCAACTTCACCGAGAAGCTGATCCTGATCGGCGGCACCAGCTATGCCGGCGAAATGAAGAAGTCGGTGTTCGGCATCCTCAATTATCTGCTGCCGGTGAAGGGCGTGATGCCGATGCACTGTTCGGCCAATATCGGCGCGAACGGCGACACGGCGGTCTTCTTCGGCCTGTCGGGCACGGGCAAGACGACGCTGTCGGCCGATGCCAGCCGCACGCTGATCGGCGACGACGAACATGGCTGGTCGGACACGGCGGTCTTCAATTTCGAGGGCGGCTGCTATGCCAAGATGATCAACCTGTCGGCCGAGGCCGAACCGGAGATCTTCGCCACGACCAAGCGGTTCGGCACGGTGCTGGAAAATGTCGTGATCGACGAGGAAACGCGCGAGATCGACCTGGACGACAACGCGCTGGCCGAAAATAGCCGCGGTTCCTATCCGATCGACTTCATTCCCAACACGTCGGAGAAGAATCTGGGGCCGGTCCCGAAGAATATCATCTTCCTGACGGCGGATGCTTATGGGGTTCTCCCGCCGATCGCGCGGCTGACGCCGGAACAGGCCATGTATCACTTCCTGTCCGGTTATACCGCGCGCGTCGCGGGGACCGAGATCGGCGTGACGGAGCCGACCGCGACCTTCTCCACCTGCTTTGGCGCGCCCTTCATGCCGCGCCATCCCAGCGTCTATGGCAATCTGCTGAAAGAGCGGATCAACAAGGGCGGCGTGACCTGCTGGCTGGTGAATACCGGCTGGGCCGGTGGCAAGGCGACGATGCCGGGCATCAAGCGCATGCCGATCAAGGTGACGCGCGCGCTGCTCAATGCGGCGCTGGACGGCAGCCTGAACGAGGCGGAGTTCCGTACCGATCCGAACTTCGGTTTCGACGTACCGGTGGCGGTCAATGGCGTGGAGCCGACCATCCTCGACCCGCGCGCCATGTGGGCCGACAAGGACGCTTATGATGCGACCGCCGCCACGCTGGTAAAGGCGTTCGTGGACAATTTCGCGCAGTTCGTGGACCATGTCGACGATGGCGTGCGTGGGGCTGCGCTGGTCGCCGCCTGATCCATCGCGACAAGGCAAGCAGGGGGCCGGGGGCGTGATCCCACGGCCCTTTTGCTTTGGATCGAGGGCGCAAGCTGCTATTATGCGGCCCGACCTTTTATGCGGGAGTTATGGGCATGTTCGACGATCTGATCGGTAAATTCGGTGGGCTGGAAGCGATCGCGGCGCAGATCGGCCTGACGCCGGAACAGATGCAGGGCCTGTTCAGCGAGATCAGCGCCAAGATCGGGTCGGGCGAGACGAGCGTGACGGCGCTGGCCGAAGTCGCGGCGGAACATGGCGTGTCGGCGGACAAGTTGCAGGAATTGCTGGGCACGTTCGGCGGGCCGGAAGCGATATTGGGCCAGCTGGGCGGATTTTTCGACAAGGATGGCGATGGCAATCCGATGAATGAGCTGGGTGGCATCGCTAAGGGCCTGTTCGGTTAAGTCATAGAGTTGGGCGCCCGGACGAAGGGCGCCCTATCGGGACCACAAGTTTTTTTGGCCTTGCCTTAATGGTGCGGGCGGGCCATTCGCGGATTTCGACTTTATTGCGAACGATCCGCAAAAGGCGTCGCCGGTGCGATGCCACATAGACTGCAAGGATGGACTGTTGACCGACGAGACGATCGAAAAGCCGGTTCTGGAACCCACCGGCGCGCTTTCCGTGGAAACCGTGCTGTCGGTGAAGCATTGGAACGAGCATCTTTTCAGCTTCCGCATCACGCGGCCCGCCAGTTTCCGCTTCCGGTCGGGCGAGTTCATCATGATCGGCCTGAAGGGCGATAATGGCAAGCCGCTGCTGCGCGCTTACTCGATCGCCAGCCCTGCCTGGGACGAGGAAATCGAATTCCTGTCGATCAAGGTGCAGGATGGTCCGCTGACCAGCAAGCTCCAGAAGATCGAGCCGGGCGACCAGATCTACCTCGGCCGCAAGCCGACTGGTACGCTGGTGACCGACGCGCTGTTGCCGGGCAAGCGGCTGTTCATGCTGTCGACCGGTACCGGTCTGGCGCCGTTCCTGAGCCTGCCGCGCGATCCGGACGTGTATGAGTTTTACGAGCAGGTCGTCGTGGTGCATTCGGTGCGCCGGGTCAGCGACCTCGCCTTCCGCGACGAGATGGAAGGCAAATGGTCTGAAGACCCGCTGGTGTCGGAACAGGCGCCGACCCAGTTCCATTATGTGCCGACCGTGACCCGCGAGCCGTTCGATGGCCACACTGCGCGCATCGACAAGCTGGTCGAGAGCGGCGCGCTGTTCGAGGGGATTCCGGGCGCGGCGAAGTTCGATCCCGAAACCGACCGGATCATGATGTGCGGCAGCATGGAGATGATCAAGCAGTTCGGCGCCTATTTCGAGGAGCAGGGCTTCACCGAAGGGTCGAATGCGGCGCCGGGGCAGTTCGTGATCGAGCGGGCTTTTGTTGGCTGAGGGCCGACGGTCTTGAGAATAGGGAAGGCCGGGGGAGTGATCCTCCGGCCTTTTTTTGTTTGGAACGACCTGTTCCCCGGCGCAGGCCGGGGTCCAGTTCAATGCTCTCAACTGGACCCCGGCCTGCGCCGGGGAACAGGATGTTACGCCCCCTTCCGGTCCGCGACATAGGCGTCGACATTTTTCGCCAGCACGGTCATCGGCACGCCGCCGCCCTTGACCACGGCGTCGTTGAACAGGCGGAAGTCGAATTTTTCGCCCAGCGCCTTTTGCGCCATGCCGCGCAGGCGGACGATTTCGCCGTGGCCGACCTTGTAGCCGCAGGCTTGCCCCGGCCAGGCGCAGTAGCGGTCCACTTCGCCCTGCACATCCTCGACGCTGGAGCCGTTGGTGGTGGCGAACCAGTGGATCGCCTTCTCGCGGGTCCAGCGCTTGGCGTGGAGGCCGGTGTCGACCACCAGACGGCAGCAGCGATAGGCGATGGATTGCAGATAGCCCAGCCGCCCGGCGATGTCGCCGTCATAGGCGCCCAGTTCGTCGCCCAGCTGCTCGGCATAGAGCGCCCAGCCCTCGCTATAGGCGTTGAAGGCGAGGAGCGAGCGGATGAGGGGCAGCTTGTAGGTATATTCGCCCTGCCAGATATGGCCCGGAATCCCCTCATGATAGCAGAGCGTGGGCAGCGAGTAGCGGGGCCAGATGCTGGTGTCGCGCAGGTTTATATAATAGTTGCCGGGCACGCTGCCGTCGATCGAGCCGGCGCCGGCATAGGCACCGGGCGCGCCGGCTTCGATCTCCACCGGCACGCGCTTCACGATGAGGTTGGCGGGGACCAAGGTGGCGAAGGCGCGGGGCAGGCGCGTGCGGATGTCGGCGAGGCGGCCGTCGATGAAGCTGAGGATCTGCTGACGGCCATTGTCGTCGTTGGGGAAGAGATAGCGCGGATCCTTGCCCATGGCGGTCATGCGTTCGCCGACCGTGCCTTTCGTCATGCCCAGTTGTTTGAGCAGGCCGTCCATTTCGGATTGCAGCGCGGCGAGTTGGGCAAGGCCGAGCTTGTGGACTTCGTCGGGCGACATGGTCGTGGTGGTGCCGGCTTTGAGCGCCCAGGCATAATAAGCGTCGCCGTCACGGAATTTCCAGACGCCCGCATCCATGGTTGCCTTGGCGCGCTGGCGCTGGAGTTCGGCGACCTGCGCGGCGAGGGCGGGGGTGACGGCGTCGCGGACGATCTGCGCGGCCTTGGCAGCATAGTCGCCGGGCATGTCCTTCGTGCGGCGGGCGATGGAGGCGACGGGGACTTGTTGGTCGATCGGTTGCGCCTGGACCGCTTTCATCTGGCCCAGCGTCTTGTCGAGCAGGAAGGCGGGGGCGATCACGCCGAGGCCGGCGTCATGCTTCAGGCGTTCGGTTTCGCCATTCAGGTTCGCGGCATAGAGTTGCAGGCGGGCCAGATAGGCGTCGGCGTCGGCGCTGCTTTTGATGCCATGGTTGCTGTCGAGGAAATCGGGGGTTTCGACGAAGCTGCCGGTATTCTGCGCCACGGCATAGGGGCTGTTGCGATAGGACCAGTTGCTGTTCATGATCGCCATGTCGCCAAAGGGGAAGGTGAAGCCTTCCGCCGCGGTTTCATGCGCGGTCAGCACCACTTCCACATCGATGCGGGTCGCGGGCGAGAGCGGGGCGAGGTCGATGGCGCGCAGCCGGGCGAGGCGATCCTGCACATGGGCGGCGATCTGCGCCTGACCCGCCGGCGTCTTGTTGCCGAGGCGGCTTTTGAGCGCGGCTCGGGCGCCGGTGTCGATGCCAAGGCCGCTCGCCGTTTCGGGGGCGTCGGCCAGCATCGCTTCGGCCATGTCCGCCAGCAAGGCCTGCGCGGCGGCATCCGCGCCGGTGGCGGCAGCGGTCGCGGCACGGGCAGGAAGGGCGCCGAGGGTGACGGCGGAGGCGCCGGCTGCGAGCAGCGCGCGGCGGGTGGTCAGCATGGGGGAAGTCTCCGGTGGATGTCGTCCCCTTAACTTCGCATATTTCCCGCAGATTTCGACATCTTATTTCATACGGACGACAGATTATGACAAGGGCGGGGTGCTGCGTGGGGCGCCTCCGCCGCCGCTGGCCTGCACCAGGATCGGGTGCAGCCGCGCCCATTGTTCGGGTGAAAAGGGGCCGCGTTCGGCAAGGTCGGCGAGCAGGCGGCGATGCGCGATCCGCTCGCGATGGAGCATGGTGGCGTGGCGGTTGCTGGCATGGGAGCGCAGTGCGGCGAAGAGCAGGCGGTGATTGGGTTCGCTGCGCGTGCCGACGACCTGGCCGCGCCGGACGATCGGCCGCTCCAGCCGTTCCTGCCCAAGGGCGACGGCGCGGGCGCGGCTTTCGTCCAGCCCCATTTCCAGCGCCCAGTCCCAGGCGGCGGCGAAACTCTCCGCGCCGGGCCGCGCCCGCAGATAATAGGCCGATCGCGGCGTACAGCCGACGCTGCGCGCCGCCTGCGCCACCACGCCATGGCGCGACAGCGCGGCGATGAAGGCGATTTGCGCATCATGCGTCCACCCGCGCGCGCGGCGGGCGAGGATGACGGGGGCGAAATGGAGGAGATCTGGCTGGGTCATGCCGGGGAGGGTGGCATGAGGGCCGGGGTGTAGGACAGGGGAATAGGAGGTGATCAGCCATCGGGATTAATTACACCCTTGCGTGAACGAAAGATGCTGACGCCGGGGCTGAACGCCGCCCACCATAGACTCCGGCTATGGAAGTAGAAAATTTTCATATTATTTTTCGATGCATGCGCTCGTTACAATGCCTTAAAAGATGAGGGGATATTGAATGGACGTATCGCGCCGTACGCTTGTGAAGATCGGACTTGCTGCAACGGCTACCGCGTCCACGCCAGCGATCGCCCTAAGCCGCGCGGGCGCGGCTTTCCCATCAGGATTCCATTGGGGCGCTGCGACTGCGGGGCATCAGATCGAAGGCAGCAACGTCAATAGCGACTTCTGGGTGTTGGAGAATACCAAGCCAACCATCTTCTCGGTGCCGTCCGGTGACGCATGCAACAGCCTGTTTTTGTGGGAGGCGGACCTTGATCTGGCGAAAGCGATCGGGCTGAACGCTTACCGGTTTTCGATCGAATGGTCCCGCATCGAACCGCAACCGGGTCAGTTTTCGATTGCGATGCTCGACCATTACAAGCGTGTGATCAACGGATGCCGCACGCGCGGGATGACGCCGATGGTCACGTTCAGCCATTGGACTGTGCCTGTGTGGTTCGCGGCGCGTGGCGGTTGGACGATGGCGGACTCGGCCGATCTGTTCGCCCGCTACTGTGATCGGGCCATGCGCCATTTGGGCGCGGAAATCGGCATCGCCTTCACACTGAACGAGCCGAACGGATTGTTGATTGCATTGCGTATGTTGCCACCGCAGGTGGTCGAAGCGCAGACTGCGATGCTTGACGCCGCCAGCAAGGATCATGGCGTGTCGCATTTTGTCGGCGGTCCCGCATTCGGGCAAATCGAGGAAATGTTGCCGAACATGCTGCACGCACACCGCTTAGGCAAAGCGGCGATCAAGGCAGTGCGATCGGACTTGCCCGTCGGCGCGACCCTTGCGGTTTCCGACGAACAAGCGGTTGGCCCGCGCAGCAAGCGCGATGCCATGCGGCAAGCTTTTTACGGCGCGTGGATCGACAATGTGAAGACCGATGATTTCGTCGGCGTGCAGAATTACAACCGTAATGTCTGGACGGAAACCGGCAAATTGCCTCCATCGCCCGGCGCGACACTGAGCAGCGAAGGCAATGAGATTGTGCCAGGCTCGCTCGCAGGAGCGGTCAGATATGTGCATGAAGCGACCAAACGACCGATACTTGTGACCGAACATGGTTATTACATCACCGACGACGCGATCCGCGCGAAGCAACTGCCGCTTGCCCTGGCCGAACTGAAGCGGGCGATGGACGAGGGAGTGCCGGTCCTGGGGTATGTTCACTGGTCCCTGATGGACAATTTCGAATGGACTTCTGGTTATGCACCCAAGCTGGGTCTGGCCTCAGTGGATCCGGTAACATTCCAGCGGACAGCCAAGCCGAGCGCCGCAATTTACGGCCGCATCGCTCGTCAAAACGCACTATGAAACGGGATGCGCTTTGGTATCGGGCTGATTGGGTTGGAAGGGTGCAAGCCTCCACTTCGCCCGCAAGGCTGCGGAGTGGCAGGGAGCAAAGGTCGGTTCTGATTTGAAGCGCATGTGCTGAGGTTCAACCTGGACGATTTTGCCAATTCCCAAGTTTGTGATTTTTGCACATCGAAGATGTCAGTTCGCGAGAGTCCGCTTTCTGAAGCGATAATTGACGCATTGGATGGCTGGAATTGGCGCATAGCTGACAGCCAACTATGTTTGCCTGCAAGGGATGCTCAGCATCATGGCGTGACAAATGTGGCTGCCTCACCCTCTGCAATGCCCAACCCGTCCCATCCACCGCCAATCCGTCTCCCTTCTGTAAGGAATAGTTGCCGCCGCCCTCCGCCCGCTTACCCTCATTGACTCCTCTTCACCGGCCCCCTCAACGGCAGGCGTATTACTGATACGCATTTGCATTAGCTGAGGGGGATATCATGGGGTCGATGCGGTTGCGCGCTGTGGGGCGGGCTTTTGGTGGGGCTGGGCTGATTGCGCTGGCGGTGATGGGGCAGGCGGCTATCGCGGCCCAGGCGCCCGATGCTGCGCCCGTGGAGGGCGACAATAGTAACGCGATCGTCGTGACGGCGGCGGGCTATGAGCAGAATATAGTCGAGGCGCCGGCCAGCATCACCGTGCTGGGGCGCGAGGAGTTGCAGGAGAAGCGCTTCGGCAGCCTGGCCGAGGCGTTGCAGGATGTGCAGGGCGTGGATGTCGGCGGCGAAGCGGGCAAGACCGGTGGCCTCAACATCTCCATTCGCGGCATGCCCAGCGACTATACGCTGGTCCTGATCGACGGCCGCCGCCAGAATGCGCCGGGCGGGGTGACGCCGAACGGCTTTGGCGAGACGTCCACCAGCTTCCTGCCGCCCTTTTCCGCCATCGACCGGATCGAGGTGGTGCGCGGGCCGATGTCCACGCTCTATGGGTCGGATGCGATGGGCGGCGTCGTCAACATCATCACGCGCAAGGTTGGGACACGCTGGGTCGGCACCGCGACCGCCGAAAGCACGATCCAGGGCGACGATCGCTTCGGCAATATCCAGTCGGTGAACGGCTTTGCGCAGGGGCCGATCATCCGCGACCTGCTGGGGCTGACGCTGCGGGGCAGTGTGTTCCATCGCGAGGGATCGAATATCGATATTCCGGGCGATCCGGCGCTGACGCTGGGGCGCAATCCGGTGCGGTCGGACGTTTATAATTATGGCGGGCGGTTGAGCCTGACGCCCCATGCCGATCATGACCTGTGGGTCGAATATGACCGCAACGAGCAGAGCTACGACAATAGCGAGGGGCAGCTGGGGACGCTGGGGTCGGGCGGCTATGCGCCGGAACAGCGGTTCAACCGGTCCAACTATGTGATCGCGCATAGCTGGCGGATGGGCTTTGGCCAGTTGGACACGACGCTGACCCGCAACGAGACGGAGACGATCGGGCGGTTGATCCCCAATGGCACGCCGGGGGCGACGCCGGGCGCGCCGCGTACGCTGGAGGCGCGCAACGACATATTGGATTCGCGCTTTGCCGGGAAGGTCGGGGCGCTGGCCTTCACCGTCGGCGGGCAATATTGGAAGGCGCGGATGGTCGAGGGCGTGGCGCCCGAACCGTTCAAATTCACCCAATGGGCAGGCTTTGCCGAAGCCACGCTGACCGTGGTGGACGGGTTCAACATCACCGGCGGTGCGCGCTACGACAATCACAGCACCTTCGGCGATAAATGGTCGCCGCGCGTCTATGGCGTGTGGAACATCAATGAGGCGCTGACGCTGAAGGGCGGGGTGAGCCGCGGGTTCAAGACGCCGCGCGTCGAGCAGATTGCCGAGGGGATCATCGGCTTTGGTAGCCAGGGGCGCGTGCCGCTGCTGGGATCGCCGGGGCTGACGCCGGAAACCAGCACCAGTTATGAAGCGGGCCTCTATTATGACGGGCAGGGTTTCTTCAGCGGCAATGTGACGCTGTTCAATAACGACTTTACCGACAAGATCGCCAGTGGGCCGGGGGTGCCCAATTGCCGCTTCTCGGCCGCGCCGAACCTGCCGGGTTGCGTTGATGTGGGCAATTTCCCCAATGTCGACGTCTTCAGCCAGTCGATCAATATCGACAAGGCGCGCACGCGCGGTGTCGAGGTCGCGACGCGCTTCGCCTTTACCCCGGCTTTGTCGCTGAGCGCCAATTACACCTATACCGAGACGGAGCAGCTGAGCGGGTCGGAGGAAGGATTGCCGTTGATCGGGATGCCCAAGCATATGCTGAACGGCAATCTGCGATGGAAACTGGGCGACAAGGCGAGTGTGTGGGCGCGGGCGGAAATCCGGTCCAGCCGCTATCGCGGGGCCAATGTGCAGCAAACCGCCGTGGGCGACTTCCGAAGCTATGAGGTGTTCCATCTGGGCGGATCATATCAGCTGACGCCGGCCTTCCGCCTGGCCGCGACGGTGTATAATGTGCTGGACACCGATTATGCGGTCTATGTGCCGTATCGGACGGCGGCGAATGCGACGGCTTATACGCCGGCCTATTCGATCAATCAGGAAGGGCGGCGGTTGTGGCTGTCGGCCACCGTGGATTTCTGACGTTCCGCTGGGCGGCGTGCATCCGTCGGCCGGTCCGATTGGGGGTTGGGGACGGGCCGTCTATTGGCTAACGGGGGGGTGAAGCCACCAGAGGCCATCCGGAGAGTATCATGTTGCTGCGCCACGCCCGTTCGCTGCTGTTCCTGCCCGCGTCCAATGCCCGCGCGATCGCCAAGGCGCGGACCTTGCCGTGCGACATGGTGATATTGGACCTGGAGGATGCGGTGCCGGCCGACGCCAAGGACAGCGCGCGCGACGGCGCGGTGGCGGCGCTGGCGGAGGGCTTTGGCGGCCGGATCGCGGCGGTGCGGATCAATATCGAAGGCACGCCCTGGCACGGGGTGGAGATGGTCGCGGCCAAGACGGCGGCGCTGGACTATATCGTGCTGCCCAAGGTGGAGCATCCCAAGCAGGTCAAGGATGTGTTCAGCGTGTGCCAGAAGCCGGTGATCGCGATGATCGAAAGCGCGCGGGGCGTGCTGGCGGCGAGCGAGATTGCGCGGTCGGAGGGCTGCGCCGCGCTGTTCATGGGGAATAACGACCTGCGCAAGGATCTGGGCATTCCGCCGTCGGCCGGGCGGGCGGGGCTGTCTTATGCGATGCAGGCGGTGGTGCTGGCGGCACGGGCGGCGGGGATTGCGGTGTTCGACGGGGTGTTCAACCGGCTGGATGATCAAGCGGGGCTGGAGGCGGAATGTGCCGAGGGCTATGCGCTGGGCTTCGATGGAAAGACGCTGATCCATCCGAGCCAGGTGACGGTGGCCAATCAGATGTTCGGTCCCGATGCGCAGGCATTGGCGGACGCGCGGCGGCTGGTCGCGGCGGCGAGCGGCGGGGCGGAGCGGTTCGAGGGCCGCATGATCGAGACGATGCATGTCGAGGAGGCCCAGGCGCTGATCGCGCGGGCGGAGGCTGTAGGGGCGTAAGGGGCGGTCGCTATTGGGGACGGGCGCGAGACTGGCCTACTGCCGTGAGGTTACCCCCCCACCCATGCGGCCTTAGCGTTTTTCATATTTCCAGTTGCGGCTTTTGCCTTGGGCGATCCATTCGACCGCCTGGGCGATGCGCTTGTCGCGGGTGGGAGCGGTCTTGGCTTCGATGATCCATTCGCAATAGTCGCGGATCTTGCCGGCTGGGAAGCTGGACCAGATCGTAGCGGCGGCCGGGTTGGCTGCGATCGCGGCGGTGAGCGCCGGGGGGACGGGGAGTGGTTCGCGTGGGCAGCGGTCGGTCTTGCGGGGCGGTTTGGCGCCGGCGTCGATCAGGGCTAGGGCTTTGGTCAGCAGGGTGCGCAGTTCGTCGTCGCAGGGGAGGTCGGCGAGGCTGGTGAGTTTGCCCAGATGGCCCATGCCTTCGCGCGGCTTTGCGGCGTCGCTATACCAGAGGTTGACCGCCGCATGGCTCTTGAAGGCGGCCATCGAGGCGAGATTCTTGGTCTTGTAGAGGAAATGGGGAAAGCCCCATTTGATCGCTTCGGTCACGTCGGGGTGCGCGGCGTGGACGAGCGCGCGGACATGGGTGAGGATCGGGCGGGCGAAGTCGGCCTGAGCGGCGATATAGGTGTCGACTCTGGCTTCGTCGGTCATGGTCCTTCCCCCCCCCTCATCCAACTTCGCCTAGCCAGCAAGCTGGCAAGGCTTCGTATCCTTCTCCCCCGAGGGGAGAAGGTTTATATTCTGTGCTTCGCCGTCAGCAGGTAATTGATCGCGGTGTTGGCGGACAGGGCGAAGCCGCGGGCGGGGTCGAAGCTGAGGCCGATGCTGT
Organism: Sphingobium limneticum; assembly: GCF_008710165.1. NCBI lineage: Bacteria > Pseudomonadati > Pseudomonadota > Alphaproteobacteria > Sphingomonadales > Sphingobiaceae > Sphingobium > Sphingobium limneticum. Next base: position 157,589 of record NZ_VYQA01000003.1, on the reverse strand, counting down.
CGGTGACCTCCAACCCGGCCTGATCCAGCAGCGCGGTCAGTTCTTCGGGCGTGATGAATTTGTGCCAGTCATGCGTGCCTTTGGGGATGCCGCCGACGCTTTCGCCGATGGTGATCATGGCGAGGCGGGAGAGCGGTGTGCGGTTGGGGGTGGAGAGGATCATCAGGCCGTCGGGCGCGAGTTTGCCGGCCAGCGCGCGGACGAAGGCGGCGGGGTCGGCGACATGCTCGATCACTTCCATCGAGGTGACGAGGTCGAAGCCGGTATCGGCCATCTCCTCCACCGGGGTGGCGCGATAGTCGATGGTCAGCGCTTGCCCTGCGGCATGGCCCTGCGCCGCGGCGATATTTTCAGGGGCGGCGTCGAGGCCGATGACGGTGGCGCCGAGGCGGGCGAGCGGTTCGGTAAGCAGACCCGCGCCGCAGCCGACGTCGAGCGCGCGTTTGCCGGTGAGGGGACGGAAGGCCTGCGCGTCGCCGGGCCAATGGCGGTCGATCGCGTTGCGGATATAGCGCAGGCGCACCGGGTTCAGCTTGTGCAGCATCGCGCTGGACCCTGTGGGATCCCACCAGTCGGCGGCCATGGTGCCGAAATGGGCGGCTTCCTTCGGGTCGATGGTGGCGGTGGTCATGTCTGTCATTGTCACTGGCCTTGGCTGCTTTGGCACCTTCGCGATGACGAAGGCGGCGATATTTGCATCCTTGTTAGCAGCCGGTTCGACGCGGGCAAAGCCACCCATGCCGGTGACGCTTCTGGGATTGCTTGCCATATGCGCCTGCGCTGCTAATAGGAGCGCCGTTTAGCCCTTTTGGGATATTTTCTTTCATAATAACGGATAGGTTCGACAAGCAAATGGCGCGCATCGTGATGAAATTCGGCGGCACCTCCATGGCGGGGATGGAGCGAATTCGCAACGTGGCGGCGCGCGTCAAACATGTCGTCGAACAGGGGCATGAAGTCGCCGTCGTCGTGTCCGCCATGGCGGGCGAGACGGACCGGCTGGTCGGTTTCTGCAAGGAAGCGTCCGCCCTCTACGATCCGGCCGAATATGATGTGGTGGTTGCCGCCGGCGAGCAGATCACCAGCGGATTGCTGGCCATGACGCTGAAGGCGCTGGGCGTGGACGCGCGCAGCTGGCTGGGCTGGCAGTTGCCGATCCGCACGATCGAGGCGCATGCCAAGGCGCGGGTGAGCGACATCGACACGCTGGACCTGCTGGCGTCGATGCGGTCGGGCACCGTGGCGGTGATCCCCGGATTCCAGGGCATGATGGCCGATGGCCGGGTGTCGACGCTGGGCCGGGGCGGTTCGGACACGTCGGCGGTCGCGGTGGCCGCCGCGATCAAGGCCGATCGCTGCGACATCTATACCGACGTCGACGGCGTCTATACCACCGACCCGCGCATCGTGGCGCGCGCGCGCAAGCTGAACCTCGTCACCTATGAGGAAATGCTGGAACTGGCCTCGGTCGGTGCCAAGGTGTTGCAGACGCGCTCGGTCGGCCTCGCCATGAAGGAAGGCGTGGTCGTGCAGGTGCTTTCCTCCTTCGATGATCCCACCCAGACCGATCTGCCCGGTACGCTGATCGTCAGCGACGCGGAACTGGAAGCCAAGCTCAAGGAAGACAAGATGGAACGTCAGCTCATCACCGGCATCGCCCATGACAAGAATGAGGCGAAGATCATCGTGACGCGCGTGCCCGACAAGCCCGGTGCGGTCGCCAACATCTTCGTGCCGCTGGCCGACGCGGCGATCAACGTCGACATGATCATCCAGAATGACAGCAAGGACAATGAAGAGACGGACGTCACCTTCACCGTCCCGCGCGCCGACCTGGCCCGCAGCGTCGACATATTGGAAGCGAACAAGGACGTCATCGGCTTTTTCCGCATCATCACCGATACCGAAGTCGCCAAGATCAGCGTCGTGGGTGTGGGCATGCGCAGCCATGCCGGCGTCGCCGCCACCATGTTCAAGACGCTGGCCGAGCGCGGTATCAATATCGAGGCGATTTCGACGAGCGAAATCAAGGTTTCGGTACTGATCGACGAGGATGAGACGGAATTGGCGGTGCGTGTGTTGCACACCGCTTATGGTCTGGACGCGCCGATCGCGTAAATTTTCTATTCCCCTCCCTTCCAGGGAGGGGCTAGGGGTGGGTGCGAGCGAAGCGAGCCTGCCCTTTGGTCGATAGCTTGGGGCGCCGCTGTGCGGCGCACCCACCCCAACCCCTCCCTTGAAAGGGAGGGGCTTTTTTGGTTTTGAACGGATTATATATGACCCACGCCAAGCTCACGTCCCTCATGGCTCGCGGCACCGAATTTTTCGGTAGCCAGAGCGCGATCCTGTGTGGGGCGATGAGCTGGGTCAGTGAGCGCAATCTGGTGGCGGCGATTTCCAATGCCGGCGGGTTCGGCGTGATTGCGTGCGGCGCGATGACGCCAGAATTGCTGGATGCGGAGATCGTGGCGACCAAGGCGCTGACGGACAAGCCGTTCGGCGTGAACCTGATCACCATGCACCCGCTGCTGTTCGACCTGATCGAAGTGTGCGCGAAACATGATGTCAGCCATGTCGTGCTGGCCGGTGGTCTGCCGCCCAAGGGGAGCATCGAGGCGATCAAGCAGAAGGGGGCCAAGCTGATCTGCTTCGCGCCCGCGCTGGCGCTGGCCAAGAAGCTGGTGCGGTCGGGCGTCGACGCGCTGGTGGTGGAAGGCATGGAAGCGGGCGGCCATATCGGCCCGGTCGCGACCAGCGTGCTGGCGCAGGAAATCTTGCCGGAAATGGCTGAACAGGTGCCGGTGTTCGTCGCGGGCGGCATCGGCCGGGGCGAGGCGATCGCCGCCTATCTGGAAATGGGTGCGGCGGGCGTACAGCTGGGCACCCGCTTTGCCTGCGCGAGCGAGAGCATTGCGCACCCCAATTTCAAGAAGGCGTTTTTCCGCGCGTCGGCGCGCGATGCGATCGCCAGCGTGCAGATCGACCCGCGTTTGCCGGTCATCCCGGTGCGCGCGCTGAAGAATGCGGGCACCGAAGCCTTCACCGCCAAGCAGCGCGAAGTCGCCAACCTGCTGGACAGCGGCGCGGTGGACATGATGGAAGCGCAGTTGCAGATCGAACATTATTGGGCCGGCGCGCTGCGCAAGGCGGTGATCGACGGCGATGTCGAGGGCGGATCGTTGATGGCGGGCCAGTCGGTCGGCATGGTGACGAAGGAAGAGCCGGTCGCCGACATCATCGCCCAGCTGATGGCGCAGGCTGCCGAGGCGCTGGAACGGCGAGTCGCTTAAAGGGTTGCGGTGAGTCGCGGGTTAGGCATATTCCCCCTAACCCACGACCGGCATGGCCGGTGCCTATCGTCCTGCCGGAGAATTTGATGTTGTCTTCGCGCCTTATCGGCCGCCTTTCCCTTGTCTCGCTGGCCGTGCTGGCGGCCTGTTCGACCCCGCCGCCGCCGCCGCCACCCGCGCCGCCGCCGCCGGTGGTGCCGACCATCCGCCCGGTGCCGCCATCGAACGCGGCCGAGGGGATGAGCATTCCGGAAAAGGATGCGGACGGGAAATATCTGACCGCCAATCGCGGCGTCACGTCCAATACCGCGCTGTGGCATATCCGCATGGCGCTGAACGTCGCGGCGCTCAATTGCGACAAATATGGGCCGACTGCGCGCAACCAGTATAACCAGATATTGGCGCTGCATAAGGCGACGCTGAATAGCGCCAATGCGGCGGTCGATCGCAATTACAGCGTGGCCTATGGCAGTTCGGGCATGGCGTCGCGCGAGCGGTTGAACACGGTCGTCTATAATTTCTTCGCGCTGCCGCCGGTGATCAAGAATTTCTGCCCGGTCGCGGTGACGGTGGGGCAAAAGATCATCGCCATGCCGTCTTCGCAATTGCTGGTAGAGGCGCCTGCGCTGCTGGCCGAGCTGGAAAAGCCGTTCCAGGAATTTTACGCGGCCTATGCCGACTATCTGCGGCGGCTGGCCGAATGGCAGTCGCGGTTCGGCGCGACGGTGACGGTCGTGGTGTCGCCCACGCCGCTGCCGCCGCCGCCGGTGCCGCCGGGCGAAGCGCCGCCCAAGGGGTGGACGCCGACATATAAGAGTTCGATCGAGGCGACGGCGCCTGCATCTGCACCTGCGGCGGGGGCCGTGCCTTCGACGGGAGTAGTGCCTGCGCCGTCAGCCGCGCCATCTGCGCCGTCAGCGGTGACGCCGTCCGGGCCGCCGGCCCCGGCGCGGACGCTGCCCGACAACAGCACGCCCAAGCTGATCGTGCAGCCGGTGCCGACGGCGGGCGAGTAATAGCAAGACCCGTATATGACGTGTGCCCCGGCGCAGGTCGCGGGGTCCAGATCGGAGCGGGGAACTGGACCCCGGCCTGCGCCGGGGAACGTAGAGTCATAAGTTCATATTGGTTTAAAGTCTGATGACTTGAGACCGATACACTGAGTCATCGCGAGCGAAGCGTGGCGATCCAAGGGAGCGCTACATGGATTGCTTCGCTGCGCTCGCAATGACGAATGAGGGGCGTTCGCTTTAATCCCGCGCGTCGAAGGTGGTGCGGGCGTTTTCTACCGTTTCCAGATTGCGTTCGGCCCAGACCCAGACGCCGCAAAAGGCGGCGCTGAGGCTGTTGCCGAGCGGGGTCAGCGCATAGTCGACGCGGGGCGGCACGACGGCATGGACCGTGCGGGTCAAAAGCCCGTCGCGCTCCATCTGGCGCAACGTCTGGGTCAGCATCTTCTGGCTGATCCCTTCCACCAGCCGCCCGATTTCGGTGAAGCGCAGCGTGCCCTTCGCCTCCAGCTCCTCCAGCACCAGCAACGTCCATTTGTCGGCGATGCGGCCGATCAGGTCGTTGACGAGTCGTTCGATTCGCGGGTCGATGTCGGTCGGCGGTTCATGCGCCAGATACTGTTCGGCCTGCGCGATATCGGCGGCGGCGAAGCGGGTTTGGAGCGGATTTGCCATTTCTCACCTTCGGGTAACTACAGCACTTTGCGGTGCCTACTTTCCAAAAGAGAGCATAGGGCTAAATTGCGGGGCAAGCCAATCGAAAGGAGCTTTCCCATGCAATCCACAGGCAACACCATTCTCATCACCGGCGGCGGGTCGGGCATCGGCGCGGCGCTGGCGCATGAATTTCATGCGGCCGGCAATCAGGTCATCATAGCCGGGCGTCGGCAGGCGGCGCTGGACGCGGTCGTGGCCGATCATCCGGGCATGGCGGCGGTGACGCTGGACATGGAAGATCCTGCGGCGATTCTGGCCTTCGCCGGCAGGCTGGTCGCGGATTTCCCGGCGCTCAACGCCGTGCTGCTCAATGCCGGCATCATGGTGGCGGAGGAGAAGATCGACCTGGCGATCGCGGAGGCCACGGTGGCGACCAATCTGCTTGGTCCGATCCGGCTGGCCCATGCGCTGCTGCCGCATCTGGAGGCGCAGGCGGCGTCGACCATCCTGACCGTGTCGTCGGGCCTGGCCTTCGTCCCGTTGGTTGCGACCCCGACCTATAGCGCGACCAAGGCGGCGATCCATGGCTGGTCGCTGGCGATGCGGGAGCAGTTGAAGGCGACCAGTGTTGAAGTGGTGGAGATCGTGCCGCCCGGTGTTCAGACCGACCTGATGCCCGGCCATGCGGAGAATGACCAGATGATGCCGCTGGCGGACTTCATCGCCGAGACGATGGGCCTGCTGCGGCAGCAGCCGACGCCGGCGGAAATTCATGTCGAGCGGGTGAAGTTCCTGAGCGAGGCGACGAAGCGTGGGGAATTTGCCCAGGTGTTCGGGATGCTGAACGGGGCGCATTGAGCGAGCGCTGATCCTCCCCTGAAAGGGGAGGGGCGGTTGCGACTGAGGTTGCGCCATTACCCCTCCACCACCCCCTTCGGGCGCGGTCCCCCTCCCCTTTACAGGGGAGGATTTGGGTTGTGCATTGGGCGGCACGTCCCTATCTTTTCATAGCAAGCGAGGCCACGTCCTCCACCCAGCCATGGGTTTTCAAGTCCGGGACGGCCCGGCTCTCTTTTTTGGAAAGGAGAGCCGTCATGGCCTGGATCTATCTCTTTATCGCCGGTGTGTTGGAAATCGTCTGGGCCTTTGCGATGAAACAGTCGCATGGGTTCAGCCGGCTTGTGCCCAGCCTCATCACTTTGGGCGCGATGGTCGCGAGTTTCGGGCTGTTGTCGCTGGCGATGCGCAGCCTGCCGCTGGGCACCGCCTATATGATCTGGACCGGGATCGGGGCGCTGGGCGCGTTCGCGGTCGGGGTCGCCTTTCTGGGTGAGGGTCTGAGCGTCGCGCGGTTGATCGCGGCGGGGCTGATCCTGGCCGGACTGGTGCTGATGAAGCTGTCGGCGCAGGCTTAGGCGCCGTCGGACGGACCGTTCTTCTTTTCGCGTCATCTGATATAAGCGATGCGCATAATGGCATGCGCGTCGTTTCACCTTAGGGTTGCACGACGACGAGCGACGAAGAGGAGAGAGAATATGGCCTATATGGACGGATTCGTGATCCCGGTGCCCAAGGGCAATAAAGAACGCTATCGCGAGGTCGCGGCCTATGCCGCGCCGATCTTCATAGAACATGGCGCGCTGCGCATCGTCGAATGCTGGGGCAGCGACGTCAAGATCGGCAAGACCAACGATTTCCGCACCGCCGTGATCGCGGAGGAGGATGAGGAAGTCGTCTTTTCCTGGATCGAATGGCCCGACAAGGCGACCCGCGACGCGGGGGCCGAGAAAGTCATGAAGGATGAACGCATGCAGCCCAAGGAGGGCGAGGACATGCCGTTCAGCGGCGCGCGTTTGATTTATGGCGGGTTTGAGGTGTTGCTGGACGCGAAGGCCTAGGATTGATCGCCATTCCGCCCAGGCGGGCCTGCAAAGCGCGCTTTTCTGCGTTCCGGTGCTCACGTACTTTGAGTACGCTGCGCTCCGGTACTCGAAAATCACGCTTTTCGGCTCCACCTGAACGAAATGGCGACCAATCCTGCAATTCCAAATTTCAGGAGAAAGACGATGACCGATTTTGGCGGCAAATTCTTCTGGTATGAATTGATGACGAGCGACCCGCAGGCGGCGCTGGCTTTTTATGGCGATGTGCTGGGGTGGACGTCGCAGCCTTTCGGTGGCGAGCGGACGGACGATCCCTATCATGTGGTGTCGGGCAGCGCGGGTGCGGTCGGCGGGGTCATGGCGATCCCGGCCGAGGCCAAGGACTGCGGCATGGCGCCCTGGTGGGGCGGCTATATGGGATCGGCCGATGTCGATGCGGATGGGCAGCGGCTGAGCGCGGCGGGCGGCAAGGTGATGCGGCCGGCCGAGGACATAGCGGGCGTCGGACGCTTTGCGGTGATGGCCGATCCGGGTGGAGCGCTGTTCATGCTGCTGAAGGGATCGAGCGACGAGGGAATGGAGGCCGCTTCGCCGATGGCGCCGGGCCATGTCGGCTGGCATGAACTATATGCCGGCGATTTCGACAAGGATCTGGCCTTCTATACCGGGCAGTTCGGTTGGACGACCGGGGACGCCATGGATATGGGCGAAATGGGCAGCTACCAACTCGTGTCGCAGACCGGGGGCGGCGATTTTCAGGATATGACGGGCGGCATCATGCCATGTCCCAAGGAAATGCCGCGACCGGCGTGGCTGTTCTACTTCGTCGTCGAGGATATCGATGTGGCGGTGGAGAAGGTGAAGGCGGGCGGCGGCACGGTGCTGAACGGGCCGACGGAGGTGCCGGGCGGCGGATGGATCATCCAGGCGAGCGATCCGCAAGGCGCGATGTTTGCGGCTGTCGGCAGCAAGGGGGAGGCGTGATGGACAAGATCACCCCCTGCCTCTGGTTCGACGGTAATGGTCTGGATGCGGCGCAATTCTACGTGTCCGTCTTTGGCGGGTCGATCGATCATGTCAGCTACTATCCCGAACAAAATCCGTCGCCATCGCCGCTGGCGGGTGGGAGCGTGCTGCTGGTCGAGTTCACCCTGTTCGGGCAAAGCTATCAGGCGTTGAACGGTGGGCCGCAATATAGTTTCGACGAGGCGATATCGCTGTCCGTGGCGTGTGCGGATCAGGCGGAACTGGACCGGCATTTCGACGCGCTGACCGCCGATGGCGGCAAGGATGGGCCGTGCGGATGGGTGACGGACAAATATGGCCTGTCCTGGCAACTGGTGACGCGGCAGATCATGGACAATTACAAGACGGACGACACAGCCGGCATCGCCCGCATGATGGGGGTCATGATGTCGATGCGGAAGCTGGATACCGCCGCGATGCAGGCGGCCTTCGAAGGGAAAGCGATATGAGCAGCGCTGAGCATGAATTGTCCGTCACCTGCCATATCGCGGCGCCGAGGGAGATATGCTGGAAGGTCTGGGTGGACCTGAAGGAGGAATGGTTCTGCCCCAAGCCCTGGCGGGCCGAGGTGATCGAACAGGATCTGCGCCCCGGCGGGCGGAGCGCGGTGCAGATGTTCGGGCCAAATGGCGAAGAGACGGGGCCGATGGAGGGCGTGTTTCTGGAGGTGGTGCCGAACGAACTGGCGGTGACGACGGACGCCTATGCGTCGGGATGGATACCGCAGACGGCGTTCATCACCGGGCTATGGCGGTTCGAGGATGAGGGCGAGGGCACGCGCTTCACCGCGACCGCGCGCCATTGGGATGCAGAGGCCAAGGCACGGCATGAGGAAATGGGCTTTCATCCGGGTTGGGACCAGATGATGGAGCAATTCAAGGCGCTGTGCGAAACGTCTGCCGCCAGTGCTTGATACCAAGGCGCCATGCCAGTTCACCCAGGGAAGAGTTCCCCGGCGTAGGCCGGGGTCCAGTCCCACGGTCTGAACTGGACCCCGGCCTACGCCGGGGAACGGGGAGCCTTAAAGTGACATCGGCGATGTTTTACTTCGCCTTCGCTACTTCCACGGCGTAGATGGCGGGTTTGCCCTCTACATTGGCGCGGTAGACCAGCCATTGGCCGTCGGGGGTGAAATGCTGGTTGGGCTCGAGCGTGTAGTCCTGTTTCGACAGGTCGGCGAGGCGCTGGGTTTCCAGGTCGCCGGCTGCGATCAGTCGGTCGCCGTCCAGCGTGTCGGGCGCGCGGGGGTTGGTGTCTGCGCGGGGACGGAAGAGGCTGATATATTTGCCTTCGTCATTGCCGTCGCCCGAGAAGAGGCGGTTGTCGGGGGAGGAGCTGAAATGATAGCTGCCTTGGCCTGCGCCTAGCCGGTACCAGATGCGCTTGCCGCTCACCACGTCAAAGCTGGCGAGCCAGCGGACCCCCATCGGCTGGATCAAGTCGTACCAGATGGTGCGGCCGTCGGGCGCCCAATATTCATGGCCGGCGATTTCGCCCTGGAAGGTGCGTTGATGCACCTTCGTCTTCTGGCCGCCGTCGGTGCGGATGGTCCAGATGCGGTCGACCTTCTGCCACGGCCCCTCATGGCAATACATGAGCAGCGTCGGATCGGAGGGCGAGAAGAGGACGTGGTTCAGCCAGTCGCTGGACTGGGTCACCGTCTTTCGTTCGCCGGTGCGGATGTCGATGGTGAAGATTTCCATCGGCACGCCGGCGGCGAGGCGCCGGGCCATCCATTGTTCCTTGGCGACGGCGAAGGGCAGGGGCTTTCCGTCCGGGCCGTTGGCGGCATAGGTCGGGGAGCCAGTCTTGGGATCGCGATTGCCCTGCGCGGCGATGACGGCAGGGGGCGTGGCGAGTTCGCGATGGCCGGCGAGCAGCGTGTCGTCCGCATTGATCGACGCGATGCGGCCGCCGGGCAGGTCGGCAATGCGGCGGCGCTTGCCGGTGTCGAGATCGACCGACCAGATGGTGGAGGCGGCTTCGTTGCCGATCGGGCTGGTGCTGTAATAGGCGACGGCCGCGCGGTTGCCGACGAAGAGCAGGCGGTCGATCTTTTCTTTCAGGACGAGGCGGGTGGTCCAGTTGGCCGTGTCGGCGACGCGGATGCCCTCTGGCGTCAGGTAGATCATCCGCTTTCCGTCCGGAGTGAACGGGTTATAGTTGAAATAGAGGCCGTAATTGCCGGGCCGGTCATCGACGCGGACGATGCGGTGGCCGGTGGTGGGGTCGATCCACGAGGCGGGCTTGGGTGCGGGCGCGGCGGCAACCAGCAGCGGCAGGAGTCCAAATAGAGCCAGCCTTTTTCCGCGCATTATCGTCTCCACACATCCATTTTGTGGAACGTGGTAACGCATGGTGGAAATTTAGGCAATCGAAGGGATAGGATTTTGCTTGGCGCGGACAATGGCATCGCGCGCAGACATCGACGCATATCTGGCGTTCCCCGCGCAGGCTGGGGTCCAGCCCCTTGCGTGGCACTGGACCCCGGCCTGCGCCGGGGAACATAACGTCACGGTTCAAATCATGGCGCGGTGCTGGACGATACGAGACGGCAGCGGGTCAGGGGGCCTTGTTCCAATCCGCGACCTTGGCCTTCGTGTCGGCGAGCATCGCGTCAAGGGCGGCGCGGTCGTAGCTTTTGCCGCGCATGACGACCGTGGCGATGGCGCGGGTCGCCGCGATATCCTGCAACGGATTGCGGTCGAGCAGGACGAGGTCGGCGGCCTTGCCAGCCTCCACGCTGCCATAGCGGTCCAGCTGGCCGAACCAGGCCGGGCCGGCGCGGGTGGCGGCGGAGAGCGCCTGGGCGGGGGTGAGGCCTTCTTTCACGAACAGGGACAGTTCGTCATGCAGGCCGATGCCGGGATAGTTGAAGCTGTTCAAAAAGCCCGCGTCGGTGCCGGCGATGATCGTGACGCCCGCCTTTTGCAGCAGTGGCAATATGGCGGCCATGCGTTCGAAATGATCGTGGCGCGCGGTGATGGCGGCGGCGTCTGCCGCTGCGGCGCGCTGGATGCGCCAGTCATAGGTCTTGCGCAGTTTCGGGCCGATATAGGCGAGATAGGGATCGTTCGCGTGGGTGTCGCGGTCGAGATAGGTGATGATGCGGCTGCCGTTCAGCGTCGGGGTGACGAACACGCCCTTGGCGGCGAAATGGCTATAGGCGGCCATGGCGGTGGCGCTGTCGAAGCCGGTGTCGAGCCGGTGGCTGGCCTCCGCCCGGTCGATGCGGCCGGCGGCGAAATCAGCGGCGATCGCGGCTTCTTGCCTGACGCCGGCCTTGTAGGCGTAATCCAGATGCTCGATCGAACTGATGCCGGCGTCCACCGCCTGTCCGACCGTCAGCGCCATCGGGATATGGCCCGAACTGCGCAGGCCATGCGCCTTCGCCTGCGCAACGGCGTAAAGGAACAGGTCTGGCTTCAACGTGCTGTCGGTGATCTTCACGAAGTCGACATGGTCGCGCTGTTGCAGGCGGGTGATGGCGGCGTCCACATCGGCCTGGCTGCCGACCTCGATCGTGCCTTTCCAGACAGGCGCGATCCCCTCAATCTTGGCGCCGGAGGTGAGGAGGCGCGGGCCGAACAGGCTGCCGCTGGCGATGTCGTGGCGCCATTGGAGGACATTGTCGGGCAGGTCGCCCGAACAGTCGCGGATAGTGGTGATGCCATGGGCGACATAGAGGGGGAGGAGCGCCTTATTCTCTTCGATCAGGTCCGGGCCGCCGCCGAAATGGACGTGCATGTCCCAGAGCGCGGGGATGAGGAAGCGGCCCTTGCCCTCGATCGTGCCGGCGGCTTGCCAGTTTTTGGCGATGGCCTTGTCCGGGCCGACGGCGACGATATCCGGGCCCCGCAGGACCACGGCCTGATCGGCATTGGCGCGGCCATGCTCGACGTCGATGACGGAGACGTGGCGGATGATCATGTCGCCGCGTTGCGGGGCGGGTGCGGCCAGTGCGGGCGCGGGTGAAGCGATGAGGGCGATCAGGGGCAAAGTGGTGGCCAGCAAGGTCTTCATCGTCGGTCCGCGCTCCGGAAGGGGAAAGGCGATTTTAGCCGCCTGACCACCATGCGCAAATTAGATGTTGGAATGGATAGCATGCACATCGATAATGATGGCCATGTTCGATCCCCGCCTGCTGCGCAGCCTTGTCGCCATTGCCGATAGCGGCAATTTCACCCATGCGGCCGAGCGGCTGAACATGACCCAGTCGACTATCAGCCAGGAGATCGGCCGGCTGGAGGCGATGGCGGGGCACAGGCTGGTTGACCGGTCGGCGCGACCGGTGTGCCTGACCGCGATGGGTGAGCGGCTGATCGGTCATGCGCGGCGGATACTGTTGCTGAATGAGGATGCCGCGCTGCTGCTGCGCGATCCGGCGGGGACAGCGGCGATCTCCATCGGCCTGCCGGAGGATCTGGCGACGGGGGCGATGGCGCAGGCCTTTGCCGGGTTCGCGCGGGCGCACCGGCATATCAGGCTGGACGCGACGACCGGGCTGAGCCGCGACCTGGCGCAGCGATATCGGCAGGGGGAATTCGATATCGTGGTCGTGAAGGAGGCTGTGGCCGGGGCGGATTGTCGGGCGGCCTTTGCAGAGCCTTTGGGCTGGTTCGCGGCGGCCGAGGGTGTGGGCGTGGTGGATGAAGAGGCGTTGCCACTGGTCTGCTTTCCGGCAGGGGGGCTGTATCGCGATCAGATGTTCGCGCAGCTGGAGCGGGAGGGGCGGCGCTGGTTCGTGGCCTTTTCGGGGAGCAGTTTGCAGAGCGTGGTGGCGGCGGTCGCGGCCGGGGTGGGTGTGTCGTTGCTGCCGCTGGCGGCTGTGGGCGGGGCGAAGCTGGTGCGGCGAACCGATCTGGGCGGGGTCGCGCCGATGCGGGTGTCGCTTTACGCGCGGGAGGGCGATGGGCCGCTGGCGGAACTGGGGCGGGCGATGGTGGCGGTGCTGGACGCGCGGGCTGGGTGAGGGGGCGCTGTATTCGCGTGAGGTTGCTTCCCCTCACCCAGCTCCGACTAGGCAGCAAGCTGCCAAGTCTGCGCAGCCCTCTCCCCCATGGGGGAGAGGGTTAAGGCGTTCTCGGCAGGAATTGGACTTGTTCCCCCTCCCGTTTACGGGAGGGGGTTAGGGGGTGGGCGGGACATCGCGACAGCCCACCCCGCTGCGACTAACGCGCTGCGCGCGTAAGTCTCACTGCCCCTCCCGCAGGCGGGCGGGGATTATATTCTTCGCACCTTCATCCACCGCCACCAAAAAAGGCGCCCGGTTGCCCGGACGCCTTTTCCTTCGTGACGGTGGGAGCCGTTTACGCCTTGTAGACCTTGTCCACGGCGGCGCGGAATTTGGCCATGTCGTCGGCGCTGCCGACGGTCACGCGCGAGACGGTGGGCCAGATGGGCCAGTTGCGGCCGATCTGTACCTTTTCCGGCGTGGCGAGCAGGGCGGCCTGCATTTCCTTCGCCGGCTTCTTCCAGTTGACCATGAACATGTTCGCCTGGCTGCCGGGCTGCACTTCGATGCCCTTCTTGGCCAGCCATGCGATCGTTTCGTCGCGGTTGCCGATCATTTCGTTGCGGCGCGCCTTGATGAGGGCGGCTTCCTTGTAGACCGCATTGCCGCAGTGCATGGCGGTGATCGCCAGGCCGCCGGCCGAGGGGCCGAAGAGCGAGATGCGCTTTTGCACTTCGGGATCGGCGAAGGTGAGGCCGAGGCGTACGCCGGCCATGCCGAACAGCTTCGAGAAGGTCCGCATGACAATGATGTCCTTGCGGTTGCCGATCAGCGAAGCGGCGCTGGGTGCTTCGGAGAAGTGGATATAGGCTTCGTCCACCAGCAGCATCGCGTCGGCGGGCTTGTTGTCCAGCAGCCACTTGATGTCGGCCAGCGGCGTGATGGTGCCGGTCGGGTTGTTGGGCGTGCAGATATAATAGAGGCCCGCGTTCGGATTGGCGGCCAGCATCGCCTTTACGTCATGGCCCTTGCCGATCGCCTGGGGCGCCTTGGCAATGGGCGCCTTCATATAGTCGGCGGTGCGCCATGCGGATTCGAAGGTCGGGTCGGCGGTGACCAGGCCCTTGGTCGGCGAGCAATAGGCCGCAACGATGCTGACCAGCGGGCCGCCCGAACCGGGCCAGGGCATGACCTGCGCTTCGGGAATGCCTTCGACGGTGGCGACGGTGGTGATCAGGTCGCCCTTATAGTTGTCCGGGTCGTACCAGTTGCCGAACGAAGCGGCTTCGGCCGCGGCCTGAACGCCCGAGGGGAAGGGGCCGGTCCAGCATTCGTTGGAGCCGATGCGCACCGCGCCCTTGACGCCGCGGGCGGCCTGCTGCTGCGCCATGGCGCTGCCGCCCAGAAGCGAGCTGGCGGCGACGCCGGCGCCCAAAAGCGCGGCGACTTCACCCAGTTGGCGGCGCGAATAGCCGCGCTCTATCAGATCGTCCTGGGCATCCTTGTTCAGCATCATGGTCATGTCGTCCGTCCCCTTGTCCTGCAAACAATGTGGTCATGGGGAAAGACGAAAGGGCGACGCATTTCCGCAATGCGCCGCCCTTTCTTTTCTGTAATTTTTCTGGAGTGTCGCACCGCTCTGGCGACATGAATGAAAAGTGCGGTGTCTGACGGTAAGTAGCAGGATATGTTCCCCGGCGCAGGCCGGGGTCCAGTTCGGACCGTGGAACTGGACCCCGGCCTGCGCCGGGGAACAGTCAACTATCGCCCGAATACTATCCGATTACGCCTTCCACACCTTGTCGACGGCGGCGTTGAAGGCTTCCATTTCGGCCATCGAGCCGACCGACACGCGCGAGACATTGGGCCAGATCGGCCAGTTGCGGCCAATCTGCACATTGGCGGCAAGCAGGGCGGCCTGCATGTCCTTGGCGCTCTTCTTGCCCCAGTCGACCATGAACATGTTCGCCTGGCTGCCAGGGATGACCTTGATCCCCTTGGTCTTCAGGTGGCTGACCGATTTTTCGCGGGCGGCGTTCATTTCGGCGCGGCGCGCCTTGATGAGGTCGGCCTGCGCGACCGAGACGGTGCCGCAGGCGACGGCGGTCATCGGCAGCATGCCGGTCACCTGTCCGCCGTCATAGCGCATCATCTTTTCCATGAGCGTGGGCGAGGCGAAGGTGAGGCCGAGGCGCATGCCGGCCATGCCGAACAATTTGGAGAAGGTGCGCAGGATCAGCACGTCGTCGCGCGTGGCGGCGAGCTTTGCGGCGTTGGGACCATCGACCCAGTGGATATAGGCTTCGTCCACGACCAGGATCGAATCCTTGGGCTTGTTGTTGGCCAGCCATTCGATGTCGGCGACCGGTGTGACGGTGCCGGTCGGGTTGTTGGGCGAGCAGATATAATAGACGCCCGCATTGGGGTCCGCCGCCAGCATCGCCTTTACGTCATGGGCGTAATCCTTGGTCAGCGGCACTTTCTTGACCGGGGCGCCGAGCCAGGCGGCGGTGCGCCAGATGGCTTCATAGGTCGGGTCGGCGGTGACGATGCCGCGCGTGGGCGAGGCATAGGCGATCGCGACGCGGCTCAGCGGATCGGACGATCCGGGCCAGGCGACGACGCGGTCGGCCGGAATACCTTCGACCGAGGCGACGGCGTCGAACAGCTTTTGATGTTCATTGTCCGGTTCGTAGCGATTGCCTTCCTGCACCAGCTTGAAGGCGGCTTCGGCCGCGACGGGGAAGGGACCGGTCCAGCATTCGTTGGCGCCGATGCGCACGGCGCCAGCGACCGCCTTGGCCGCCTGCTGCGCGCCCGCGCCCGTGATGCGGATGGCGGCCGCGCCGGCGCCCAGCAGCGCCGCGACCTTTGCCATCTGACGGCGCGAATAGCCGCGTCCGATCAGTTCCTGTTCCATTGCCGGTTCGAGTTGCGTCGCCATGATCCCTCTTCTCCCTCCATGCCCGCGCGCGGGCTTTCAGCCTGCTGGACGAATGTACAGATTGTTCCCGCCATGCAAATCAGCTCTGCTTAACAATATTGCGGGTCCGATCATAGGAAACGCCTTGGAAAGCGGTGCGTCAATCTGATAGCGCAATGAAATGCCCAGCACCCCCGCCGCCGCCGCTCGCCAGATCCTCATCCGATTGCAGGAGGTCATGGCCGCGCGCAACAGCGCCCAGGCCAAGCTGAACAAGGTGGTTGAGATTATCGGCGAGTCGCTGTCGAGCGAGGTCTGTTCCATCTATCTGGTGCGTGAGGGCGTGCTGGAACTGTTCGCGACCCGCGGGCTGAAGCAGGAGGCGGTGCATGTCACCCGCATGGCGATGGGGGAGGGGCTGGTCGGCCTGATCGCCACCAATGTCGAGACGCTGAACCTGGACGAAGCGGCGTCGCACCCCGATTTTTCCTATCGCCCGGAAACCGGCGAGGAATTGTTCCACAGCTTTGCCGGCGTGCCGATCGTGCGGCGCGAGCGGGCCATCGGCGTGCTGTGCGTGCAGCATGCCGACCCGCGCAAATATGAAGAGGTCGAGATCGAGGCGCTCCAGACCGTCGCCATGGTGATGTCGGAGCTGATCGCGAACGCCGAACTGGCCGATGACGGCCCGGCCGACGCGCGGATTGCCGATACCGGCACCAGCATGTTGCACGGCCTGCAACTCGTCATGGGCATGGCACGGGGCCATATCGTGTTCCACCAGCCGCGCGTGCATATCGAACATACCGTCGCGGAGGATGTGGAGGCGGAGCGGCAGCGCGTCTTTTCTGCCTTTGCCAAGATGCGCGAGCAGATCGACCGGATGACCGGTGCGGCCGAATTCGGCATGGAGGGCGAGCATCAGGAGGTTTTGGAAACCTACAAGATGTTCGCTTATGACGAAGGGTGGACGCGGCGGATCAACGAGGCGATCGACAGCGGCCTGACCGCCGAAGCCGCGATCGAGCGGGTGCAGCAGCGCACGCGCATGCGGATGCGGCAGATCGACGATCCGTTGCTGTCCGACCGGATGCACGATCTGGAGGATCTGGCCAACCGGCTGCTGCGCATCGTGTCGGGACAGCTGGGCACGGCGGCGCAGATGGGGTTGCGGCAGGATGCGATCCTGATCGCGCGTAACCTGGGCCCGGCCGAACTGCTGGAATATGACCGGCGCCGGTTGAAGGGCGTCATATTGGAGGAGGGGTCGCTGACCGCCCATGTCACCATCGTCGCGCGCGCCATGGGCGTGCCGGTGCTGGGGCGCGTGCGCGACATCCGCCATCTGGTGACGGAGGGCGATCTGGTGCTGATGGATGTGGGCGCGAACGCGCTGCTGATCCGCCCGACCGCCGACATGGAAGAGGCGTTCGAGAACAAGTTGCATGTCACGCAGAAGCGCCGGGCCGAATTTACGGCGATGCGCGACCTGCCGTCGGTGACCGCCGATGGGCAGCGGGTCGAGTTGATGGTCAATGCCGGGCTGCGCGAGGATGCGCAGGCGCTGGACCTGGTGGGGGCGGACGGCATCGGCCTGTTCCGCACGGAATTCCAGTTTCTGGTGTCGGCCACCCTGCCGCAACGGGAAAAGCAGCAGCGGCTCTACAAGGATGTGCTGGACGCGGCAGGCGACCGGCCGGTCATTTTCCGCACCGTCGATATCGGCGGGGACAAGGCGTTGCCCTATATGCAGCGCGACGATGACGAGCATGAGGATAATCCGGCGATGGGCTGGCGCGCGCTGCGGCTGGCGCTGGACCGCGACGGGTTGATGAAGGCGCAGGCACGCGCGCTGCTGGAGGCGGCGGCGGGCAAGATGCTGCACATCATGTTCCCGATGGTGTCGGAACCGTGGGAATATGAGCAGGCCCGTGCGCTGGTGGAGCATCAGCGCGAATGGCTGGTGTCGCAGAAGAAGAAGCTGCCGATCGCGGTGAAATATGGGGCGATGCTGGAAGTGCCGGCGCTGGCCGAAGTGCTGGACCTGTTGCTACCCAAGCTGGATTTCCTGTCGATCGGGACCAACGACCTGACCCAGTTCCTGTTTGCCGCCGATCGGGCGCATCCGCGGCTTGCCGAGCGGTACGACTGGTTGAGCATCGCCATCCTGCGCTTTCTGGACCGGGTGGTGCGCACCTGTCAGGACCATAAGGTGCCGGTCGGCGTATGCGGCGAGATGGGCGGGCGCACGCTGGAGGCGATGGCGCTGATCGGCCTGGGCATCCGGCGCCTGTCGATCACGCCCGCGTCGGTGGGACCGGTCAAGGCGATGATCCGGGCGGTGGATGCCGAATCATTGCGCGCGCTGATGCGCGAGATGCTGGATGGCGGCGCGGTCGACATTCGCGCGCGGCTGACGCAATGGGCGGTCCAACGGAATATCGAACTCAGTTGATTAGGCGGGATGCGGCGTTGACAACGCCCGTCCCGCAATGAGACAAGGCCGGCCATTACAGGTCGCGGAGCAGCATGGCAGACGAAGCAGAAACCCAAGCCGGCGCCATCGGCGCGCCGGACGCGCAGCTTTCCACCCCGGGCGCGAAGTTGCGTGCCGCACGGGAGGCGCAGGGCCTTTCGATACAGGATGTTGCGACCCGCACGCGCATCGCCGTGCGCCAGCTGGAAGCGGTGGAGCGGGACGATTATGCCGCGCTGCCGGGCATCCCCTATGCCGTCGGTTTCGCACGCGCCTACGCCCGCGCCGTGGATCTGGACGAGGTGGAGATCGCTGCGGAGGTACGCCATGGCGTGCATAACAGCGACATCGGCGCCAACCGTTATGAGGCATTCGAACCGGTCGATCCGGCGCGTGTCCCGTCGCGGGCATTGGCCTGGACCGCTGCGCTGATCGTGGTCGTGCTGATCGCCGGCTTCACCATCTGGCGGACCCAGTTGCTGACGCCGCCCACGGCCGAGGAAATCGCGCAGGACAAGCAGGAAGCGATCGCCGCGCGTCCGGCCGGGGTCGCCCCGGCCGCACCTGTCGTGCAGACCGTGGTGTTCACCGCGGTGGACGATGTGTGGTTGCGCATCGTGGACGAAGCGGGCGAGCGGCTGAAGGACGGGACGCTCAAGAAGGGTGAGAGCTTCACCCTGCCGGCCGAGGCCAAGGGGCCGACCATATTGACCGGTCGCCCGCAGGCGCTGACCGTGACGGTGGGTGGCAAGACGATCCCGCCGCTGGGCGCGCCCGATCGCACCATTTCCGACGTGCCGGTGAGCGCGGCGGCGCTGTTGGCGCGGGCGGCGGAGACGCCGGCCGTGCCGGGCGCTGCGCCGGCCGCTACCGCGCCCGCGCGTACACCGGCTCCGCGTCCTGCCCAGCGTCCGACGGCGGCGGCCCCGTCCGCAGCCAATGGCCAGATTGCCGGACAGCCAGGCGGGTTGAGCGTGCCGTTGCCGGCAGCGCCTGCGCCGGCGGCGGGTGGCGCGGCCGGCACCCAGCCCTGAGGCATGTCGCGCTTTACCGCGCGGAATAACGGCTTATGGTCAAGCCAACAGATTTAGTCGGGGATCATCATGCGTAACGCCCTCTTTGCGACATCGGCCGTGCTGCTGGCGATGGCCGCGCCCGCCATCGTTCAGCCCGCCGCCGCGCAAAATGCGCCGGTGGAAATTCGGGTCGACCGGCTGGAAAAGGAAATGCGCGCGGTGCAGCGCAAGGTTTTCCAGGCCGGCACGCCTATCGAGGCGGAGATTACCCGTCCCACCACGCCCACGGTCGCGCCCGGATCGCCGGCATCGACCCCTATCGCAGACCTGACTGCGCGGGTGGGGGCGCTGGAATCGCAGCTGGCCTCCATCACCGGACAGGTGGAGGAAAATAGCTATAAGCTGCGCCAGCTGGAGGCGGCCTTCACCAAATATAAGGCGGAGAATGACGCGCGGCTGGCGGAGCCGGCGCCGGTGGCTCCCGCCGTATCGGTTCCGGTCACGCCGACGCCGACTGCTGCGGCGCCCAAGCCTTCCGCGCCCAAGCCCGCAGCGGCGGCGCCGGTCGCCAGCGAAGCGCGCAAGGCCGCCGTGGCGGCGGTGGAGCGGCCCGATACCGGCGATGCGGCGGGTGACGCCTATAATTATGGCTTCCGCCTGTGGGACGCGAAATTCTATCCCGAAGCGCAGGGGCAGTTGAAGGCGACGGTGGAAAAATATGGTTCCAGCCCGGTCGCGAGCAAGGCGCAGAATCTGCTGGGCCGCGCCTATCTGGACGATGGCAAGCCGGCACTGGCGTCGGTCGCCTTCTACGAAAATTACCAGAAGCGTCCGCGTGGCGACCGCGCGGCCGACAGCCTGACCTATCTGGGCGAAGCGCTGATCCAGCTGAAGAAGCCGGCCGATGCCTGCAAAGTCTATCAGGAACTGGAGCAGGTCTATGGCGAGAGCCTGTCCAACAGCCTGCGCGGGATGATGACGGCCGGGCGCGCCAAGGCGAAGTGCAGCTAAAGACGCAGACTGCGGCGTTGGAGGCGCGGCTGATCTCAGCGATGCGGGCGCTGGTCGGGGACGATCCGGCGGCGCGGTTCTGCGTGGCGGTATCGGGCGGGCCGGACAGCATGGCGCTGCTGTTTCTGGCCGCGCGCGCCTTTCCGGGGCGGATTGCGGCGGTCACGGTCGATCATCAATTGCGGGCGGCGTCGGCGGACGAGGCGGCGATGGTCGCGCGCTGGTGCGCCGAACGCGCCATTCCCCACGCCATATTGACGCCCGATGCGCCGGTACAGGGCAATGTTCAGGCGTGGGCACGGGCGACGCGATACCGGCTGATCGAACATTGGTGCGCGGGGCAGGGGATCGCGTGGATCATGACCGCCCATCATGCCGACGACCAGCTGGAAACGATGCTGATGCGGTTGAACCGGGGATCGGGTGTCGCCGGGCTGGCCGGGGTGCGGGGGCGATCCGGCCGGGTGATCCGACCGCTGCTGGGGATGCGCAAGGCCGATTTGCAGGCGTTGGCGGACGCGGAAGGGCTGCCCCATGTCCAGGATCCGTCCAATGCCGATCCGCGATTCGACCGGGCCGCGATGCGGACGGCGCTGGCGCAGGCGCCCTGGCTGGACGCGCAGGCGGCGGCCCGCAGTGCGGCGGCGCTGGGGGAGGCCGAAGCGGCGATCGCATGGAGCGTGGCGGAACTGGCGCAGGCGCATGTGCGCCGCGACGGGGTGGGGTGGCGGCTGGAACGGATCGACGTGCCGCGCGAATATCTGCGGCGGCTGGTGCTGCATATGGTGGCGCTGGCCGATGCGCCGGTGCCGCGAGGCGAGAGCCTGGATATGGCGTTGGCCGAGGCGGCGGCCGGGCGGCAGGCGAGCCTGGGCGACTGGCTGCTCAAGGGTGGCGCATCATGGACGTTGATGCCCGCGCCGCCACGGCGCTAACCTGTGGATCGATCGTTACGGAAAGGTTCCACGGGCTATCGCGCAAGCCCCACGCTTTGCCGATTAGGCGGGGCGAAATGACCTTTCCTTAACGCGCATCATGCTATCGGGCGGGCTTTCTAGCGGGGAATTTGGTGCATGGTGGAGTTTGCGGCGCTGACCTATGGCCTGTTGGCCAGTGTCATTCTTTCGGCGGCGAAGCGGAACCGGATGCTGGCGCGGCCGCATCCGCCGCTGCTGCTCTATGTCGGTTATCTGCTGTGTGGCCTGTCGGCCGGCCTGGCGCTGGCGCTGGGCTATGTTGCGCTAACGTTGCTGGGCGCCTGACCGTTGACGAGAAGGGCGTGAAATAGCGGGCGCGGTGGGTCTGAGCCTGCTTGCGCTTTTGCGGACGCGCCCTATCTTGGCCGGTGAAAGTGAGTGATGATGAACGACGAGAAAGACCCGCAGGGCAACCCCTGGATCAAGAGCGCCATGATTTGGGCGGGCGTGATCGTCGCCCTGCTGCTGTTCGTGTCGCTGTTCGACAGCCGCACGACATCGGCTGCGGGATCGGCCATCGCCTATTCGGAATTCCGTTCCAAGGTGCAGGAAGGTCAGGTCAAGGACGTCGCGATCGCGCCGGACCGGATCAGCGGCACCCTGTCGAGCGGCCAGAAATTTTCCACGGTTCCGGTCAATGATCCGGGCCTGACCGGCCTGCTCGACGACTATAATGTCAAATATTCGGGGCAGGCGCAGGACCAGCCGAGCTTCTGGCAGATATTGCTCTACCAGTCGTTGCCGTTCCTGCTGATCCTGGGCATCGCTTTCTTCGTGCTGCGCCAGATGCAGAAGGGCGGCGGCGCCGGTGGCGCGATGGGTTTTGGCAAGTCCAAGGCCAAGTTGCTGACCGAAAAGCATGGCAAGGTGACGTTCGATGACGTCGCCGGCATCGACGAAGCGCGCGAGGAATTGCAGGAAATCGTCGAATTCCTGAAAGACCCGAGCAAATTTGCGCGTCTGGGCGGCAAGATTCCCAAGGGCGCGCTGCTGGTCGGTTCGCCCGGTACCGGTAAGACGCTGCTGGCCCGCGCCATCGCGGGCGAGGCGGGCGTGCCCTTCTTCACCATTTCGGGGTCTGACTTTGTCGAAATGTTCGTGGGCGTGGGCGCAAGTCGCGTGCGCGACATGTTCGAGCAGGCCAAGAAGAACGCGCCCTGCATCGTCTTCATCGACGAAATCGACGCGGTCGGCCGTCATCGCGGCGCGGGTCTGGGCAACGGCAATGACGAGCGCGAACAGACGCTGAACCAGCTGCTGGTCGAGATGGACGGGTTCGAGGCCAATGAAGGCATCATCATCGTCGCGGCGACCAACCGCCCCGACGTGCTGGACCCCGCACTGCTGCGTCCGGGCCGTTTCGATCGTCAGGTCGTGGTGCCCCGTCCCGACATCGAGGGTCGCGAGAAGATCCTGGCCGTCCATATGAAGAAGGTGCCGCTGGCGCCCGACGTCAACCCGCGCACCATTGCGCGCGGCACGCCCGGCTTTTCCGGCGCGGACTTGGCCAATCTGGTCAACGAGGCCGCTTTGACGGCGGCGCGTCGCGGCAAGCGTCTGGTCGCCATGGACGAGTTCGAATCGGCCAAGGACAAGGTGATGATGGGCGCGGAACGCCGTTCCATGGTCATGACCGACGACGAGAAGAAGATGACCGCCTATCATGAGGCGGGCCATGCGATCGTGTCGGTGCATGAGCCGGCGTCCGACCCGATCCACAAGGCGACGATCATCCCGCGCGGCCGTGCGCTGGGCATGGTGATGCGCCTGCCGGAACGGGACAGCTACAGCTACCATCGCGACAAGATGCACGCGAACATGGCCGTCGCCATGGGTGGCCGCGTGGCCGAGGAAATCATCTTCGGTTACGACAAGGTGTCTTCGGGCGCGTCGGGCGATATCCAGTACGCCACCAAGCTGGCGCGCGACATGGTCACGCAATGGGGCATGTCGGACAAGCTGGGTCCGCTGCAATATGAAGAGCAGCAGGGCGAGACGTTCCTGGGCTATTCGCAGAGCCAGCGCGTCCACATGTCGGACGAGACGGCCAAGCTGATCGACGCGGAAATCCGCGCTCTGGTGGAGCAGGGCTATGCCCGTGCGCAGGACTTGCTCAAGGGGCATGAGGACCAGTTGCACCTGCTGGCCAACGCCATGCTGGAATATGAGACGCTGAGCGGCGAAGAGATCAAGGCGCTGCTGGAAAATGGCGAGATCACCCGCGACGACGGCACGACGATCAAGCCTTCGGTCATTCCGGCGGCAGGCTCGTCGATCCCGCGCATCCGCAAGCGCAAGGGGCCGTTCGGTGAGGCGTCGCCGGCTGGTATCTGAAGCCTGGGTTCAGGAATGTAATGAAAAAGGGCGTGGCCGATGGCTGCGCCCTTTTTCGTTGGGGGGGGGTGGCCGGACCGGCGCGGGGATAGCGCCACGTAAAAGCGTCATGCTGCCCATGTAGGTTGTCGTGAATATCAGGAAGGTGACGGCGTGAACGGGTTGGCGGATATGATGCTGGCGATGGCGATGTTTCTGGCTGGGCCGCTGGACGGAGGTGCGGAAGCTGTATCGGCGGCGTCCGTCCGGACGCTGGAGCAGGCGGCGCGTGCAGGGCAGATGGCGCTGGCGAAGGATGGACATGCCGTTCCTGTCCGGGGCATGGCAATGGCCGAATGCCTCGTCTTTTTCGAGACGGCTGCGCAGCCTGGAGTGGTCAGGGGCGTGTCGTTCGACTTTTCGACGGAGAGCGTCGTCAGGGATGTTGCGGCAGATCTGATCGAGATCAGGCAGTTGGCGGGTGGGTCGCAGCCTTTGCTGATCCGCCATGAGTCGCGTGGAACGGATCTGCGCGACGCCCTGCTGGACGTGAAAGATCATTGCCGGAACGGGACGTCGATCTTTTAGCGGTAGGCCGGCGGGCGACTGGCTCTTCGGGTTGTTCCGCCCGCGCGCGCATGAGGGGCGATGTCGCGCCGTGTCGACCGCGGGGGCCTGATGGCGTGTCGGGCGTGGCCGATGGTGGCGCCCATTTCGGATCCTGGCGCATGGGGTGCGAAGGCCCTATGCCCTTTGGGTCATGTCGGTCGGCCCGCGCGTTTTGGATCGTCGTCATTCCTGCTGCGTTCAGCAAAGGGCCGCTATCGCAGGCAGCCATTGGCCAGGAGATATAGCGTGCTCATTCGCCCTCCAGCGGACTTCAAGGATTGCGACGTCACCGATCATGGTCTGTACCTGCGCCGGCGGGAATTCATTCTCGGTTCTGCGGGTGTGGGCGCGGCATCGCTGATCGGCGGATCGGCGGCGCAGGCCGCGGCGCTTAAATATAGCCCTAACCGGATGGCGATCGACGAGGACAAGACGCCGCTGAAGGACGTCACCGGCTATAATAATTTCTACGAATTCGGGACCGACAAGGGCGACCCCGCGCTTTATGCCAAGATGATGAAGACGCGCCCCTGGACCGTGACCGTGGCGGGGCTTTGCGAGAAGACGGGGCAATATGGGATTGACGACCTGATCCGTCGTTTTCCGCTGGAAGAGCGCATCTATCGCATGCGCTGCGTCGAAGCATGGTCGATGGTGATCCCGTGGGTCGGCTTTCCTCTGGCCAAGCTGATCAAGGCGCTGGAGCCGACGTCTCAGGCGAAATATGTCGCGTTCCAGACCTTGCGCGACCCCCGGCAGATGCCCGGCCAGCGCAGCGACATATTGGATTGGCCCTATCAGGAGGCGCTGCGGCTGGACGAGGCGCTCAATCCCCTGACGTTGATGGCCGTCGGCCTGTACGGCCAGACCCTGCCCAATCAGAATGGCGCGCCGATCCGGTTGGTAACCCCATGGAAATATGGGTTCAAGGGCATCAAGTCGATCGTGCGCATCCAGTTCACCGCCAACCGCCCCAAGACGAGCTGGAATATATTGGCCCCGCGCGAATATGGATTTTACGGCAATGTGAACCCGGACGTGGATCATCCCCGCTGGTCGCAGGCCAAGGAGCGGCGGATCGGCGAATTTTTCCGGCGCAAGACTTTGCCGTTCAACGGCTATGGCGATCAGGTGGCCGGCCTGTATCGCGGCCTCGATGCCCGAACGCTTTATTGATGGCGCGCGCGACAGGGACCATGGCGCGCCGGATCGAGTCCGGCCTGATCTGGCTGTTATGCGTGATGCCGCTCCTGATCCTTGCGGGGCAGGGGCTGACGGATGGGCTGACGGCCAATCCGGTCGAATATGTGCTGCGCGCGCTGGGCGTGTGGGCGTTGCGATTTTTGTGCGTCACGCTGGCTATCGGCCTGATCGCGCGATTTGGCCTGTGGCGGCGGGCCATGGTCTATCGCCGTCGCATCGGCCTGTGGGCGTTCGCCTATGTCTGCCTGCATCTGACGACCTATATCCTCGTCGATCAGGCGCTCGACTGGCCCGGTATCGTCAAGGATATCGTCAAGCGCCCCTATATCACCATCGGCATGGCGGCCTTCATCCTGTTGATCCCGCTGGCGGTCACATCCGTCAACAAGGTGCGGCGGGCGATGCGGCCGCGTCACTGGCTTTGGCTGCACCGGTTGGTTTACCTGATCGCGGTGCTGGGCGTCGCCCATTATTATCTACTGGTAAAGGCCGACCATCGCGACCCCATCCTTTACGGGGTCGTCATCCTGGCCCTGTTGGGTGTCCGTTTGATCCCCCGGCGACGCGGCGCAATTAAATGAGTCATGGGGTCTGGCCGTTTGGCCCCGGAGTGGTTACATGGGCCGCCACAAATCCCCAGGGGTCAGCCAGCAGCCCCGCAGCAGAAAGTGGCTTTTTCCATGGACATCCGCCTCGGCCTCACCTTTGACGACGTGCTGTTGCAGCCCGCCGAATCCGATGTGCTGCCCAGCCAGGCGGATACGTCCACCTATGTCACCAAGGCGATCAAGCTGAACATCCCGATCCTGTCGTCCGCGATGGACACGGTGACGGAGGCCGACATGGCGATCGTGATGGCGCAGTTGGGCGGCATCGGCGTGCTGCACCGCAACCTGACGGTCGAGGAACAGGCCGATGCGGTGCGCGCGGTCAAGCGGTTCGAAAGCGGCATGGTGGTCAATCCCATCACCATCCTGCCCACCGCCACGCTGGCCGACGCGCAGATGCTGATGCAGCGGCACAAGATCAGCGGCATCCCGGTCGTGGAGCAGAGCGGCAAGCTGGTCGGCATTTTGACCCACCGCGACACGCGCTTTGCGGAAAACCCCGCGCAGCCGGTCAGCGAGCTGATGACGAAGGACAATCTGGCCACGGTCAAGGTCGGCGTGGGTCAGGAAGAGGCGCAGCGCCTGTTGCACCAGCGCCGGATCGAAAAGCTGCTGGTGGTGGACGATGCCTATCATTGCGTGGGCCTGATCACCGTCAAGGACATCGAAAAGGCCGTCACCTATCCTCAGGCGACCAAGGATGGCACCGGCCGCCTGCGCGTTGCCGCCGCCTCCACCGTGGGGGAAAAGGGGCTGGAGCGCAGCAAGGCGCTGATCGACGCGGAATGCGACCTGATCGTCATCGACACCGCCCACGGCCATAGCCGTCAGGTGGCGGTCGCGGTGGAAGCGGTGAAGAAGCTGTCCAACCATGTACAGGTGGTCGCCGGTAACGTCGCCACCGCCGAAGCGACCAAGGCGCTGATCGGCGCGGGCGCGGATTGCGTGAAGGTCGGCATCGGGCCGGGCTCCATCTGCACCACGCGCGTCGTCGCGGGCGTGGGCGTGCCGCAGCTGACCGCCGTGATGGATTCGGCCGAGGAAGCGCACAAGCATGGCGTGCCGGTGATCGCCGATGGTGGCCTGCGCACGTCGGGCGACGTGGCGAAGGCTCTGGCGGCGGGCGCAGGCTGCGTCATGGTCGGGTCGCTGCTGGCGGGCACGGCCGAAGCGCCGGGCGAAACCTTCCTGTATCAGGGCCGGGCGTATAAGAGCTATCGCGGCATGGGCAGCGTCGGCGCGATGGCGCGCGGCAGTGCCGACCGCTATTTCCAGGCGGATATCAAAGACCAGATGAAGCTGGTGCCCGAAGGGATCGAAGGCCAGGTGCCGTTCAAGGGTCCGGCCAAGGATGTCATCCATCAGCTGGTCGGCGGCGTGAAGGCCGCGATGGGCTATACCGGCAGCGCCACGATCAAGGATTTGCAGGAACGCGCGCGTTTCGTGCAGATTACGAACGCGGGGCTTTCGGAAAGCCATGTTCATGACGTGACGATCACGCGGGAAGCGCCCAATTATCCGACGCGCTGATCCGTCACTTATTCCCCTCCCTTCTAGGGAGGGGTTAGGGGTGGGTAGCCTCCGAAGGAGGCTCGCTTCGCTCGCACCCACCCCCGGCCCCTCCCTTGAAAGGGAGGGGGGAGGAATGGCATGACACCCTCTGCGCGCATACAGGCCGCTATCGATCTGCTCGACGCCATCATCGCGTCGGCGCGCGATGGCGGGCCGGCGGCCGATACGCTGATCGCACGCTATTTCAAGGAACGGCGCTATGCCGGGTCGCGGGATCGGCGGGCGGTGCGCGATCATGTCTATGACGCGATCCGCCGCGCAGCCGAGCGACCGGAGACGGGGCGCGAGGCGATGATCGGCGTGGCGGAGGCGCGGCCGGATGTCGCGGCCTTGTTCGACGGATCGACCCATGCGCCGCTGCCGATCGAGCCGGGCGAATTGGGCGCGCAGGCGGGCGCGGTGCCGGCCTGGTTGCAGCCTCTGCTGGCCGCGCCGGTGGAGCAGGATGCGCTGCTCGGCCGGGCGCCGGTGGATGTGCGCGTGAACCGGTTGAAGAGCGATCCCGCCGTCGTCGCGCCGATGCTGCCCGATGCCGTGGCGATCGCGGGACTGAGCGACGGGCTGCGGCTGCCCGAAGGCTATCCGATCGAGCAGCAGGCCGCCTGGGCCGACGGGTTGGTCGAGGTGCAGGACGCCGGGAGCCAGTGGATTTCGGCCGCCTGTGACGCGCAGCCGGGCATGACGGTCGTGGATATGTGCGCGGGCGCGGGTGGCAAGACGCTGGCGCTGGCCGCGGCGATGGCCGGTCAGGGCACATTGATCGCGGCGGATACGATCCGGTCGCGGCTGGCCCGGCTGGAGCCGCGCGCGGCGCGGGCGGGCGCGACCTTCATCGAAACGCTGCTGCTGGATCAGAGTCATGAGGCGCGGGGCCTTGAGAGCCTGCGCGGCAAGGCGGACGTGGTGCTGGTCGATGCGCCCTGTTCGGGCACGGGCACCTGGCGGCGCAACCCCGAAGCGCGATGGCGGTTGACTCAGGCGCGGCTGGATCGGCTGGTTGGCGAACAGGCGCGGATATTGGATTTCGCGGCACCCTTGCTGGCGCCGGGCGGGCTGCTGGTCTATGCGACCTGCGCGCTGACCGACCGGGAAGGACGGGGGCAGGTGGATGCCTTCCTGCGCCGGCATGATGGTTGGAGTGCCGAGCCGATCGACCTGCCCGTGGGGCGCGCGCATGGCGAGGGTCTGTTGCTGACGCCGGGGCATGACGGCAGCGACGGCTTCTTCTTTGCGCGGCTGCGCCGGGGGGCGTGAAACAGGCCATGGACAAGCGCCCGCAAAATAGCGACACTTGTTCCGAATTAACGCCTGAAACATGGCTGGAGATAGTAATGCGTTTTACCCCCGCCTCGATCGCGCTTGCCGTCGTTCTGACCACCGTGTCGAGCGTGGGGCTGAGCCAGAAGCCCGATAGCCAGATCAGCCCGCAGTCGGTGGAATGGCAGAAGGCGGGCGAAGCCGCGCACAAGGCCGGCAATCTGGAAGGTGCGACCGATGCGCTGGAAAGCGCGCTGGCGATCGACCCGCGCAACCGCGCCGCCTTCGTCGAACTGGCTGAGGTCGCGCGCGCGCAGGGGCTTCAGGGCAAGGCGATCCGGCTCTACAAGGAAGCGTTGCTGCTGGATCCGACCGATATCGTGGCGCTCGCCGGACAGGGCGAAGCGATGGTCGAAAAGGGCGCGATCGCCAAGGCGAAGGATGTGCTGGCGCAGGCGCAGGCCGTGTGCAAGGGCGACTGTGCGCCGGTCGGCAAGCTGGCCGCCGCGATCCAGAAGGGGCCGCCCGCTGTCGCGATGACGACGGCGAAGGACACTGATCCTGCGGCCAAGAAGGCGCCGACCGAGACGCAATAACGGCGCGCGGGCGTCGGGGGTCTTGAACGCTCTATAACTCCCGTTCGCTCTGAGCCTGTCGAAGCCTGTCCTGAGCGACTGCTGCAAGTCGTCAGTCGAAGGGGGCTGTTTTTTTTCGCTAGATCGCAAGGAAGAAGGGCGGGGCTTCGACAAGCTCAGCCCGAACGGTGTGGGTGTTTACCCCGGACATATGGGCTGCGCTTTGACTTCGCCGTCCGGGCGGGGCAAGGCCGGGGCGACCGGCGCATGATGCGGGTCGTTTTCTGGCGAGATTTTCCATGACCTTCACCGACTTCGACGTCGACCTGTTCCTGCGCGACTATTGGCAGAAGAAGCCGCTGCTGATCCGCAATCCTTGGGGCCGCTGGGTCAATCCGGTGGAGCCGGACGAACTGGCGGGGCTGGCGTGCGAAGAGGGCGTCGAATCGCGGCTGATCGGTCGGGCGGACGGGCGCTGGACGGTCGAGCATGGCCCGATGCCGGAGGATCGCTTCGGGCATATGGGCGCGGCGCCCTGGACGCTGCTGGTGCAGGCGGTGGACATGCATGTGCCCGATGTCGCGGCGCTGATCGCGCCCTTTCGCTTCGTGCCCAACTGGCGGATCGACGATGTGATGGTCAGCTATGCCACCGACGGCGGCGGCGTGGGCGCGCATTATGACCAATATGACGTGTTTCTGATCCAGGGGCTGGGGCGGCGGCGCTGGCGCGTGGGGAAGCATTGCGATGCGGATACACCCTTGTTGTTGCAGGAGGATCTGCGCCTGCTCGCCGAGTTCGAGCAGACGGACGAATGGGTGCTGGAGCCGGGCGATATCCTCTATGTGCCGCCGGGGATCGCGCATGATGGCGTGGCGGTCGGCGACGATTGCATGACCTATTCGGTCGGTTTTCGCGCGCCCGCGCGCAGCGAACTGGTCGAGCAATTTTGCGCCCATATCGTGGGCGATATGGTGGACGACGATCGCTATGCCGACCCGGACCTGATCGTGCAGGCCAATCCGGGCGAGATCGATGCGGTGGCGCTGGCGCGGTTGCAGGCGATGGTGGCGCAGGCGGTGAACGATCCGGCGGCCTTCGCCCGCTGGTTCGGGGCTTATAATAGCGAGCGCAAATATCCCGAGCTGGATTTCCGGCCGGAGGAGCCGATCGCCGCCGAAGATGTGCGCGAACTGGTGGAGGATGGCGTCGCGCTGTGCCGCAATCCGGCGAGCCGTTTCGCGTTCGTGGCGCAGGGGGAAGGCGGGCTGACCCTGTTCGTGGACGGGCAGGTCTATGATTGCGACGGGGCGGCGGCGGTGCTGGCCGGGCAATTATGCGAGGCCGACAGGCTGGTGATCGATCCTGCGCTGATCGAGGATGAGGCGGCGGTGGCGCTGATCGTGACGCTGTTCAACGAGGGGAGCGTCAGCTTCGACCCGGAGGACTGAGCGATCCGCACGCGGTTGAGCATTTGTGCGAAGAAGACGCGCTTTGCGTCGCAAGAGGCGGCGTTGGCGGTGGCGTTGCGCGCGGATGTGCCTTTGCGGCCTTATCGGTGCGACCGGTGCCGGCAATTTCATCTGACCAGCCGGACCAAGGGGAAGCGTGTGCCGCGGTTGGGTATGATGCGATGATTTCGCGTTCCCCGGCCTGCGCCGGGGAACATGAAAGGCAAGGGCAGCTAAGGGTTAGCCGACTTGCACTTCGCGCCATTGCCCCGGTTGCAGGCCGTCCAGCGTCCAGTCGCCGATGCGCCAGCGGACAAGGCGCAGAGTGGGATGGCCGACGGCGGCGGTCATGCGGCGGACCTGTCGGTTGCGGCCTTCGCGGATGGTGAGGCTGATCCAGCTGTCGGGGATGCTCTTGCGCACGCGGATCGGCGGGTTGCGGGGCCAGATGTCCGGCGTGTCGATGCGTTCGACATCGGCCGGGCGGGTGAGGCCGTCCTTGAGGTCCACGCCCCGGCGCAGGTCGGCGAGCGCTTCGTCGGTAACGTCGCCCTCGACCTGCGCCAGATAGGTTTTGGCGGTCTTGTACTTGGGATCGGCGATGCGCGATTGCAGGCGGCCGTCGTCGGTCAGCAGCAATAGGCCTTCGCTGTCGCGGTCGAGGCGCCCGGCGGGATAGACGCCGGGAATGGCGATGCAGTCGGACAGGGTCGCGCGCGCGGTGTCTGTGCCGCGATCGGTGAATTGCGAGAGCATGTCATAGGGTTTGTTGAACAGGATCAGGCGGGGCATGGGCTATCCAGACTATGCTTCGATACGAGCCTTCGACAAGCTCAGTCTCTACTCAGCAGGAACGGATTGGCTGAATAAAGGATGGTTTCCTAGCGGCTCAATATGCGGGCGACGTCGACAAATTCTTCGACGCTGACCGTTTCGGCGCGGCGTTGGGGGTCGATGCCGATCTGCTCCAGCGCGTCGAGCGCGCCGGGGAGGCCCTTGAGGCTCTGGCGCAGCATCTTGCGGCGCTGGCCGAAGGCGGCGGCGGTGAGGCGTTCGAGAAATTTGAGCTGTACGCCGTCGGGCGCTGGCTTTGGCGTGATGTGGACGACGGCCGACATGACCTTGGGCGGGGGCGTGAAGGCGCTGCGGTGGACCTTCATCGCGATCTTCGCGTCGCTGCGCCATTGGGACAGAACGGCGAGGCGGCCATAATGATCGGTGCCGGGCTTGGCGACGATGCGTTCGGCCACTTCCATCTGGAACATCAGCGTCAGGCTCTGCCACCAGGGGAGTGGGGACCATTCCGCCGAGAGCCAGCCGACCAGCAGGGGCGTGCCGACATTATAGGGCAGGTTGGCGATGATGTGCGCGCCTGCGCCCGTTTCGGTCAGGGCGTCGACCTGCATCGCGTCGCCGGAAATGACGCGCAGCTGGCCGGGGAAGGCTTCTTCCAGTTCGGCGAGCGCGGGGAGGCAGCGACGGTCGCGCTCGACCGCGACCAGCTTTGCGCCGGCGCGCAATATGGCGCGGGTCAGGCCGCCGGGGCCGGGGCCGACCTCGAACGCCGGGGCGTCCCTGAGCGGGCCGGGGATCGCGGCGATGCGGTCCAGCAACTGTTCGTCGAGCAGGAAATTCTGGCCGAGCGCCTTGCTGGCGGCAAGGCCATGGCGCGCGATCACGTCTCTGAGGGGCGGCAGGGCCGGGCGGGTGTCAGCCATAAGCGATGAGGGCGCGGGCGGCTTCGGCCGCCATCTTGAGTGCGGCGATCATCGCGCCGGGATTGGCGCTGTCGGTGCCGGCGATGCCGAAGGCGGTGCCATGGTCTGGCGAGGTGCGCACGATCGGCAGGCCCAGCGTGATGTTGACGCCATCGTCGAAATTCAGCGTCTTGATCGGGATCAGCGCCTGGTCATGATACATGCAGAGCGCCGCATCATAGGTTTCGCGGGCGCGGGCGTGGAACATGCCGTCGGCGGCGAGCGGCCCGAATATGTCCAGCCCTTCGGCACGCAGCGATTCGATCGCGGGGCGGATGACGTCGATCTCTTCCCGGCCCAGCGCGCCATTCTCACCGGCATGGGGGTTGAGGCCGGCGACGGCCAGACGCGGGCGGGCGATGCCGAAATTGCGTTGCAGCCCCTTCACCGTGGTCAGCGCACGGGCGCGGATCAGGTCGATGGTGAGGACGGAGGGCACGTCGGCCAGGGCGATATGGATGGTGATCGGCACGACCTTCAAGGACGGTCCGGCCAGCATCATCACCGCATTATGGGCCGACACGCCGCAGCGTTCCGCGACGAATTCGGTTTGGCCCGGATGGGTGAAGCCGACGCCGTACAGCTGTTCCTTGCCCACCGGGGCCGTCACGATACCGGCGGCGGACCCCTGCCGGGCCAGGCCGACCGATACTTCGAGCGCCTGGAAGGCGGTGCGGGCGCCGTCGATGCTGGGCGTGCCCGGCACGATGGCGCCCGCGTCCGCGACCTGAAGGCAGGGCAGCGCCTTGTCGAAGACCGACGCAGCCTCCACCGGGGAGCCGATCGGTGCGATCGGTCCCAGCCAGACGGCGCGCAGCGAGGCCGCGTCGCCCACCGCGAAGAAGGGCGGCAGGCCGCGCGCTTCGCGCATCACCCAGCTTTTCGCGACGATCTCCGGCCCGATCCCGGCGGGATCGCCCAGCGACACCGCGAAGGGTGCGAGAGGCAAGGCGTCAGTTATATTCGATCACCGCATCGCGACGAAGATCGCGCAGATAGATGCGGGCGCGCTTGTTGACGCGTTCCTCTTCCAACTGCGCCATGATCTGTTCGGCGTTGGGCGCATTGGCCGAGGCCGGTTCGTCACGGCCGCAAACCACCAGGACGCGGACGCCGTCGTTGATCGAGCCGAAGGGCGGCGTGGCTTCGCCGACCTGAAGGTTGACGAGAATGTCCTGCAACTGCGGCGGCAGGTCGCGCACCTTCACATTGTCGTTATCGACGACGTCGGCGCCGATCTTCTGCCCGACCTCATTCGCCTGACCGCAGCCCTTGATCTCCTTGATCGCGGCGGCGAAGCTGGCGGCCTTGGCGCTGGCCTGTTCCTTGGTCGTACCCTGCGGGAAGAGGACCGACAGCTGTTTCAGGCTGAGCAGCGAATCGCGCGGATCGGCGGTCAGCACCTTGCGCTTATCCATGACGTAGATCAGCGACACGCCGCCGGCGACCGGGACCGGCCCGGCAATCTGACCGACCTGCATTTCGGTCGCGGCCTGCGCCAGTTCTGGCGGCAGCTGCGCCGGGCGGACCCAGCCCAGATCGCCGCCGACCGCCGCCGTGGAGGCTTCGGAAAACTGGCGGGCATAGGCCTGGAAGCTGCCACCCTGCTGAATCTGCTGGATGATGTTGCGCGCGTTGGCGATGATCTGTTCCTGATTTTCCGGCGTCGCCGACAGGTAGATTTCACCGATGCGATATTCGTCGCTGCCCTTGGACGCGTTCAGGCGATCGACCACCGACTTCACTTCGTCTTCCGACACGTTGACGAAAGGCTGGATGTTGCGCCGTTGCAGGCGGCTCCAGGCCAGTTCGCCCTCGATCTGGCGCTTGATGCTGGCGGCAGAGCTGCCCTTTTCGCGCAGATAGGCGTCGAACTGGGCCGGCGACTGACGGAAATTCGCCGCGACGCGCTCATAGCTTTGCTGGATTTCGGCCGGGTCGATCTTGATATCGTTGGCGGCGGCTTCCTGAATCTGGAGCGTTTCGTCGATCAGATTGCGCAGCACCTGCACGCGCAGGCGCTCCTTTTCCTCCGCTTCCACCTTGCCGCCATTGGCGGTGATGATGAGGGCGAGGCGCTGGTCGATGTCGGTGCCGGTGATGATCCGGTTGTTGACGATCGCGGTCGCCTTGCGGACGTTCGGGTCGCTCTTGCCGAAGACGGTGACGTCCTTGGGCAGGTTCAACTGCTGGCTGGCGACATTGCCGTCATCATCGACCGTCTGGGCGACAGCCGGCTGAAGGCCGGCGCCAAGCAGCGCGGAGGACAGGAGCAAGGTGCGAAAGCCCGAGCGAACGCCATGAAACAGGCTGATGGGCGAGGAAACGACAGGCAGCATCGTCGGCAATAATCTCCAATACGAACCCGCACATGATGCGCTGGTCCGCCTTAACCGGCCCTGACGGGGATGCAGGAGCCTGTTCCTTATATACCAATATTGCGGAAAGCTAGACGTAGCTGGAAGCCATTGCCCTTTCGCGCGTCGCCATTGGTCTGGTAACTGCGGACCCAGGTGAAGCCCAAGGTCAGGCAATCATCCTCATAAGCGAAGCCCAGGCGGTGGCGGACAGGTTCGAACCCGTCGGCTTCGCTGATCGGATCTTCCCTGGTGTCGGTCAGGTCGATGACGGTCGAACCGAATACGGACCAGAAGCGCGCGAACTGGGCGCGGGCGCCGAGGCGGATTTCCTCGCGGTCCTGCAAATCCTCGAGTCCCGAAATGACGTTGCGGTTGAGCCGCAGATAGCCCGCCATGACATAGGTGTTCTTGCTGCCGATCGTCGTGTCGATCTCGTTCCGGCGGACCGACAGATTATCCTTGTCCAGCCGGTAGCGATGGGTGAGCGCAATGAAATCCTTGTAGCGCACGGTGGTGCGGCCGACGATGTCGGACGTGCGATCGGACAGGCCGGTACCGTCGGGCAGAATGCTTTCGCGGCTGTCGAGGCGATAGCTTTGACCCACGATGCTCTGAAGCGAGAAATTGGGCAGGTCGAGGCTATATTCCAGGCCATAGGTGATGCGCGAACTATCCTCGAACCGGTCGTAGCCGGCGAAGCGGTTGAGCGCGAAAAGATTGCTGTCTTCCAGATCGACGGCGCGAGCGTCTTCATTGGGGAGGGAGAGGTTGGCGATCTTGGGCGACGCGACGATCTGAACGCGCGGGGCGATACGCTGGACGCCGCCGAACGCTTCGCCCATGAAGGGCCAGCGCATGTCGATGGCCGCCGCGGCGATCCCGCGCGATTGCCAGCCCGGATCGCCGGCATAGCTGACCACGGAGGTCAGCGCATTGTCGCTGCTGTGATAGACGTCGCCGCGCAGATAGCCGGTGAAGGTCACTTCCTGACCCAGGCCGGTCAGTTTGCGCAGATTCCATTCGGCCCCGACGAAGGCGCGCTGCGTATCCTGCCCATGGGTGCGGGTGATGGCCAGTGTGTTCGCCTGTAGCTGCAGCACGCCGCCCAGCAGCGGGTCGGCGATCCGGCGACGATAATCGATGAGGGGGAGCGCAATCGGCGTCTGCCCCTGCGAATCGCCCTGCCGCAGCGTTTGGACCGCCCAGCCGCGAATCGACAGATAGCTTTTGTCGTCGATCCGCTGCGCACCGATGGTCGAGCGCAGGCGATCTTCGCGGCTGATATCGTAGCGGCGCAGGAAGGTGCGGTCGGTGGCGAGGCGGATCGAGCCGTCCAGGCTCCATTCGGGTGACAGCTGCATCTTGCCGCTGGCGTCGATATAGCCGCGAATATCCTTTTCGGCGTTGGTCGAAACCGCGTCGCTGCCGATGCCCAGGCGGCGGCCATAGGTGGCATAGCCGGTGACGGTGTAGGCGCCGCGATCATAGAGATGCCGGTAGTTGGCCTCCAGCATCGGCAGGACGCCGGTATAGACGTGCGGCGTGATGGTGACGTCCCGATTGGGCGCCAGTTTGAAATAATAGGGCAGCGCCGCTTCGAACCCATTATTGCGGTCGTAGCGCAGATTGGGGACCAAGAGGCCGCTGCCGCCGCCTTCGCCCACCGGATGCGACAGGCCGGGCAGCGGGATCAGCGGCAGGCCGAACAGTTCGATATTGGCGTTGGTATAGGTGACGCGCTCGCGGGTCGGGTCGTAGACGACCTTGATCGCGTTGATCTGCCAGGTGGGTTCCTTGGGGCAGCCGTCGCTATCCTCGACCGCGCAGCCGGTATAGGTGGCGCGATTGAGCGTGTAGACGCCGTTGACCCGTGTGCCCTTGACCGAGGCGAGGCGGCCGCCGGATTGCAGCACCAGCAGCATATTGTCGACCGCGCCGTCCTTGAGCGTGTCGGTAACGTCGAAGCGGTCGCCATAGGCGACATTGCCGTCGGCATCGATGATCGAGACGTTGCCCTGCGCCTCCACCTTGCCGCTGGTGCGGTCCCACAGAACCTTGTCCGCGCGCAGCCGATTGCCCTCCCGCAGCAATTGCACATTGCCGTTGGCGGTCACGACCTCGCTATTGCTGTCATATTGCAGCGCGTCGGCGGCAAAACCGATCTGGTCGTCATTTTCCGGCGTGGGTGCGTCGGGCGCGCTGATCGGCGCGGCAGGCTCGTTCAGCTGTTGGGCCAACAGGTCCGGCGCGGCGCCAAGCGCAGCGGTGCCCAGCAGGGCGGCACGGAAGGAAAGGGAGAACAGGGCGTTTTGCAAGCAGTGGTGCCTCAATAGACAGGCGCATCAGGCTGACCCGCCTATCGCACACAAGCCGTGTCGGCAATCGCCCGTCGTGCATTGGCCATGGGAAAATCGGTCGAACGGCTTTGCCAGACGGGGAAAGCCGCACTATCTGGCAGACAAGAGCGGTGCGCGCCGCATCAGACAAGAGGAAAAGAACCCCGATGGATATCCAGTTCAGCCCGACCCGTCCCGAAGCCGACACGCTGGCCTTCGTCGTGCCCAAGGGCGGATTCGACGCCCTGCCGCTGGCCGCTGCGCCCGTTCTGGCCGCCGGTGCCACCGCGTCGCGCTTCACCGGTGAGGTCGGCACGAGCTTCGAAAGCTTCGTCGAGGAAGGCGGCAAGACGCTGCGCGTGCTGTTGCTGGGCGTGGGCGCAGGCAGCGAGCAGGATTATGAAAAGGCCGGCGCGGCGCTGACCGCCAAGCTGAACAATAGCGGCGCGACTCATGCCGCCGTGGAATTTTTCGGCGGGGCGAGCGCCGAGCAGGCGGCGCATCTGGCGCTGGGCGTGCAGTTGCGCGGCTGGCGGATCGACACCTATCGCACGCGCCAGGCCGAGAAGGCCAAGCCCACGCTGAAGACCGTCACGCTGGTGGCGACCGGTGCGCAAGCGGCGTGGGACAAGCTGGCGGCGATCGCGTCGGGCGTGGCCTTCACCCGCGAACTGGTGTCGGAGCCGGCGAACATCCTCTATCCCGAAAGCTTCGTGGAACGCTGCCAGCATTTGAGTGAACTGGGCATCAAGATCACCGTGCTGGACAAGGCGGCGATGGAAGCGCTGGGCATGGGGTCGCTGCTGGGCGTGGCGCAGGGGTCGGTGCGCGAAGCCCGGCTGATCGCGATGGAATGGGACGGCACCGGCGGCACGTCGGACAAGCCCGTCGTCTTCGTCGGCAAGGGCGTGACGTTCGACACCGGCGGCATTTCCATCAAGCCGGCAGCCGGCATGGAAGACATGAAGTGGGACATGGGCGGCGCGGGCGCGGTCGCCGGCGCGATGAAGGCGCTGGCCGGACGCAAGGCGAAGGCGCATGTCGTGGGCATCTGCGGCCTGGTCGAGAATATGCCCGACGGCAATGCGCAGCGTCCCGGCGATATCGTGACGTCCCTGTCGGGTCAGACGATCGAGGTGCTGAACACCGACGCCGAAGGGCGGCTGGTGCTATGCGATGCGCTGACCTGGGCGCAGCGCACCTACAAGCCGGAGGTGATCGTCGATCTGGCCACGCTGACCGGCGCGATCATCGTGTCGCTGGGTACGGAATATGCGGGCATCTTCTCCAACGACGACGGTCTGGCGGGCGACCTGATCGCGGCGGGGCAGGCGGCGGGCGATCCGCTGTGGCGCTTCCCGCTGTCGCCGGCCTATGACAAGCTGATCGACAGCCCGATCGCCGACATGAAGAATATCGGCCCGCGTTTCGGCGGATCGATCACCGCTGCGCAGTTCCTGAAGCGCTTCATCGAGGATGGCGTGAAGTGGGCGCATCTCGACATTGCCGGCATGGTGTGGGCGGACAAGCCCGGCGCGACATGGGACA
This sequence comes from Sphingobium limneticum, assembly GCF_008710165.1. Classification (NCBI taxonomy): domain Bacteria; kingdom Pseudomonadati; phylum Pseudomonadota; class Alphaproteobacteria; order Sphingomonadales; family Sphingobiaceae; genus Sphingobium; species Sphingobium limneticum. The sequence goes on along the minus strand of NZ_VYQA01000003.1, from coordinate 118,777 downwards.
AGGGCGCGACCGGCTATGGCGTGCGCCTGATCGACCGGTTCGTGGCTGAGAAGTTCGAAGCGTAAACAAACCTTTCTTCCGTTCGGGCTGAGCCTGTCGAAGCCCCGTTCTTCTGAAGAAGTGCGGCCCTTCGACAAGCTCAGGGCGAACGGGTTTTGGATGGAGCCCATGCAGGTCGATTTCTACCAGTTGAGCCGCGATCCCGTGGACCAGGTGCTGCCCGCGATCGCGGCGCGTATCCTGGGCCTGGGCGCGCGGCTGCTGGTGGTGGCGCAGGAGGATGATCGGCTGGAGCGGATTTCTGCGGGGCTTTGGGCTGGGGCGCCCGAAAGCTTTCTGGCGCATGGCCGGGCGGGTGCAGGCGGCGAGGCGCATCAGCCGATCCTGCTGGGCGCGACCTGCGACGCGGGCAATGGCGCGCGGCATATCGCGCTGGCCGATGGTGTCTGGCGCGACGAGGCGCTGGGGTTCGAGCGTGCTTTCTATTTCTTCGACGCCGACACGATCGATGGCGCGCGGGCTAGCTGGCGGGTGCTGAGCAAGGCCGATGGCGTAGAGCCGCGCTTCTGGCGGCAGGATGGCCGCAAATGGGTTCAAGGGCCGTAGGCAGGCCCTCAGGCCGCCCAGCCGGGCCTGCGAAGCGCGCTATCCTGCGCTCCGGTGCTCACATACTTGAAGTACGCTGCGCTCCGGTGCTCGAACATCACGCTTCTCGGCTCCGCCCGAACGGCCTGACGACCTACCTACGCACATAAGCGAAGCCCCCTTGCGGCCCGGCGCGGGCGCGTCTAAAGGCCGCGCAACTTTATTCCCAACAATCTGGAGTTTCGAGGGCCATGGCCGTCACGCGCACCTTTTCGATCATCAAGCCCGACGCGACCCGTCGCAACCTGACCGGCGCGGTCGCCAAGATGCTGGAGGAAGCCGGTCTGCGCATCGTCGCTTCCAAGCGCATCCGCATGAGCCGCGAACAGGCCGAAGGCTTCTATGCCGTTCACAAGGAACGCCCCTTCTTCGCCGACCTGGTCGCCTTCATGATTTCCGGCCCGGTCGTCGTCCAGGTTCTGGAAGGTGAAGACGCCGTGAAGCGCAACCGCGACATCATGGGCGCCACCAACCCCGCCAACGCCGACGCCGGCACCATCCGCAAGGAACTGGCCGAATCGATCGAAGCCAATTCGGTCCATGGTTCGGACAGCGAAGAAAATGCCGCGATCGAAATCGCCTATTTCTTCAAGCCGGAAGAAATCGTCGGCTAATCACCGATCGTCCCGATGGACACAGAAAGGCCCGGCGCTCTTGTGGAGCGGCCGGGCTTTTTCTGTTTTTCTCCACATCCGTTCGGTTCGAGTAGTCTTCGAGCGTAGTCGAGAAGACGTATCGAGAATGTTAGCGCGGACTTCTCGACGGACGGTTCTCGACAGGCTCGAACCTGCTCGAAGCGAACGGTGGGTGGGATGGTTAATGTGGCTGGATTGGCGCGGGGGCTTCGATCTTGACCGGGTCGGGTGTGCGGGCCTTCACGAACAGCTGCCAGGAGGACAGGGCCAGCACACCCGCCAGCAGCGGTTGCAGCACCTTGTCCGGGGCGTGGGAGGAGAGGTAGCTGCCCACGATCACGCCGGGGATGGAGCCGATCAGCAGGTTCATCAGCAATATGCCGTTGACGTCGCCCATCAGCCAGTGGCCCGTGCCGGCGATCAGTGCCAGCGGCACGGCATGGGCGATGTCGGACCCGACGATGCGGGCGACCGGCAGGCGGGGATAAAGGATGAGCAGCACCGTCACGCCGATCGCCCCGGCACCGACGGAAGAGAGCGACACGGCCACGCCGATCAGCGCGCCCAGCGCCGTGGTGCCGTAGAGGATCGTGCCGGCCGAATGGGTGGTGCCAAGGTCGCCGCGATGGCGGAACAGCCATTTGCGGCCGATCACCGCCACCGACGTCAGCGCCAGCAGCGAGGCGAGCGAAATGAGGATGATATGTTCGGTCGACTTGCCGACATCGCCGATCCATCCCAGGACGACCAACGTGACGAGCGCGGCCGGTACGCTGCCCGCAGCCATGCGCCGGACGATCGGCCATTCGATCGTGTCGCGCTTGCCATGGACGGCGGACCCGACGATCTTGGTCAGGGCGGCGAAGAGCAGGTCAGTGCCCACGGCGGTCTTGGCACTGACGCCGAACATCAGCACCAGCAGCGGTGTCATCAGCGATCCGCCGCCGACGCCCGTGACGCCCACCAGCACGCCGACCAGCAGCCCGGCCACGGCATGGAAGAGGTCGATCGATCCCAACACGCTCATGGCGCCCGTCTTATCCTTATCATGTGCAACCCTGCGCCTTGCCTTCCAGCCGTTTCAGGGGCGTAACACAAGCGGGTTTCGGGTTTCAGGGCGTGAACTTCAGCTTTTGGTGAGGCGTGCCCAGCGCGCATCGGCGCTTGGCTGGGCGGCGTCGGCCTTGACGGTTGCGACCCGCGAAATGCCGCGCAGCGCCACGCTGTGCCCCGCGATCCAGCCGCCCTTGATGCCATAGCCGATATCGTAGAGCGCGACATTTTCATGCGCGTCGCCGCCCACCACGAACCGGGTGGTGATGACGATCGGCAGCCGTTCGTCGCCCACGCTGTCGTCGGGCAGCTTCGCCTTGGCCCGCGCTTTCTTGAGCGCGCTTTCGAACCAGCCGGCCTCGATCCGCGGGTCGCCGGTGGTGTCGACCGGCGCGATGCCGAGCGCGCGGGGGAAGATGATGGTCTGGCTCTGGATCAGCTGGTCGGGATCGGCGGTTTTGAGCGCGATCCGATCATCCTTCACCGATTCGGCGTTCAGGATCAGGATGGCGGCGCGGCTGGACGCCTTGCGGCTTTCGGCGGCGCGTTCGGCCGCCTTGTCCGCGCGCTCATCTTTCTTGTCCGCCCAATTGAGATAGAGGGTGAGGGCGGAAATGGAGACGGCCAGCACCGCCAGCACTTCGCCCAGCGTGATCCAGCGGCGGCGAATCGCGGCGGCTTCCGCTGCGCGCTCCTCCTTCGCGGCCTCCTTGGGCATTTCGGGCGTATCGCTCATGGGCGTTACACCGCCTGCGGGGGGATTTCGAACCGGTCGATCACCCAATCCTCCGCCTGGGCGCCGCCGATCCATTCCTGCATCCAGGGATGGGCGATCACGGCGCGCATATAGGCTTCGGCGAAGCGGGCGACGGGCAGCTGATAGGTGATGAGGCGGGTGACGACGGGCGCGAACATCACGTCCACGGCACCGAACGCCCCGAACAGGAAGTCGCCTTCGCCGCCGTGACGTGCGCGGGCCTGCGCCCAAAGCTGCATGAGGCGGGCAAGATCCTGCGCCACCGCGTCCGACGGGGGCGTGGCGGGGTAGATTTGCCGGATGTTCATGCTGTGCTCGCGGCGCAGGGCGGCGAAGCTGCTGTGCATTTCGGCAGCCATGGACCGGGCCATGGCTCGGGCGGCGGGATCGGTCGGCCAGAACAGGTCGCCATCCGTCTTTTCATTCAGATATTCGACGATGGCCAGGCTGTCCCATACCACCACATCGTCGCCATCCCACAGGATCGGCACCTTGCCGGAGGAGGGGGCGAACTCGTCGCCCTCCCGCCGTTTCTCCCACGCCTCATCATAGAGGGGGACGACCACTTCCTCGAAAGGGAGGGCGGAGAGTTTGCAGGCCAGCCAACCGCGCAGGGACCAGCTCGAATAGGCCTTGTTGCCAATGAACAGCTTCATCATGCGTCCTTCTTAGACGGGGGACCGGCGACAAGTCGAGAAGGAAGGCTGTCGCGGGATGGTCATTGGCGGCGGGGGGCACTATCCTGCGGGTGACAGTCACTCGCTTGGAATCGGATCGATTAATTTCATGGGCATGCATGTTCTTCTGGCCGAGGATGACAGGCAGTTGCAGCGGCAGCTGGCCGAGCAATTGACGCAGTTCGGGCATCAGGTGGAAACCGCCGACGACGGGCTGGGTGCATTGGCGATCATCGGCCAGAAGGCGTTCGATATCGTCATCCTGGACTGGATGATGCCGGGCGTGGACGGGATCACCGTGCTGCGCCAGTTGCGCGAAGGGGGCATGAACGTGCCCGTATTGATGCTGACCGCGCTGGGGCAGGTGTTCGACAAGGTCGAAGGGTTCGATGCGGGGGCGGACGATTATGTCGTGAAGCCCGTCGATCCGCTGGAATTGAACGCGCGGGTCAATGCGCTGGTCCGCGCCCGCCGCACGACCGACCAGCCATCCGACACGGTGAGCGCCGGGGATATCACCATCAGCCCGTCGCGCCTGCGCGCTTGGCGGAACGGACGGCCGCTCAACCTGTCGCAGACCGAATTCAAGCTGTTGCTGGAGCTGGCGCGCAATGCGGGGACGATCGTCACCCGGCCGATGCTGATCGAGCGGATCTGGGGGCTGGACTTCATGCCGACGACCAATCTGGTCGATGCCCATATCCGCCATCTGCGCGTGAAGCTGACCGAGCATGGCGACGATCCGATCAGTACGCAGCGCGGCATGGGCTATCTGCTGCGCGCATGAGGTGGCGGCCGCAATCGTTGCGCGGGCTGACCATCGCTTTTCTGGCGCTGTTCCTGACCGTGACGATGGCGGCGGGACTGGGTACCTTCTTTGCGACGCTGTCCATGGTCACGGCGCTGGTGGACGAGCGGGTCGAGGCGGAAAGCCATGCCATCGCCCCGGTGGGCGCGGCGTTCGACCAGGCGGAATGGCAGGCGCGGATCGCCGATATGGCGCGCGAGCGCGACACGGCCGACCTTGGCATGTTGCTGACCGACGCGCAGGGGCGGAGGATTGCGGGAAATGTGCGCTTCACCCGGCCGTTGCCGCTGGGCTTTTCCGCGCTGGACCGGCGCGACCGGATCGAGGGGCTGAGCGCCGGCCGGGTGCTGGTGCGCGACCTGGGGCAGGGGGTGCGGCTGGCGGTGTTCGCCGAGACCGAACCGATCGATGATTATTTCGCGATGCGGCGGCGCATTTATATTGCGGGTTTCGGGGCGATCGTGGTGGTCGTGCTGGCCGGGCTGCTGCTGTTCCGGCGGTTGATCGGCGAACGGATCGAGCAGATGCGCCTGACTGCCGAATCGATCATCGACGGCGATATCGCCGCCGCGTGCCGCTGGTCGGGGATGGCGGTGAGTTCGATCGGCAGGCCGGCGCGCTCAATCGCATGCTGGATCGCATGGGCCAGCTGATGGCCGAAGTGCGCAACGTGTCGAACGATATCTCGCATGAGATGCGCACGCCGCTGGCGCGGTTGCGCGGCGAACTGGCGTTGCTGGAGCAGCGGGAGGTGGCGCAGCCGGTGCGCGATGCGCTGCAATTGGCGATCGGGCAGGCGGACGAGCTGCTGGCGATGTTCGGGGCGATGCTGCGCATTGCCGAAATCGAAAGCGGTGCGCGCCGGGCCGGGTTCCGGCCGATCGCGCTTGACCAGCTGGTCGAGGAGATGGTCGAGATGGTCCGGCCGGCGGCAGCGGAGAGGGACCAGCGCATCGCCATCATTCTGAACGAGCCGGCGCGGTTGGAAGGCGATCGGCAATTGCTGTCGCAGATGCTGGTCAACCTGCTGGAAAATGCGGTGCGCCATACGCCCATGGGGGCGGATGTGCGGGTGTCGCTGGAGCAGGCGAGTTCGGGGATCAGGCTGGCGATCGCGGATAATGGTCCGGGCATAGCGCCGGATCAGCGGGCGCTGGTGATGCGGCGGTTCGGCCGGACCGACGCCAGCCGGCATAGCAAGGGCCATGGGCTGGGCCTGCCGCTGGCCGATGCGATCGTGCGGCTGCATCGCGGCGCCCTGACGTTGGAAGATGCAGGACCGGGCCTGCGTATCGTCATGACCTTTTCCACATAAAAAACCGGCGTGGCGGTTGGCCGCCACGCCGGTTCAGAGCACATTATACCAACAAGCAATGATGGAAACCTATGGCTCAGCGTTCCCCGGCGCAGGCCGGGGTCCAGTTCAGAGCGTGGACTGGACCCCGGCCTACGCCGGGGAACGCTCCACATGAGTCAGTCTCATGGCTTCTTGATATTACTGGTCCCGAAGGATTAGAATTTGAAGCTGGCTTCCACGCCGTAGGTGCGCGGCGCGTTGAAGTTGCCATAGTCGCCCAGCACATTGGCGATGCTGCCGCTGGTCACGCTGCTGGTCGGTGCGGCCGGCAGGCTGTTCGACGGGTCGCGGCGGAACACATATTGTTCGTTGAACAGGTTGCGGCCCCACAGGCTGAGCGTCAGGTTACGACCGTTGCCCGTGCCGATATCGGCCAGCGAAACGCGACCGTTGAAGATCAGCGAGCTGTCATTCTTCGTGACGAACTGGTCGAAGGCCTGGGTGGCCTGCGAATAATTGCCGTCGAAGTGGAATTTCAGCTTCGTGTCGCCGCCGCCGACCGGCACGGCATAGTCGATCGACCCGCTCGCGGCGTTGCGCGGCGTGAACACGATGTAGAAATTCTGATAGACGCTGGTCGAACCACCGGCTGCGGCGGTCGCAGTGATCAGCACCGGCGGGATCTTCGTATAGGTGTAGGCGTAGGAGGCGTTCAGCGTCAGACCTTCGATCGGGTTCACCGTCAGGTCCGCCTCGATCCCGCGGATCTTGGTGGTGCCGGGCGCGTTGATCGTGACCAGGTTGTTGAAGCTGCTGGCGCCGACGAACTGGATGGAGCTGATGTCCACCTGGCTGTCCTTGCGGTCCATGATGTAGCCGGCTAGGTTGAAGCGGGCGCGGTTGTTCCAGAAGTCCGACTTCAGGCCGACTTCGTAGGACTTCACGTCTTCAGGATCGAAGGCCTGATAGTTGGACGTGCGCGAGCTGGCGCCACCGGCGCGATAGCCGGTCGCATATTTCGCATAGACGTGCAGGTCGTTGCTGACGTCATAGGCGACGGTCGCCATCGGGTTGAAGCGGTTCCAGCTGGCATCGAGCGGCTGGTAGCCGACGCTGGCGGCAGGCGGGTTGGTGTCGTAATTCACATTGCGCGAATAATGCAGCACGCCCTTCTTCTTGTCGTGCGTGTAGCGGCCGCCGACGGTGATGTGCAGCGCGTCGGTGGCGTTCCAGGTCAGCTGACCATAGCCGGCATAGCTTTTCGACCAGACTTCCGAAGCGCGATCGATCGAGCAGCCATTGACCGCCGAGCCGACGAAGGCCGGGGTGGAGGCGGTGCAGAAGGGGATGGTGACATAATTATAGCCGGTGATGGCGCCCGCTGCGTTGCGGATGGCGACCGCGCCCATCGAGCTGGGGGTGGCGGCGTCATCGCTGACATGTTCGTTGAAGTAGAACAGGCCCGCGACATAATCGATATTGCCGAAGGTGCCGACGGCCTGAAGTTCCTGGCTGAACTGGCGCTGGCGCAGGTCGGCCAGGCTGTAGCGGCTGAAGGCGCAGGGTGCGGCAGCGGTGCAGCCGGCAGCGGTGCTGCCAAGGGCCGGGCTGACCAGCGGCGGACGATGGGCGCCACCGCTATTGTCCCACTGGGTGGCGTCCACGCCGCGCCATGCGGTGATGGAGCGCAGTTCGATCTGCGGCGACACTTCCCACTTCAGCATGTTGGTGAAGCCGTGGGTCTTGTCGACGCTGACCTGCTGCGGCACGCCGATGTCGGCGGTCTTCATGCGGGTGTCGCCGTTTACGACCACGCCGGGCATCAGCGGCTTGACCGGGCCGCCGGTCAGGTTGGTGTAGGCGGTGCCGGGCAGGGTGCAGGCGGCATGCGATGCCTGGGTGCCGTTGGCGCAGCCATTGGGGTTGTAGTTCAGCAGCTGGCTGTAGAAGGGCGTATTTTCGTCCTTCGCGACATCATAGGAGAAGTCGTTGGTGATGCTGCTGGTCGGCTGCCAGCGAACCGCGGCGCGCAGGCCCTTTCGGTTATAATAGTTGAAGCCGGCCTGACCCGCCATCGGGTTCTTGGTGGTGGCGTCCTGATGCTGGATCACGCCGTCCAGCTTGACCGAGAAGCCGGCGATCGAAGGCAGGTTGATATGGGCATTGGCGTTGCGGCCGCCATAATTGCCCGCGCCCGCTTCCACGCGGCCGCCCCATTCGCCGGTTGGCGCCTTGCTGACGATGCTGAGCGCGCCGCCTTCGGTATTGCGGCCGAACAGGGTGCCCTGCGGACCCTTGAGCACTTCGACGCGCTCGACGTCGAATAGCGCGGCGTTGAGGCCATGCTGGCGGCCCATGTAAACGCCGTCGACATAGATGCCGACGCCCTGTTCGCGGGCGGGCTGGTTGGCGTCGAGCGGGACGATGCCACGAATACCGATGGTCAGCGCGGACTGGCGCGCTTCGAAGGTCGCGATGCGCAGCGAGGGTACGGCGCCATCGGCCAGATCGTAAAGGCTGGAGACGTGGCGATCCTTGAGCGCCTCCGTGCTCATCACCGCCATGGAGATCGGCGTTTCCTGAAGATTGGTTTCACGCTTGGTCGCGGTGACGACGATTTCGCCAAGGCCGGCGTCGCCCGGCGTGTCGGCAGCGGCGGTCGCATCGGGCGTGGCGGTCTGGGCGAAGAGGGTCGGCGCGCTCAGGCAAGCAAGTGCGGCCCCGGCGAGCAGTGTCGCCCGAGTGAATCGGTTTAACATGATGAAAACAAACCCCTTTTCAACGTTTATTCGTTCGTCGAAAGGGCTGATATGGCGCTATCAAGACAGTTGGATGCAAGATTGAAGACAAGCACGGCGCCGGATCTTCATCTTCGCATCATTTAAGGCGCATGTGCCTGATTTTCAGGATGTTTATAGGCGCCCAACGAGCCAAAAATAATTTTGTCGTGGCAGCATGCCGGAAGCCGATGGGGCAAGGCAAGGGATAAATCCCGTCAGGCCGACAATCGCCCGCGCGAGTCCATCGGCCGGCATGCCCGGCTGCCATGGTCGATGATGCAAATGAGAGTCGCAGCCACGCGAACAGATTGTCGGAATGTCGTTAAAAGTGGCTCAGCTAACAACATTGAAAAGTCAAGATATTTCCGTTTGAGCCATTTTCGCTCTTTCCAGCATAAGTGGCTCAACTGTGATTTTCTGGACAGGTAAAGTGGCTCAGCTGGAGGCGAACAGCGTTTGCCGGAGCGCCCCGCTTTGCCTTTGGCATCGCTATTAATCTCAGGACTTCTTGGCGTCTTGGGTTTCGCCCAGGAGCTGCCCGATAACATCCAGAACTTCCCTGTTCCAGAGGCCCGGCATGGTCTCGGTCAAATGCTGATCCTCCAGCCAGTAATACGCGTCGGCGGGCATCATGCCTAAAACGAGAGCGAGCTCCGGCAGCGTGACGAACTTCCGGGCGCGCTCTTCGACGTCGGCGACGCGGTAGAACTTCGGGTTCACGCCCCTGCTTGGCAGACCATTCAGGACCCGGCCGGCACCGGCCGCGACATTGAGCAGACTCATCGCATCATTCTGAATGATTTCGGGGGAGAAGGCGATTTTGAATCGGTCGCGATCGAAATGGAGGCGCTTCACCACCTTGATATCCCATGCGGAGATCAGGATGCTATCGGCGACGCGCCGGTTCTTGCTGACCTCGAAACCCATCTCACCGCCGAGCAGCATCTTTATGACGGGCCCCCACGGCTTAGGGCGGCCACTCACATGCTTCATGGCATGTATCAAGGTGACGGGGTCTTCGATTGTCTCTGCGGTAGCGACACGCTCTGCCACCAGCTCTTCGAACTTCGTGTAAAAGTCCTCGACGTCCTCTGGATAGAAATGAGGGCCGCTGTTCGGGATGGCAGGAGCGTTTGCGGGGATGATGCCGAGCGCTGCGAACTGCTCTACACCATGGAGTGATATGCCGAGTTCGTGTGCCAGCGACGATGGCGAAACCCGCTTGGACCACATATCGCTGAAGTGGACGAGCTCGACACGATCGAAAGCCGGAAGCTCGCGTGGACCGTGAGCCCGTCGGTGCTGCGTGAAGTGACCCTCATCCCACGCCCACATCAGAACCTCGGTCGATAGGCGTGCGATCTCTGTAGCAGGCCGGATGCCGACGGGCTTCAGAGAATTCGCGAGCTTGAGCGCCTCCCGCCGGGAAAGCGCTCCCTTGGCTGCCTTTTTCCGACGAAGCCCTGCCTGACGCTCAGCATTCATCCTGTCTGCGGAGGCTGTGGCATCGCTGATTTCCAGCCATGCCTTCCGGATCCTGTTCCGTTGGCCTTCAGACACGGCGAGGTCGGTGATCTCGCCGAACCCTTCAGGCCAATTGATCAAGGCCGTGCACGCTCGCCACAGTCCGTGCAGCCTCTCCCGTGGAGCATCGATCGGGCGCGTCTTCGCTTCGGGGTCTATCGTATCCGCGAGGCGCCTGACAGCGTAGAAGATCTTGCTGCGGTCGGCATCGCGGATCGCTTCTGGGAGGGCTTTCGCTGCCGCTTCCCTATTTGAGGCAATGGGATCGACGAGGGCCGTCAGCACGCCCAATGCTGGACGCATGTCATCCGGGACGGGGTATGACTCGAGACTCGCGAGCGGATCGCCGCACTTGTCGCACTCGTGGAGGTGGGACGCGGTGCGGGTCCAGCGCTGGATGACGCCTTCTCCCTCACACCAGCATTTATCCTGGAGCATGTCCCAATGTTCGAGGCAAAACGGAATGGCGCGCAGTTCCCAGGTCGCGCGGTGGAAGGCATAGGCTCGATCGTCGTGGCCAGACCGCTTGGCTGCGTCAGCGCGGAACGCGGCTGGCGAGAAACTGCGGATCCGGTTCTCGAGGCCCTGCTGATGGACATCGAGACCGAAGAAAGAACGGTGGTCGCGCCCGAGGTCGTCATATCGGCGGAAGAGCACATCGTGATCCGCAATCCGCATTGCATGCGCAAGCTGGGCGGTTTCGACGTCGTCGCCCTCCGCGACCAGAACCTGGTTGCGATGATGCAGCCCCAAATGCTGGAGGAGGCCCCAGCTGTTGGGCAGGTCATTGATCGCGCAGGAGCGGTAGGTAAGGCTGCGCAGCGACTCGGTGGGGTTCACACGAATGCCGGTGCGCAGCCGACGCCAGTCTTTGCGTGTGCGTGGCGGGGACGGGACGCGCGAGCGAGTTGCAGCTAGTTCGCCGGCGACTTCCCTGAGCAAGGTGCCGAACGACGTCGTCAGCGGCGCCGCGATGGTCTCGTCCCCGCTCATATTACAGATCCTTCAGCGCGTTCGTCTTGGCGAACTTGAGCTCGAGCGACCAAGAGTCGACGGCCTGGACGACGTCGTCGACCGTCATGACATCGCGCTCGTCACGCGCGATGTTGCGCACGGCCGTCAGCATGACGCGCATGAGCTGGCCGATGATGCCCTCCGTCGCCTCGCCGAGGGCGTCCGCGATATCCTCGTTGTCGAGGCCCACGGGCTGCGCGAGGATGCCGTCTGACACGAGGCGGGCATCGAGTCCCTTCAGCAGACCGGTCCAGATTTCGAAGTCGTCGTCGCTGTCCATGTCCAACGGGGACAGACGGCACGGGGCGAACATCCGGCCGGAGAGTTCGCGGTCGGCGGCGATCATCGGGACGGCCTTCTCGGTGCCGAGCAGCACGATTGGCACCCGGCCAGTATCGAGCATGATCTTCAGCTCGGCTGTGACCTCCTTGCTGAAGCCCGTCTTCTGACCGCTGTGCTGCGTCTCGTCGATGATGAGCAGCTGGACACCTGCCTCGTCCAGAGCCCGCATGGCGCGGCGGCGGAGCGAGTGCTCGTTACCCGCGGTGGCGAAGCCGTCCTGGACCTCGCCCATGATGGCGACCATCAGATCGCGCGCCGTGCCGCTGGTCCCCATGCGGGCGTGGCAAACCGGCATGGTGCCTGCTGGTGCATCGAGGTTGGACATGAGCTTGAATTGCTCGGCGAGCGTCGACTTGCCGGTTCCGGTGCGCTCGAAGATGTTGATGGCGAGCTGCTGCTCGCCGCGCATCTCCATCCCCAGGAGCCGCAACTCCTCCAGTTCGTTCATCCCCTGGATCTGGCGGGGATAGGGAAGCCGGATCCGCATGAGCTTCGTCATGGCGCGGGCGACGAACGGCGAGCGGCGCCCGGCCTTGCTGTTGCGGAAGCGAAGGAACGCGTCCTTCATCTGCGGCGACAGCTTCATTTCCTCTGCGGGCTGCTCCTCGGCGATCACCAAGTCCGAGCCGTTGAAGCCATCTTCCTCACCGAGCGCAGTCACGATGCCGTCGGCAGTCATGTCGTCATCGGGCGTTTCGATGCTCGAGGTATCGACGGTATCTTCCTGAACGGAGGATGCCGGCGAGGCATCCGCCAGCGAGACAGGCGAGATTTCCTGACTGTCGGAGGCGGCGTCGATCGCCGGGTCCGGCATGGCCTCGACCGGCACGGACGCGCCGGTGCGCGGCTGGCCGGCATCACGGCGGTCAGCGGTGCGCTTCGGCCGTTCGCGACGTGGCAGGCGGGGCGTGGGCAGACCGGGCTCGACCTTGGCGGTGTCGTCAGTCTGGATGGCGGCGGTGTTTGCATTGGTATTACGGGTCAAATGTCATCTCCCCATTTCATGGAACGGGGGCCGGACGACCCCCGTTGGTCGGGCCGTTCGGCCGACTGGTGGTGCGTCCCGGCATCGCGCGGGGCGGCATTTGTTCTGCCGAGGCGTTTGTCGCGACGGCTGATATAGGTGGGCAACTGTGGCAGTTCGGGCGCCTGGCCGTCCCCGCCATCGGGGGCAGCCTGATCCTGAGAAGCCTGCTGTGACTTGACCTTCGGCGGGCGCCCACGCCGGCCGACTGTCTCTACGGCAGGCATTTCGGGCGGAACCGCGACAGGAGGCTCCTCGGTCTGGGTTAGTTTCGCCACCTTCTTCGTCGGCTTGGGCTTCTGGCGCGGCGTCGGAATGTGGGCGTCCAACCGCTTGCCCACGGCAGAGCCGTGCTCGACAAAAGTGCTCGGCTCAGGGCCGACTTCGACCGGCTCAGGCGGATCCTCGTCCCTGACCACGACATACTTGGCGAAGTGCTTCTTAACCGCCGGGTCATTAACGGCCTTGCCTATGGCCTGCCGCTCGCGCGCCGCCGACTTTTCGTTGACGTCGGCCCACTGCTCGAAGAGCCGGGCGCGAACGTAGGACTGCTGCTCCGGCGTGCAATATTCCAGCGCCTCCTGCTTGGCGAGTTCCAGACAGCGCTCGTGCAGCCACAGCGGCATGCCATGGACGGAGGGATCCGTGCAGTGGAAATGTTCCCACTGCGGAGGCTCGTGGTAGGGATTCCAGACCTTTACGAGACCGATGTCTTCGCGACTGTATTTGCCCTTCACGCGATGGCTGTGCTTCTTCCGGTCGTCCGTGTTGGGCCTACGGTCGAAGCCGATGTCGTCCTTTGCGCGCCGAACGCCGTCGTTGAACTCCCTGATGATGCGGGTCATGTCGACGGCACCCGGCGTGTAGTGACGGCTGAACCTGTCGATGCCGGAGCTGGTCATCTCCATTTCGAAATCGACGTCGCCGATGGAGTCGGCGAACCGTTCTTCATCCACCAGCTTGTCGAGATCGCGGCCCTGCAGTTTCTGAGCCCAAACAAGCCCGGGCGGGCGACTATCGTGCGCCTTGTGTCGCGTGACATTGCAGGTCATGACGGCCTGATCGATCATCCGCATGCCGCGTTGGAACGACATGGGGATCAACTCGCGTTCATCCGTGTCGACACCGCCGGTCATGGCGTTGAACTTGTAGCGGCGCATGCGCGCAATGTCGTAATTGGCGTCCGGATCCTGCTTGACAGCCATATCGAGGACGGTGCCGATGACCCTCTCCATGGGGGATTTGTCACGTGGCATGTCGCTACCTGCGAAGAAGGTGCCCATGTAGGCATCCGACAGCACGTCCTCGACAGAGCGGCCGTGATTCGCCGTGGAGTTGTCGAAACCAATGACGCCAGGCTTGAGGCGAAACCACACGCAGTCAGGGTCGATTTCGAGGATATCCTCTGTCACGATTGCATGCTTGGGGCGGTTGGCATGCAGGACTGTGTTGAGCACCGACGAGGACGATGCGGCGCCGATATTTAGGTGCCAGCCGACGATGACGCGTGACAGCGCTTCGATCATCAGGGTGAGCGTGCACTGCCCGATGTTGATGCCGGTCTCTTCATCGAAGAAGTAGATGCGGGGGATGGGTGTATCGTCCATCCAGCAGAAGGCGCCGAGGTGGGTTGCGAGTTCACTCTCGCCGCCACCGCCGAACAGCTGATAGGCAGCATGCGGGCTGGTCTTGGCCTTGTAGCCGGTGGACTTGAGCGCGCGGCACATGCGCCAGAAGCGCTTGTAGCTGATCGCCTTGTAGGGTTTGGCCGGCACCGGATATTCGGCTGGACGCTCGCAGGGGTCATCCTCGCCACTCGGATCGACGCAGAAGTTGCGGTTGAGCGGCTTGCCGTTGTTGATCTTGTAGATGTCCGCAACGTAGCGGTCATAGTTCTTCTGGATGTCACCGCGGACGTGCGTCGCACGGATCGCCCAGTACATCACGATCTCGATTGGATGCGGGATCGTCCATGTGCGCGGCATCCGGCCGGTCATGTCGACGCAGTCCCAGACCTTGCGGGCACCCTTCGTGCCCCGTTCGCGCAGCCAGCGGCGGAACGTGGTTGGGGCGACCTCGCGAGCGCCCTCCATCGCGGCGATCTCAGGGATCGCCAAGGCGGCCTTCATGAAAAGGTTGATGCTGTTATCGGACTTCGTGAAGCTGCTGTTGTCGAACAGGCGCAGCAATGCGACCTTGAAAGGGGCCTCCTCATCCTCCGCCTTCGCCTGCGATATGTCCTTCTTCTGTTGGCGGGCGAACCGCCGGGCGGCTGTGCCGAGAGCGGCCTCGACGAATTGCAGATTGCCTTCGGCCCAGATCAGCCCGACCTCGCTGGTGGTCGGCTTCCGCATCTGGCCGTCCGCTGTCTCGATCATAAAGTCGCCGCCCTTGCGGTCCGATGGCGGACGAAAGGTGACGACATCGTCGGGATCGACGCGTTCGAATATGTATGGGACGCGGAACAGCTTCACCTCGTCGCCTGGCTCGATATCGAGATTCCAAGACATGACGGGCTTGGGCTTCTCCTCGCCCCCGCTCAAACGCGGATCTCCGACTGGCCGGTGAAGGGCTTGAGCGGTGTCAGCACTGTGCCGGACTTGAACTTGACGTCCAGATCGGTCGACAGCGTGCCGCGAGCGAGCATGCGTTCGATGGCGGCGTCGCCGCGCAGCGGGTCGGTGGGAGCGAGGCGGTCGCGCAGATCGCCCCATTCGACGGCGGCGCCATTGCCGACCAAGCGCTTCGCGATGCGCTCCTCACCCGGGGTGAGCAACATCGAGCGGCGGCAGTAGAGACCCCACACGTTCATCTGACGGGCGCGGGGACCCTTGATGTCACGCAGATAGAGGACGCGGAACTTCCATCCCACGCTGCGGCAGATCTCGGCGATCACCGCGAGGAGTTCGCGATACTCCACGTCGCTGAGATCCTTTGAAGTCCGCTTGCACTCGATGACTTCGACGGTCCCGTCGCGGAACATGCGGATGGCATCGAGGCGATAGCGCTTCCGCTTCCCCCCGACCATGACCTCGAACTCGCCCGGATGGCATTCATAGTCGGCGACTTCGCTCCACACTTCGTTGTGAAGGGCAAGGAAGGCCTCGCCCTTGCCTTCCCCTAACTGGGTCGTGTTGGTCTTCGTCGAAGGGAAGCGGAAGCGCAGGTGCTTGCCGCCTCGGCCGATGATCGGGCGCTGATGGCCGCCGTGACGGAACACGGTGTAGCGGGCGACCACGTCGCCTTCCCCGATCGGCAGCCACTGCTCGGTGATGCGACGGAGGCGCCGACGGTTCGGACGGACGGACGGGTCGGTGAGGTTCGGCAGCGTATTGACCGCGGGCAGGATGCTGCAGCGCGACCATGGGTCAGCGCTGCCGCGATATCGGTGGTTGGGGTGTAGCACCATTTAGCGTGCCTCCCTGACCGATTGCGGGAAGGCACGGTGAATGTTCGCCAGGCGGGACGCCTGGATCTCGCATTCCATGCTGCGAACCAGGCGGAGGAATGTGCTGTAGCACGGAGTCCGAAGGATCGTCCCCATGGTCGGCATAGGGCCGTTGTTCGCGCAGGGTGCCGTATTGATGTTATGCAGCTCGCGGAGCACGAGGTCGTGTCCACGGCGCACGGAGCGGAGCGTGCCCTGAGTATAGAGCAGCGCGTAGTGATGCATGACCGAGTGGACGATCGCGTTGTTCTGGTTGAGTGCGAAAGGGATGCTTTGCTTGGAGGAGGTGTGACGGCGAACGGGGTTCTTGCGGCGATAGGTCATGTTCCCGGCCTCCCTCAGTTCGAACCGCGGCGCTGACGGCGCACGCTCATGAGGTTGGCGAGATTGTTGGCACCCGGTCCGGCGAGCTTCCGCCAACGGACGATTGTGGACGGATGAGGAGGAGCGCCGAGGTCGCTGTATACGCGAGGCGTCCAGAGGCGCTCGATCGCAGCGGCGATAGCGCTCGCCGTGTTGGGGATGCTGTAGTAATCCATCAGCTTGCAGATGGCGCGGCGGCGCAAAGCCTCCCGCTGCTTGGCCTTGTCCTTGAGGACGACGGTCAGCTCGACGGTGTCGAGGTGGCGATCACCGATGCGATGCATGCGCACGCGCTGCCACGTCGAACGGCGCATTTCAGCTTCGGGGCTTTCGGACAGGTTCTTGAGTTCGCTCATACATACTCCCATATCACCGATTACGAGATTGTTCGGTAGTAATTACGGATATATGCTGTATGAGTTACGATACAATGACCAGTATGGATTTATGTTGTATTAATTATGGGCGCCTAATATGCCCTCGATATGACCAGTCCCGAAGATGATTCCGGCGATCGCGCCGCCGCCGCGCAGGCGATGGAAGCCGATGAAGCCAAGCTCGATCCAGATGGGGAACTGCGGCCTGCGCTTGGTCGCGCGCCGAATGCGGACGAACTCACCCTATGGGCCGGCATGGCGTCCGATCGTCGGGAGGCGGCGTTACAGCGGATTGCGGTTCTAAGGCGCTGGACTGAAGAGCCGGGCGAACTCACAGCTGCTGAAGCCGCTGAGCAAGCCGACGTCGCCGTCAGTCGATTCTATGAAATCGCGTCCGCGTGGCGGGCGGATCCGACGCTCGCGTCGCTCGGCACTTATGTGAAGAAGCCGGGGCGCAAAGGGCCGCGCTTGAGCGGGGAGGCGGTCAATCGCATCCAGGCGCTGCTGCCACGCATCGTCGGTGCCAATTCTAAAATGAAGGTGGGAGCCATCGCCGGGCTGATTCAGGTCGATCCGTCACTTGAGGGAATGAAGCTCCCCCACCTCAACACGCTCCGCACGATGATCGAGCGTGAGAAGCGTCGCCTCCGTGCCGAGGAGCTGGTCGGGTTGCGGCCAGGTCTCGACGCCGTGGCATGCAACCTTGTCCGGCCTGACGGCCGGCACCACGTCGTCTTCGCGGTCGTGGACAGGACGGCACGGTTCATCCTCGGTTTCAGCGTGGGCGATGTGCGCGACAGCAGGGGTGCATATCGCCGGGCCGCGGCCGACGCTCTTGACCGGATCAACCGGAACGAGATTCCTGGAATGCCATGGGCCGACAAGTCCGAGCGCGTCGACGTCATCATCGGTGACGACGAACCGGCGTGGCAGGAAGCGCGATCGGACTTCCGTTCCGCTGAGAAGGGCATTCCCTTCGAACTGATCATCGGTCCACGGCGCTACGGTCGTTACCTACGCATCGTCGCCGGGACGACGATCGGCGATCTCAGGATCTGGCCAGCCCGGACGGACACGGATGAGATCGCGGATGGCAGCCTGACCCACACGGATGCGGAGGCCACTACGGCGATCGAGGTCGAGGTCGCGAAGCACAATGCCGAGGTGATGGCGCAGAGCGTGGCGGACGGTGCCGATAGACCAGCCCCGATCACAATGCGAATCCTGAAGTTCATCGCCCGGCAGGAGTGAATCCGCTGTCGGCACCGACCGATGCGAACCCCGGAAGCGCTGGACGCGCGGCATTGTGGGCTTCGATGGCCGACCAGATCGCGCGGTGCACATCGTCCTTGCTGAGGGTCGAGCTGTTCCTCGACCGCACGAGCGCGGTTGTGGGACGCGCCTTCGACTCCTGGTAGACCAGTCCCAGACCGTCCAGCTGGGCGCCGAGCACCCGGCGGAGCGTCGGATTGGCTGCGTCGGTGGCGCCGATCACCGCCCGCTCCATCGAATCGAGGTGGGGCGCACGAATGGGCAGACCAACCCCGGTCCCTGGAAAGGCTGCCTCCAGACGTTCGGCGAGGCGCGCGACCGAAGGCGGATCGTCCGGCCCGTCGCCGATATCGGCGGCGACAATCGTCCCCTGTGGCAGAGCCACCGCGACGAGTACATGCGGCATGTATATGTCGCCGCCGTGGACGGCGGGCAGCTTCACAGCGCACTCGTCGATGAGGATCTCGGGGGCGAATTCGGTCGTCGCGTTCGCCGCCGCCCGCATCTTGTCCAGCAGGTTGGTGATCGTCGAATTCGAAGGCTTGGTGACGCCGGCGGCGATGCAGCGACGTTCCACCTCCTTCAGCACGTCCACGCGGCGCGACGACGGCCCGATGTCAGCGATCGCCTGCTGCATGATCTCCACTGACATGGGGTCGATCCGGCGGGCGGTGGGTAGGCTGTTGCTCGCGCGCGCGCCCGGTAAGGCGGATGCCGACCGGTTCTCGCGCCAGATGCGCGCGATGGCCATGAAGGTCGACAGCGCCACACCCATGCGCTTGGCGTATTCCTTGCGGACTGCTTCCGCGGGGCGCCACAGCTTCACATACTCGTCAAGGATGGCGACGCGGCGTCGGATCTCAGGCCAGCGGGCCGGATCGACGCCGGTCAGGTCAATCTCATTTTCCATAGGTCACTCCATTTCGAAGTCCATTCCGGTGGAGAGGCAGTTGGGCGGCGCGAGCGTGCGCGGACGCCACGGGCGCGATCGCGTGTGTATCTGTGCGGATTCCCGAGGCTGCTTGTTGCTGTCGATCCGCTGGCGAATTGCCTTACGAGCGGTCGTGACTCGCGCGCGTGCGCGAGCACGCGATCATGCGCGCGCTTCTAAGAAGTATCATGCAAGCTCCTTGCGCGAGCTGGTCGCATCTGGCGACTCCGCGCTGAAAGCGGCACGTGTAAGGGTGCAGGCGGCCAAGGCTGCGCTAGCAAGCAGCGCCAAGGTGGTCGACGAATGGCGCGCCGAAGGAGATTTGGAGCTATCCCGAAACTTGTCGAGGCGGCAACCGCGACCCTTATAACCAGTCAGATTTCGCTCTCGTCAAACGTGCCGTGCGAAGTCATAGAAGAATGAATTGAGCAGGAGTTGAAATTCCCATGGATGCCGACGACCACAAGGTGGAATCCGTCCTCAAGGAGGACCGTCGGTTCATCGTTCCTTTGTATCAGCGGAAGTATCAATGGGCGGAACACCGTCTTCTACCGTTCTGGGAGGACGTGCAGGCCAAGGCAGCGGAGGTTCTTGCCGGTGAGAGCCGGTTCGAGCACTACATGGGCGCCCTTATCATCGCGCCCGTCGACATCGGTTCGCAGATCAGCAAGACGCCGGTGGTGCAGGTGGTCGACGGGCAGCAGCGCCTGACCACGTTTCAGCTTTTCCTTGTAGCCCTTCGAGAAGTCGCCCGGCGGCACGAGTTTGCCGACTTCATCGACCATGTGAATGGGTATCTCTTCAATAACACGAAGAGCAAGGACACCGATCCGCTTACTCGCTTCAAGCTGACCCCGACTCCTTCAGATCGGGCGCTCTTTCATGACCTGATGGACCTGGACTACGGGGCCGTCGTCTCGAAATATAGGATGCTGTTCTGGGGGACGACCGTTCCGAAGAATACCCAGTTTCCAGCGTTCCGTGCATACTTCCTCTTCACGAAATGGATTGAGGAGTTCCTGCTGAATGGTCCGAGCGACGCCGCTCCGCCCGAAGAGGATGAGAACGCCGAAGTGCAAGTCGGAGACGATCAGGATGATGCTGAACTCGCGTCGGACCGCCTCGAGGCTTTGCTGAACGCCGTTCTGGACCGGCTGAAGCTCGTCGTCATCAGTTTGGGCGAGAACGACGATGCGCAAGTGATCTTCGAGACGCTCAACTCGAAGGGCGAGCCGCTGCTGGCGATGGATCTGGTGCGCAACAACATTTTTCACCGTGCGGAGAAGCAGGGTGCGCAAGTTGAGGACCTTTACCGGAAGCTGTGGGATCCGCTCGATGACGCGTGGTGGCGTGAGCCGGCTCCCAACGCTAGGCCCACTAGGCCTCGGATCGACCACTTCCTCGCCCACACGCTTGCGGCGGAGACGGGCGGCAAGATCTCGATGCGCGAGCTCTACGCGGAATATCGTACCTTCGCGGTCCCCAAGGGGCGGCCGCGTTTCGACGACGTCGAAGACGAACTGAGACTTCTGGAACACTACGCACCGCTCTACGAGACGCTTGAGGGGCGTAGGTCGGAGGATACTGATCTCCTCTGGTTCGGACGCAAGATGGCCGCTTGGCAGACGACGACGGTCTATCCTGTCGCCATGCAGTTGGGTGCTGACGGGGTGACGAAGCAGACCCGCGAAGTGGTTACCCGGCTGCTCTATTCGTATATCGTAAGACGCGCTCTCTGCGATCTCACGACGAAGAATCTCAACAACGTCTTCCAGGGGCTGGCGACCCGCTTCCATGAGGAGGGTGCCACGCTTGAGACCTTCAGGCGTTTTTTCGAGGGGCGCGATGGTGCAAGCATCCGGTTTCCCGGGGATCGCGAGCTTCGGTCGGGAATCGTGTCGAAGAATGCCTATTCGATCTCGCCGCAGCCCAGGCTTGTCGATATTTTATGGGAACTAGAGAAAGCATCTCGATCAAACTTTGCGGAGAAGCCCGAACGACCGGCGGGGCTGTGGGTCGAGCATGTTCTCCCGCAGACGTGGACCGAGGAATGGCCTTTCCCGGAAGATGGATATTTTGCTCCCTATAGCGGCTTCCCCGAAGCGATCGCCCGGGAAGCTGCGGCCAACTCGCTGGGGAACCTCACGCTGATCACCGGCGGCTTGAACATATCCGCCGGCAATCGCAGCTTCACCGAAAAGCGCGCGAAATTCGCCGAGCACACAGGTCTGTTCCTGAACAAGTGGTTCGTTGGCCGCACAGATTGGGCGGAGGCACAGATCGAGGAGCGTAGCGAGCACCTTGCATCGCTTGCCGTTGAGATCTGGCCAGCCCTCGACGCAGTCTGACGAGTCAAGGTAATCAGCCTTCTTTTGTGCGGAATTCGGGGACTGGCTAAGGCTGTCGAATTGTAAGCATCCGGTGAGAACCGCGGATCAGGCGGCTTTGCGTTGATCGTCTTTTGCGCGCCAGTTCCAGGGCAGCAGTTCGTGGAGACGGTTCTGTGGGATGTCTGCGATCTGCGTGAGAACATCGGCGAGCCAGGCCTGGGGATCGATGTCGTTGAGCTTCGCCGTGCCAATGAGGCTCAGCATGAAGGCGGTGCGCTGGCCACCACGATCTGAACCAGCGAAGAGCCACGATTTTCTTCCAAGGGCTATGCCTCTGAGCGCGCGTTCCGCCGCGTTGTTCGAGAGGCAGATGCGGCCGTCATCGAGGAACGCGGTGAAGGCGGGCCATGCCTTGAGCATGTAATCCATGGCCTCGGCCACATCGCTGTTCTTCGATAGCTTTGACCGGTTGTCGCGCATCCATTCTTCCAGATCGGCAACCAGCGGTGCGCTGAGTTCCTGCCGAAGGGCGAGGCGCTCCTGTGCCGGCTTGCCGTTGATAGCGCGCTCAATGTCGAAGATCACATCGATGCGGCGGACCGCCTCCACTGCCAACGGCGAGATGACGGCCTTTTTGCGGCGCTTCTTGAGTTGCGCAGCGACATCGGCCAGCTCGAAGAAATAGCGGCGCGCGTGACTCCAGCAAAGGGCGCGGGTCAGCGGCGCCGGCAGGCGGTCGCCATGGAACAGGGCATTATAGCCGGCATAGGCATCAGCCTGAAGAATGCCTCTCCAACCGCGCAGATGGCCCACAGGATGCTCGCCCCGCCGGTCGCGGGAATAATGGAAGATCGCTGCGAGCGGTGCCGGTCCGCCAAAAGGTCGATCATCCCGAACATAGGTCCAGATCCGGCCCGTATCGGTCTTGGTCTTGGCCAGCACTGGCACTGTCGTATCATCGCCATGCAGCCGCTCTGCGGCCAGGACATGCGCCTCGATCAACAAATAGAGCGGCATCAGCGCAGCGGTGCAGGTGCCGACCTGATCGGCCAGGGTCGAAAGGCTCAGTTCCACGCCCTCACGGGCATAGCGATCGCGCTGGCGGTTGAGCGGTTGATGCGCGCCGAACTTCTCGAACAACAGCATCGCCAGGAAGCTGGGGCCAAATAGCCCGCGGGGCGTCACATGGAACGGCGCTGGCGGTTGGGTGATCTTCTCACAATCCCGGCAGGAGAACTTCTCCCGCACAGTCTGGATCACCTTCCACTGGCGCGGCACGACCTCAAGTGTCTCGGTGATATCCTCACCCAGCTTGCACAGCCGATCCGAGCCGCAGCAGGGGCAGGCCTCGGGCGCAGCGATGACAACGCGCTCGCGTGGCAGATGTTCGGGCAAGGGCTTGCGCGCGGGCCGCTTGCGCTCGAACGGCGCGACATTGGTCTTCGCTGCCGCCAACGCGGCCAACGCCTCGTCTTCGCTGGCAGCGGTCTCGCACTCCTCGAACGTCAGCTCCATCTGGTCGAGCAGATGGCGCGTGCGTTCGGATCGCTGACCAAAAAGGGTGCGGCGCATCTTCTCGTTTTGCAGTTGGAGAAGGGCGTTGCGGGCTTCCAGGTCCGCGTTGATCGCCTTTATGCGGGCGACTTCAGCGGCGACAGCCTGGGCTGCGGCAAGCTGCGCGCGAAGGCTCTGGATCTCTGCTTGCGCCGCGTCACCCATGCCCAAAGGCATAGCAGAAAAGCACCGGAATCTCTAGCTTTTTAGCCTCCCGACATCGATTATCCGGCTAGTGTCGGCCGCCAGGTTGCTTGCGGATTACGCCAGTCGATCGCCTCCAGCATGCAAGCCAACTGGGAGGCAGAGATGGCAATTACCCCGTTTACAGCCGATGGCCAGATATACTTCCCGCGCTCCAGGCGCTTGGCATAGAGCGACATGCCAATGCCATCATGCCACAGGATCTTGCACAGGTCGCCACGGCGCCCTCGGAAGACATAAAGATCACCGGCATGGGGATCCCGCCTGAAGCTCTGCTGTATCTGCAGGGCCAGGGATCGCATGCCCTTCCTCATATCGGTATGCCCGGTCGCGATCCATATCCGGACGCCGGAGGGAACTGGGATCACGGCTTGACCGACCGCAGCACTGCCGACACCAACCCAGGTGATGCGCCAGCGGGGATGCGTACGATCGCCCGCTCGAACTCCACGATGATCGCCGATCCGATCACCGGCACTGGATCGGGCTGCACCTGCACCTCGGCAAAGCCCTGCGCTGCCTGACCCATCTGTCGCCGCCATCTGTAGATCTGGTTCGGTCGTAGATCAGCACGGCGGGCAATCTCCGCCACGTTCGCCCCGGGCGCCGAAACAGCCGCGACCAACTCACGCTTCTGCTGGTCGGTCCATACCCGCCGCCGCTCCGGGCCTGAAATTACCGTGATCTGACTCATCGCACCGTCCCTAGTACCGGTGCAAACACCAGCGCTTGCACCGGTGCCATCTCGAAATATCAGCCGATCACCGCAAGGCGGCCCTCACCGGAGCGATACGTCGAATTTCTGTCGGATCGATCTTCAAGCGGTTGTGGTTCGCGCGCACACGCGATCACACGTGCGTTTCCAAGAAGTGTGCTGACGTCTCATCGACCGCGTCATTGGGCGCCGTGGCCGCGGAGCGGGTAGGCGGTGAAGTGACGCTACGCTGGCTTACAAGGTCGGCCGCGCGGAGTGGCCCATGACGCCGTGAGCGCGCGTTCGACGTCGCTACGAGCGAAGACAGCGCTCACTTCTTCCCACCGCTGCTCATCGCGACCCAACAAATCAGCGCTATATCGCTGCTCAAATGGATCGAAGCGCTTCCTGGGCACGGTGTATTCGCGCAACCGACGTTCGAGGTTCTCCAGGTCGTCGATCCAATCGGCATCGATCGTCTCCGGCATCGTTCCAAAGATGTCGCTCGACACCCGCAGGCGGTCTGACAAGACCTTGTAGACCTGTTCGTCGATCGTGCCAGCGTAAGTCAGGTTCGCCATGTCGACCCGTTCCCTCGTCTGACCGAACCTTTTGATACGGCCGATGCGCTGTTCGAGCCGGGATGGATTCCAAGGCAGATCGACGTTGATCAGCGTTCCCAAAGTCTGCAAATTCAGCCCTTCGCATGCTGCGTCAGTCGCAACGACCAGCTTCACCTCTCGGTGAGCAACTAGCTTCTTTATCTGCGCACGTTCCACGGATGTAGCCACACCGCCCACAAGCAAGCGTGACTTTCCAGACCCGGCGTAGAGCGCGATTACCTGTTCAGGATATGTGGAGCTCAGTGCGCCTGCTATCCATGCTGCGGTATCGTAATACTGGCTGAAAATGATCGATCCCATTTCGCGCCATGAACTTTTGGCAGAGCGATGATCGTCGAGGTAATACCGGACTGCCTTCAGCTTCGGATCGTCTCCACCGTCAAGAGCGTCGATGATCGTTCGGAGGTGGGTGCGTTCATCCTGTCTGGCGTCGAAAACATTCTGGTCGAGTTCTTCCTGAACCTCGTCGTCCAACTCCCCGTCGCCCAGCAGAGCGCGGGCGGTGGCAATCGCTGACGCTTGGCTCGAGCAGAGTCGCTGGAGGAGCAGCGTGCGCATGAACCCTGCGGGCTTATCTCGTTTGGCATATGCCTTCGTGAAAGCACCGACCGCCTTATATGCCGTATCAAATGCGTCTGAAGTATAAAGGCTCAACCCATCGAACAGATGGGTGGGCGGAGGTGAATCCGGATTGGGATGAACGTCGACCGGCAGGACGGGTATGAGGTTCAGTCGTTCCAGATCCCGTCGTTTCCTCAGGACGACGTGCCGAAGGAGTGGATTGTCGCGTTGAAAGTATCCGATACCGCCAGGGGTGGCCGTCAGTTCGATCTCGGCCTTAGCTTCAATGACGGGATTGCCCATATCGGAGGCGAACTTCATCGTCGTCCACTCATTGGGCTTCAGGTTCAATGTGTCCCTAATATCAGCCAGAAGATCATCATCGCCGACCGGAGGCAACGGGTTGGTCAATAACTGCCAACCTTCCCGGAGATCTGCGACCTTCTTCTCGCCCTTGAGGTAGGGCAGCACATTGCTCGGATTGTTCCATGGGGAGAATGCTGTTCCCAGCACAAAGCCGGCGTCTTGATTGAGCGCCTGCAGAAGGTCCCAGAGATCGTCTTCGCTCGTCTGGATAGGGGTCGCCGTCGACAGAAGAAGGTGACGCGAGCGGGTTGCTACCTTGCCGATGAACTTCAGAAGATTGTTCGGGATGCGAGATGATGACCCGATTGGCTCAGATCCGCGAGCCTTATGCGCCTCGTCTAGGATGACCATACCAAATTTCTGACGGAGCAGGTGCTCTGCTTCGCTGCCAGATCGAGGCTCCCCATGTCGGTCCATTCCATGAACGATAAGGCCAGTGGAGACGATCCCGATTGCATATGGGCACCGGCAGACGTCTTGGGCGCCAGCCCCTTTGATGGAACGGCCGGCGGGATCAATCCAACATTTTCGTGTGCTGTGCCAACGCGCGACGGGTATGGCGAGACGGTCAAGAAGCTCAATCTGCCACTGCTCGGTCAGCGTCGACGGCACAAGTATTAGAACCGGCCCGTCGTTGAGAAGCACAGACAAGAGTGCCGAAGCCGCAAGTGACAATGTCTTGCCTACGCCTACTTCGTCCGCCAGCAACACTCTGGCTTTGCCGTAGGTCGCGCGGTGTGAGAGAAACTGCGTGACGAACGCACGCTGCCAGGGTTGAAGGGATTCTCCATCCCGATATATCGGGGTCTCGATCAAGGCTGCGGGAGCGACCGCAGCCGGTGTATCGGCGAACTCGATCAGTTCGACTTCGCGGCGACCGGCCAGCCTACCAACTTCACGGATGATAGCCTCCGGTAAGGGCTTCCCGACCTGCCAGAGTTCATCAAATTCTGCTTGGACCCAGGCAACACCTTCTGGAGAGCTGTCCTCCCACACCAATTCATAGTTATGGGCCCAGGCTGCCTTGGTTTCGTTGATTGATCCCATGAACGCGACGGAACCGGCGGACCCCGTAACGACGCCAGCCTTGCCATGGAGGAACGGGGCGATGGTGCGTGGCACGACACGGACTTCAACTTTCCCGGAGCTGAGCAGTTGGTGCAGCTTGGCATAGCGCCCCCGGTGCAGTGCCGCGTCAACGATTATGTCGTCCTCCACGAACCTTTGAAACAGCTTCGCGTCCCGCACTTTCTGCGCTGCCTCGACATCTTCAAGGTCGAGGTCGGCATTCGCGACGATGCGAATTTTTCCGATGCTTTCGATTTCCTCGCCCACGAGTTCGAAGATCGACGACCTGAAATAGCCTGCGATCCGGTCATAGGTTGCGGCGCCTCTAAGGCGATCCGCCAGATAGGCGTGGGACAGCCGACCATGTCGCGACGAAAAGCGGGACAGCCCGCCACTTTCGGCGAATTTCGTTACGCTGGAAGTGGTGGGCTTCTGATCCATGATTACAGTCGTTCGTTTCGCAGGAGGTTAGACAAGACTGCGGCATTGCGCCCTTCTTCCTGATCGCGACCGCGTTGTCTGGACACATATTCCGCGATCTCGACGATGTCCTGCCGTCGCTTGAAATATTCGGGGACGATATCTCGAAGCTGGAGCAGCACCACCTCGGGTTCAAGTTCGCGCTGCAACGCTTCGATCGCGAATAGAACAGCGCGAACGAGACCGGTTCCGAATTCCGGAATGTCGAAACCAGTCCGTGATCCGAAGTCTATGGCGTTTTTCAGTCGCGCCTCATTCGGCCGACTGCTTGCCATGAACGCCCCGTGATCGCCAACGCGAAATGCGCGAGCGAAATTCTGGTAGTTGTCCAGTTTCGTAAGTCCGTTGGATTCGAGGCTCAACATCTTGAGGTAGAACCGTTCAGGACCGGAAAGCTGCTGCCACAGCCGGGCAGTAAGTCCATCCGGAACCATGTGTTCATTTGCCACGGACACGGCATAATCGATCATGCGATCGACGAAGCCAACCTCATTCTTGCGGCGTGGACGCAGGGCTTCGGCTGTCATGTCCTTACCGTCGATGCTTGTGTAGCCGGTCAGGACGCGAAGTGCCGCAGCGTAGCCAGCCATCTGAAGATCGGCGTCCTCGAACAGGTTTTCGATGCGTCCAGCCCCCTTGAGAGACTGGTTCAAGCCGAACAGCGTGTCGATCTGATGTGCGACTTCCGCGCGGACGTCCTGAACGATCTCGTCTTCGTAACCGGATACGTTGCCGTTCCGCTTGCGGAGCACCAGAATCACCGTTCCCTGCACGAGGCCGACGCCGCGCTTACCAGGAGCGTTGCTTCCGGTCTCCGTGGCGATATACCACGCGGCGCTCACCTGAAGGCCGGCGCCCCAGAAGATGAGGGCGAGGTCAGCCCACACCGATCCGGACTGGTGTGTGAACATGACGATCTGCATGCCATTGTCGGGCATCAGTTTTGTCAGATTGCCATAGGTCTCCACCATCTTCCGACGGAAATCCTCACCTTCGCCTTGGATCGCGAGTGGGCGACGGGAATCCCACGTCCACGTATCAAACGGCGCCGGGGGATTTTTGCGAAGCCAGGAAATGAAGAACTCGGTAAGTTCATGGTAGACGACCGCGTCGCCGTATGGCGGATCCGTGACCCAGATGTCCCGCGGTTCACTGACCCGATTGCCAGGAACGGTTTCGACACGACGCGGCCCGTTGAGTTGCTGGGACCGCGCAGGGCCGGCGACAAGCGAACGAAAGCCGATGCTCCCACGGACCGCGAAATTGAAGAGCGTGTTCAACGCCTGATTGTCGAACGTTCCAACCACGCCGCCCAAACCGCCGCCTTGGCTAGGCTTCCACCTGTTCAGTCGGGAATTATTGTCGAGGGCTCGCGGCATGAAGAAATAGAGCCGAGCTGCATCATCGCTTGCTCTGATCGCGGCATGGAGCTTCGATAGAACGAGAATTTGGCGAGGGTTGAACAAGTGAAGCCAATCAGACCATCCTCGCGTGCGGATCGGATCATCGGTTTTGAGCCCAGGCTCGATCGGCATGTCAGGAACCAGTCCGTCAGCACGCCAACCTGCCAAGTTGGCTTCCACCGTGGACTGCACGAGGTCTTCGCGTTCCATATCCTCGGCGCACGGGGCGGCATAATAGACCGTCTGCCGCGCAGCTTCCAAGGTATCTCGCGTCGCCCACTGGATGCAGTAAAGGCGTTCCCCAAAAATGTCGTCGGCGCGTGGGACAATTTCGTCAGAGTTCCATCGCCTGAGCAGATTGCCCTTGATGTCGCCATCACGCCGGTCACCGCGGCTGCGGGAGATTGAGAACCGATGAGTCTCGCCATCTAGCTGGTAGGTGACATAGTCACCGTCGACCGTTCCCGTCTCTGCCGCCTTCATTTCCGCATCAGTGGCGTTCGTGACGATTTCGATGTCCATTCGGCGATCGCTGTGGTTCGCAACAAGGCGTCCCACGGTTCGCATCTTCGGGCTGATGGTCCAATTCGGCGCCAGAGGAATGAGATAGCCTGTTTCCGGACAGCGAATCTCGACGCAATAGAGGAGCGCCTTAATGCGATCGCCTCTGCTATTGGTCTCGTAACGAACCATCTCCGTCTCGACCTGGCGTGCGATACCCGCCAGCCGTTGAACGACCTTTTCCAGTTCATCAGGAGCCGAACCGGCCAGCTCAAATGAAGACCATGTCAGCAACGCGGCGATCGGATTCTGATCCGAAGCAAAGCTGTCACACCCTGTCCGAAGTGCTTCGTAGGGAATCTGGCCAGACCCAGAGAAGGCGTCGCCAATCTTCGGGAGTCGACCGAAGCGCATGACACCCAGTTGCTCGACGAGCTGAGGAATCGATTGTGCAGACGTGCCAAGGTGGCTGTTCACCATCTGCCACGTCACCTCGTCACCGGCGTAGCCTGCGGCTTCAAGATACTCCGGGCGGTCGGTATCGTCGACCTTCTGTTCATAGGGAACGTGCGCAAGAATGGTTTCCGCGACATCGCGCCAGCCGTCTTCCCGCAGCGACGTTGCCCACACTAGGTTGCGCCCGATTTCGTCGATCGCCTCCATGTCCAACGAGGAGATAGGTTCGACGATCATGGGCCTGCCCACGCGACGCTCGAAATATTGCGCCAGCACGTCGGGCGTGAACACGCCATGCGTGATTGCGAGACGAGCGTATTCACTTGCTGACCGTCCGCCGCCCCGAAGAACGAAGCCGTGGTCATCCATCATCATGAGGCGTTCGAAGACGGCGAGATCAGCCTGCGCGTCTTCGGTCGCCGGCAGAAGGGCGCCCAGGATGCATGCACGATTGAGGATTAGGGGTTTCCGGCCCTTCCAGTATCCGCCAAGGCCGGTCAACGTCTGGCTGGATACCGACTTTCGTTCCGCCTCCGACTCTTTCGAGATCTTCTGGGCAGGCCATACGCGCTCGATGAAGGATGGCGTGGCCACCATCGAGAACGGCACGATAGTGCTTTCGGTGGGATTCGTGAGCGTGGTCATAATATTCATAGCCTGTCCAGCAGCGTCGACCGGCTCGAGTCCGGCAACGTGGATCCTTCAGTAAGTCCGTATTGGATGGCCTTTCGCCATCCGCGGTCGTAGTCGGCAGCCTTCCCGGAATTGTGCGCGGCCATCGCATACAGCCACCACCGTTCTTCGGGGCGGAGACCGGTCCAAGCGTTGATCGCTGCGGGGATTTTGTCCTCGTCGCACCGCTCGATCGCCCATAGGAGGACGCACATTTCACGGCCCAGAAGACGATGGACGCGATTCCTTCCGGCTTCCCATCGGCCCGGCTTGAACTTACGGCTCTTCAGCCGTTCGTTGAAAGCATTGCGTAAAGGCGTTGCCACTTG
This sequence comes from Sphingobium limneticum, assembly GCF_008710165.1. NCBI lineage: Bacteria > Pseudomonadati > Pseudomonadota > Alphaproteobacteria > Sphingomonadales > Sphingobiaceae > Sphingobium > Sphingobium limneticum. Next base: position 88,589 of record NZ_VYQA01000003.1, on the reverse strand, counting down.
CCGCCAGCGACGAGCGTCGATGCGACAACGAATGACCTGATCGACATGAACATTCTCATCGCTGTCGAACTTAGGCCCTGAGATGCCATAGTCTTCTGTGACCGTGATCAGTTCACGCGCCGAAGCGCTGATGTCCACGATGAAGTGCTGCGGATCGATCTCATTTTCCGGGATGCCGAATCCAGCCTTGGGTCTGCTTGCCATAAACTTTTCCTTTGAAGCTCATCCCACAAGGGATCGCCGCCTCAACCCTGTTCTATTTCCGTGGTCGCGAGCGTCTCGCCGACCGCTGCCATCAGATCGTCCAGATCTGCGGCACGATCGACATCGGCGCTTTTCCACGAGACGGTGACGTCGGCGTTCTCGTCGCCAAGTTCCGTGCGCGCATATTTTGCCAGACGCTCGATCGCTTCGGCGGTGACCTCGACCTCGGCGCCGAAATTCGTGGTGACATTGCGGCCACCGGAACCGACAGTGACTAGGACGCCGCGGAAACGAGCCCTCGCTTCCTTGGCTTTCGAGATCGCGGCATAGACGAGATCTGTAGTCGAGACCTGGACTAGCTTCTTGGCACGGGCCGGACGGTCGCGGTCGATCTTGGCACCGTCGCCTTCGCGACGAGGAATCTTGAATTCCTTCGTCGTGCTGATGCCGGCGTTCTCGGCATAGGCGTAGATGACGACATCCTTGTCACCGTCCAGGCGGATCGGACCGCCATAGACCTTGCCTTCCCGTGCAAGGGTCGCATCAGTGTTCCAACGGATCTGGCCATCTGGAACTACTGACAGCGCCACCTCATACCCTGTTCCCATCGGTCGGGGATCGTGGGTGAGGTTCAACTTGTTCGTCCATGCGAAGACGTCACCAGTTTCATGGTCTCCTTGCGGATCAACGGCGAGGAAATACAGGCGCATTTCGCTGGTTTCGAGTTTGAAGCCTTCAAGCCGTTCGGACTGGGTGGAAACGTCCGGAGAGGTCGACCAATAGATCCGACCCTTACCGGCGTTCTTCGCGACGAGGTTCAGTGTCGCCGTACCAGTCAACTCGTCATAGGCGCCTTCGGTGAGGCCGACGCTTGTCTTCTCCTTCGGAAACGGGCCTTTCTCAAGGCCGCCGGCGCCGTTGTCCTTCCACCGGTGGTAGGAGATCGCGAGGCGCTTGAGCTCCTCCAATCCAGTGCGTGGCAGCCAGATCCACCGAACGTTGCTGATCGCGCGGTCCTGGATATCACCCCAAGTGGTGGTGCGGCTATTCGCGGGCCAGAGCATGTCTTCAGCCCGAGCGGCGAGGGAGTCGAAATTTTCTTCGACATTGAGGATGAGCTTCTTGCTGCCTGTGGCAGTGAGGGCGGCTTCGACGGCGGCTTCACCGTCGTATCCAGCAGCACCGTCGCGGCGGAAGTTATCCAGTTTCAGGGTTGCGCCCAGCAACCGCTCGCCGGTCGAGTCCCGTCCAGGATACCAGATCTTGTTGAGGGTGGACGCGATCGTCTGATAAACATCCAGCTCCGCATCGCTGGCGCGATTCTCAAGGTCGGGTCGATTTGGGCTGCCGGCGCCTTCCTGATCCAACACCTTCGCGATCGCATATGAGATGCGGAGCTTCTCCTCGACCGATGCAAGATCGAGACCTTCGCCACTCACGATGGCAAAGTTGTTCTTGTCGTTAGTTGATTCGAACAGCTTGGCAGCCTTTTCAGGCGGAATTTTCGCGTCGGGTGACAGGACGATAAGGGCACGGTCGCCCCGTGTATTCACTTCCTCTACCATCGGCAGCGCAAGCACGCGCGTGTATGCCGTGCGCTTGCGTGTCGAGAAGATTTCCTCAAGACGGCTCGCTAGGTTTTGCTCGATTTTATGCGGCGGGGCGTTCCTGGCGAGATTTTCAATCTTCTTCGTCAGGTTTTCATTCTTGGAAAAATACCAGGCGCCGTTGTCCCGCTTGTGGAGATACCAACATTTCGAAGTGAGAGCTTCGACTGCCGCAACGAAATCATTCTCTTCGCGCAGAGGGGCAACGAGGAAGGAAAGCAGATCCGCAGGCTGCAGACCTTTCACGGCGTCGGAGGATTCCGCCAATGAGGACATCAGCAGCAATCGCGCCGTCTGACTGGCCGCGTCGTTGCCAGCATCGGCGTCGATCAGCTGCGCATGGGCGTCGCTTGATCCAGAATCGACGATATCTACGGTGATGGCGGCGTCGAGATCATAGATATTGTTGATCATGTCGCGGATGCCGCGATCACCGAGATCGATGTGCTGTGGACCGATCAGGTAGACGTCGTTCGTTTTTCTCTTCTGAACGGACTGGATCATCAGCGCGGCGATCATCATCAAGCCGCGCGTCTGCCGGAATCCCTCATTTTCCTTGAACGTCGCAACGACGGTTTTGAGGCTGGGGTGGAACGGGTATGTCGCTGCGACTTCGTCGGCGATCTTCTCGGCGGCACGCTCCACGGTTTTAGATTTCACCGCATCGGCGAGCACGCGTCCATACGCCTCGGCTACGCTCTCGACGACCACAGGCGCCGGCTCACGCGCCATCAGACGCTTCCGCAGGATGTGATAAATCTCATCGCTGCCGAGTTCGACCGGAGTGATCGGCTTCGCCTGTCGGCGCGCTTCGTTCGTGATCTGGGAGACGATGCGCGAAAGATCACCGCTCGACTTATACTGACCCACCAGCGTCGAAAGAACTATGCACAGTTTCGGCAGCTTGATAGCTGCCGACAACAGGTTGGAAAGCGCGGCGGAGGTGACGTCGCCAAGATTGCCCGACCCGACGGTGATTGTAACTGCCTTGTCCAGGTAAGGGGGAAGTTCGTCGATCAGGATCAGAACCGAGGCGTCACCGATTAGATTGATCCAATCGCTTTCATTCGGTGCGCGCGCACCATTGCTCCAGAAGCGAGAGAATTCGTCCCCCTTGCCGAGTTGCTGAGCGATCGTTCCCCAGAGGAAATGATCGTGATCGATGTTGCGGCCGGAGACCACCACCACTTTCGACTTTTCCGGCGTGAAGCCGTCAGTGATCCTGACGCCAGCTGCACCCGCTGCCTTGGGGTTCGCGGCCATATACCCAAGAGCCAGCATGGAGTGCGTCTTGCCGCCACCCATTGCCTGACGTAGTTCGAAGGCGGCTTGGTCGTTTCCACCCGAAAGGCGTTGCAGACCCTGACGGAGAAGCTGGGCCATGCCGTCGGTAATGTAAGTCTTGTCGAAGAAAGCCTCGGCTTCAGATTCGCTGTGGTTCACCAGGTCGCTGATGTCTTCGACGTGCTTGGAGAGAGCGTAGTTGACTGCGTCCTGCTTGAATTCGCAGGCGTCGTTGATGGTCTGCAGCATCAGGAGTTCCTGTCCGACTTGTTTTCTAAGGTGGAGATCAGGTGGGCGACGCTCTGTCCGCGCTTGCGCAGGATAGGGAGCAGCCTTGCTTCAAGGTCTTGAGGGCATCCGTGTCCGGTTGCCCAGTTTCTTATCGTGCGATCTGATACGTTCAGATCACGCGAAAGTGGAGTTTGCCACTGACGCCCGTAGAGCGCTTCACCAGCTATCCTGAGAATGTCAGCATTTTCCCCCATTTTCCGGGTTGTAGGAAGACACCCTCATTTCGGCAAGTGAACTATAAAAAGATTGAAATTACATACGTTCGTGTTGCGCTACGGCCATTTTTCACTCCGCGGGCGCGCGTCATCGAAAATCCCGCGTCCTAACCTTGATGCCCGCAGCCGGCTGGCCGGGTATGATCCCTGATCCCAGCCGCAGGTCCGGATCGAACATGTCGCGGGGCCTGTGGCCCATCGCCCGGTTGGCGGGATCACGAGGATCCGGCGCCATGGGGCTGCGCACGATGTCTGCGCGCGCCACCTGATATACGTCGGCGACCTCGCCGCGCCGGCCGACGTTGTCGAGCAGCGGCGACAGGTCTTCCAGGCGCTGGGCGATGACATGGATAACGTCGCCTTCCTTCTGAACCTGGCCGCGCAGACCCATCATGCGCGCGCCGAGCACGATACGGCGGCTCGCCTCGAACAGCTTCGGCCAGACGATGAGGTTGGCGACGTCCGTCTCGTCCTCCAACGTGATGAACATGGTGCCCTTGGCCGATCCGGGCTTCTGTCGGAGCAGGACGAGACCGGCGAGATTGATCCATCGGCCGTCCCGGATGTCCTTCAAGGCAGCGCAGGTCACCATCTTGCGGGCGGTCAGCTCTTCCCGCAGGAAGGAAAGCGGATGGGCGCGCAGCGACAGGCCGACCGACCGATAATCCTCGACCACTTCTTCACCGTCGGCCATCTGGGCCAGCACCACCTCCGGCTCGATCGCCTCCGGCCGCAGCTTGCCCGCGCGCTCGTCGGCGGCGGCGAACAGCGGCAGAGCCTCGGTTCCCAGACCCTTCACCTCCCAAAGGCCGGCGCGTCGCGACAGCTTGAGCGAGCCGAACCCGCGCGCGTGGCCGATCCTGTCGAGCGCACGCCCGCTGACGCCGGCACGGCGCTGGATTTCCTCGACGCTGGTGTAGGGTTCGTCACCGCGGGCGAGCACGATGGCCGCACCATCCTGGTTGCTGAGTTCCCGGGCGTATCGCAACCCGATGCGCAGGGCCATCCATCGCCCATCGGTTGGCTCGAGCGTGCAGTCCCAACGGCTGTGGTTCACGTCGATGGGCCGGACCTCGATGCCGTGGTCTCGGGCGTCTCGCACGATCTGGGCGGGAGCGTAGAAGCCCATCGGCTGAGCGTTGAGGAGGGCGCACGCGAAGACATCGGGGTGATGGCACTTCATCCAAGACGAGGCGTAGGCGATCAGGGCGAACGACGCGGCATGGGATTCCGGGAAGCCGTACGAGCCGAATCCCTCAATTTGCTTGAAGGTCTGCTCAGCGAAATCGCGTTCGTATCCGCGCCCGATCATGCCGTCGATCAGCTTGTCCCGGAAATGAGAGACGCCACCGGTGAGTTTGAAGGTGGCCATGGCGCGGCGGAGCAGGTCGGCTTCGCTCGCGGTGAAGCCGGCACATTCAATCGCGACGCGCATCGCTTGTTCCTGAAATAACGGCACGCCCAGCGTCTTCTCCAGAACGCGCCGCAGTTCCTCAGTCGGATAGGTGACGGGTTCGATCCCCGCGCGCCGCCGCCTATACGGATGGACCATGTCCCCTTGGATCGGGCCGGGCCGCACGATCGCCACCTGGATCACCAGATCGTAGAACCGGGTCGGCTTGTGCAGAGGCAGCGACGCCATCTGCGCCCGGCTTTCGATCTGGAAGACGCCGAGCGTGTCCGCCTTCTGAATCATCCGGAAGGTGGCGGGATCGTCGTGCGGGATGGACGCCAGGTCCATGGCGATGCCCTTGTCATCTTCCAGCAGCGCGAAGGCACGGCGCATACAGCCGAGCATGCCGAGACCGAGGACGTCGACCTTCATAAAGCCCAAGGCGTCGATATCGTCCTTATCCCATTCGATGATCTGCCGGTTGGCCATGGCCGCCGGCTCGATAGGCACCAGTTCGTCCAGCCGGCCCAGGGTCAGCACGAACCCTCCGGGGTGCTGCGATGTGTGGCGCGGCGTGTTGATCAACTGCTTCGCCAGTTCAAGCGTCAGCGCGAGGCGGCGGTCGGCGGTGTCGAGGTTCAGTTCCTCGGCGTGCCTGGCCTCCACGCCCTCACGGCTCCAGCCCCAGACCTGACCGGCGAGCCCGGCCACCACATCCTCGGTCAGGCCGAGCGCCTTGCCGACCTCGCGCACGGCACCGCGCGCCCGAAAGCGGGTGATGACGGCCGTCAGTGCGGAACGCTCACGCCCATAGGTCTCATAGATCCACTGGATCACCTCTTCCCGGCGCTCGTGTTCAAAATCCACGTCGATATCGGGTGGCTCACGCCGCTCGGCCGACACGAAGCGCTCGAACAGCAATTCGGATTTCACCGGGTCGATGGAGGTGATGCCCAGCACGAAGCACACCGCGCTGTTCGCGGCGCTCCCACGCCCTTGGCAGAGGATGTCCTTCGACCGGGCGAAGGCGACGATGGAGTGGACAGTCAGGAAATAGGGCGCGTAGGCGAGGTCGCCGATGAGCTTGAGTTCATGCTCCAGCTGCTGATGGACATTGTTGGGCACACCATTGGGATATCGGCTGGGTGCCTTTTCCCAAGTTAGCCGTTCCAGCTCCTGCTGCGGAGTCAGTCCACTTTCGCCAATCTCGTCGGGATATGTGTAGGTGAGCTGGCCGAGATCAAAGGTGCAGCGCTGGGCGATATCCACGCTCCGTCGCAGCGGCGAGACGTCGCCTAGATAACGGCGGAAGAGCCGCTCCATCTCCTCTCCGCTCTTCATATGCCGGTCGGCAAACCTCTCACGCCGCCGTCCCAGCGTGTCGACCGTGCATTTTTCCCTGATGCAGCTCACCACGTCCTGAAGCATCCGCCGATCGGGAGAATGATATAGCACATCGCCCGTTGCGACAGTGGGCACCTTGGCCTGCGCCGCCATCGCAGCGAGGTCGCGAAGCCGGATGGCGTCCTTGGGGCGTCGCCGGATGGTCAGCGCCATGTAGGCCCGGTCGCCGAAGATTGCGTTCATCCGATCGAGCGCCTCCTCGGTCGCGGCGTCGGCACGATCGGGGACGAGGATGCCGATGATGCCATCGGCCCAGTCCGCCACGTCGGACCAGTGGAGATGGCAGGCGCCTTTGCCGGCGTTGCCCTTGCCGATGCTGAGCAGGCGGCAGAGCCGCGAATAGGCCTCGCGGTCCGTCGGATAGACGAGCAGCGACGTGCCGCAGACCAGATCGAGCCGGCAGCCGATGATGGCGCGAACGCCCGTGACCTTCTGCGCGTCCCAGGCTCGCACCGCGCCGCCGAAGCTGTTGCGATCGGTCACGCCCAGCGCCGGCAGGCCGAGCACGGCTGCCGCGGAAAACAGCTCCTCCGGACTGGATGCGCCGCGTAGAAAGGAGAAATGCGTGGTCGTCTGCAGCTCGACGTATCGCGCCCCATGGAGGGGATCGTCTTCGATCATGGGGTGACGCAACAGTGAAACATAGGCTCAGGAACTCGGAAAAATGTTCCCTCTATGTTCCCACATGGCCGGCTTGGGAGTCAATCAGTCGAACAGCGAGCGAACCATTCCGCATAGGGTGTGTTGCGCGCCATATGGCGGTTGTAGTCGGGGGCACCGTCGTGCCACCAGACCGGGCCGCGCTCGCCAAGCTCGCGCTTCACGCGATCGACGATAGCCCGCGATGCCAGCACGGCGACACCGTCGCCATCCCGTTTGGCTGATCCGATCGCCCTGCGTGCGTCCATCAATTCCTTCACCAGGTCTTCGCGCTTGCCATGGGGGAGTGTGGGATCGGACTTTCGCCATAGGCGGCCCCGCACGACGAAGTAGCGGCCGTCTGGCGTAGCAGGATGGTGATCGTCGGCCATGCGGATCAGCGCAGCTGGCTGTCCTTGCTGCCGCGACGGTTGAAGAGGGAGACGGATGCCTTGGTGTCGCGGCCGGATTGGCAGGGGACGCAGGTTCGAGCGCCGGGCAACGCCTTGCGCCTTGCTGCTGGAATCTCCTCGCCGCATTCCTCGCAGTGGGTGAGCCCTTCCCCGGCGCTCATTCTGACTCGAGCGATTTCCACGGCGTCGTTCACCGTGTCGTCGATCTGATCCTGCACCGCGCCGTCGCGCGTCCATCCTCCGGCCATGGTCCTAACTCTGCTCTGCCTTTTGAGGATGAACACCTGGTCGCGCCATCGTTTCCACGATCAACGGTTCGCCCACTTCTCCAGCCGGCCCTGATAATCCTTGCGTGCCCGGTCACGGGCAGCCTCCAGCTTCGACACGTGCTTGGCGTTATCGGCCCGCAGAGTGCGGCGTTCAGCATCGAGTGCACGCTTCCGCGCGTCGATGTCGGCGAGCTTCTCCTTCAGATCGGCGGTCGCCTGATCTACTGCCTGCTCGGCGGCTTCGAGCTTGGCACGGCTAGGTCGTGGGATTTTCTTCTTTGGCTTCGGCGGTGCGGGGGCAGGTTTTGAATCCGCCTTTTCCGCCTCCCGCACCGTCTTGCGCTTCTTGCTGGTCCGGTCTGCCGGGCGCGTCGGCTCCTTGGTCTCGAAATGATCGGCCGCGGTGCCCCGGCTGACCTTGATGACGACGCCCGGCTTCTCGAGCGGTGCCTCCATCAGCTTCGGATCTGTGACCTTCTCGGCGATGCCACGTGCGAACAGGTCGGCGTCGGAAACCCACGCTTGCAGCGCAGCCTTTTGGCTTGGCGCCGCGACATAGGCGTCATGAAACCCGATGGGGGTGCAGAAGACCTTCAATTTCGCCATGCGCGAATAACCGGCGTCTGGTCACACTCGTTCCTGACCCGCCGATTGATGCAGATTGTCTGGCATGCTCCGTCTGTCTCATCCACCAACTATCCACCGCCACCGGTGGAACCGCCATCGGCGTCCGGACTTGGACGAAAAGGCGCCGGATCGGCGCAATCGCTCCATGGAAGGACACGACATGACGCTCGACGGCAAGAACATCGCCATCCTCATCGCGCCGCGCGGGACCGAGGAGCCCGAATTCGTCCAGCCAAAAGAGGCGGTTGAACAGGCTGGCGGGAAGGTCACCGTCATCGGCCTCGAGGCGGGCGAGGCAAAGACCAACAACGGCGATCTCGATCCCGGAGGCAGCTACAAGGTCGACAAGACGGTGGCGGACGTCAGCGCAGACGACTTTGACGGTCTGATAATTCCCGGTGGCACGGTCGGAGCCGACAAGCTCCGCGCCGATGATGACGTCGTGGAATTCGTCAGCGCCTTCTTCCAGCAGAAGAAGCCGGTCGGTGCGATCTGCCATGGTCCGTGGCTGCTGGTGGAAGCGGACGTGGTCGGCGATCGCGAGCTGACTTCGTATCCGACGCTGCAGACTGACATCGAGAACGCCGGCGGCAACTGGACGGATCAGGAGGTGGTGGTTGACGAGGGTCTCGTCACCAGCCGCAATCCGGACGATCTGCCGGCCTTTTGTTCCAAGCTCGTCGAGGAATTCGCAGAGGGCCGGCACGCCGACGCGTAGGCCCAAGCCTTATGCGAACGCGCCGTGGATGAACCAACGCATGGATCCGGTGGCGGGGTTCTCGCCATCGCCGAGCCGGAACAGCCAGTAGCGGCCGCCGCGTTCGGTCTCGACCTGGAAATAGTCGCGAACGGTGAGCGGGGTGTCGGCTTCATTGCCACCCTCGCGCCACCACTCGCCAAGCAAGCGTTCCGGGCCATCGGCCTGAGTGATACGATAGCGACGCCCGCGCCAGACGAACATCGCCGGTGGGCTGTCGGGCAGCGCCGCCATCACGTCGACCGGCTCTGGTGGCTCGATCGTCCGCGCCGGCCGGGGCAGATCGTCTGCCCAGGCGATGGCGGCCGACGCCGACATGGCGGAGGTCAAGCCGACCTCCCGTTCGGGCATAGCGCTCTCGCGCGGAACGGCTCGGTATAGGGCGCGAGTACCGAAGCGATTGGCCAGCGTATCGACGATGGATGGCAGGTCGGGGCCGCGTCGGTCGCTGTCCAGTGTCGTGCCGATCTGCGCTGCCCCCATCGGTTGGATAAGGCTGGCCACCAATGACATGGCCTCAATGCCGAGGCCGGGGTCCACAGTGTCGATCTTCTGCGAAAGCAGCTTCGCCATGTGCCGGACATCACGCGTGGGCTTGGCCATCCCGACGCGCACGGCCGGGCGGTGACCATCAACCCGCTCGAAATGGAGGTCCAGCCGTCGCGCTCCGATGCTGCTCTTCGTCATGGCGGCGGCGATGTCGGCGGACAGGTCGCCTATCACTTGGGCGATGGCCTCCGCCGTGCCAATCGGCTCGAGCAGCCCGCGACGGACGCGGGGCATGTCTACGGAGAAGATGGGATCGATGGGCTCGGGGATCTGACCCATCGCCTGGTCCAACCGTTTGTAGAGCTGGCGGCCGAAGCGCTTGGCCAGTGGAGCGCGCGGCGCGGCGATCAACTGCTCTATCCGCTCGAACCCCATGCGGCGGAGCTCGTCGGCAACGCCCGGTTCGATCCGGAGCGCAGAGATCGGCAGGATCGACATCGCCCTGCGGACGTTTCCGCGTTCGACAATCCCAGGGCGACCGGACGGCACGAAACGGGCTACCGCGTGGGCGCATCCCGCAGTGTCCGCGACCGCGGCCTGGCAGGCCATGCCGGAACCGGCGACTCGGCGCATGATGTCCTTGAGCAGCGGAACCTCGCCGTCGAAGAGATGGGCGCAGCCGGTGATGTCCAGCCAGAGGCCGTCGGGCGGATCGGGCGCGACGACGGGCGAATATCGCTTGCCCGCCCACAAGGCGAGGCGGCGTAGACCCTCCAGATCGCCATCAGGATCCGCATCCACCACATCTATGTCGGGGGCCAGCGACCGGGCGCGTGTCACTGTCATGCCGGGCAGGATGCCGAGTCGGCGCGCTTCGACGCACACGGCTGCAATGACGCGGCGACCATGGTCGGGAAGTGCTGTGACTAGAGGGAGCGGCGCGCCGTCAGGCGGCCTGCCGGCCTTCCGCCTGACGCGATCCGTGGGCCACGTCGAGAGGAAGACCGATACGACCCGTCTCATCGCAGGCCTCCACCGTCCAGAGTTGGGGATCGCCGCCACGGGCGCGTTCGAGTTCGAGCCGCCAGCGAGGGCGGCCGAGGCTGGGGATACTCAACTTCTCGCTGGGCGCCGCCGTCACGCGCCACCGCGTCAGCGCGGCCGTGCCATCGCCTACCTGCTCGATCGGCGAAGCCCGCCGGAAGACGAAGGCCGGCACGCCGGATTGCTCGGCAGCCAGCTGCAGGCGGCGGGACGCAGTGAGCGTTGTCTTCTTGAGTTCACCGACCACGCCGCCGAGGCCTGCATGGCGCAGGCACTCTTCCATGGCGATGAGTACGTTCGTGTCGCTGCCCGCCTCGACATAGATGACGCGATCAGGGTTGAGTCCGGCGAGGTGGAGTGCTGGAGCGAAGAGGTCGCGCCAGCGAAGGCACCAGAAGACCGGCCCCTCGCTTCGCGCGAGAATGCCGGCGAGGAACACAGTCGCGGCCGCGTCGTCGGCCAGCTCCGGACTGCCCGCGACCTCGTGCAGCGCACCGGTCGATATTCCCCCCGCCGGCAGGTGGCGATCGATGGCGTCGATGCCGAACGGCAGGGCTGCGTGCCGCGCGCACGCGCCCTCGATCAGCGCGATGCGCTGACGGAGATCTGCAAGGACGGTGGGCTGGTGCATGGGATTCGGGAAACACAGTTGGTTGGATTCGTTCCCTGTTTGTTCATGCTGAAGTGGGCTTGGAGTCAACGCAATTTTGTTCTTGCATTGTTCCATGGTAGGACGAGAGCGATTCGGAGACTTAGGAGCCTTGGATGTCTCGCTTGCACACGGTCATGGCCAGTCCGGCTGAGATCGCGGCTCATTTCGGCATCGATCCGGTGCGCGATGTCCACATTCCGGACGAGACGGTCGAGGGACTGCCCGGTCTCATTATTTTTGAGAAGGGCAGCCGCCGCATCCTGAAGTCTGTCACCTGGGGGTTCCCACGCGTGACAAGGGAGATGCGCGAGCGTGGCGAGGATCCGGGGCGAGTCGGAATGGTGGCGGACCTGACGAATCCGATGTGGGAGAGGATCGTCGTCGAGCCGCGCTACCGCTGCCTGATCGTCCTGACGCACTTCGCCAACCCTGATGGCAACGAGGGCGGCAAGACCCGGACGTGATTCTCACTTAGGAACGAGCCGATCATGGCCTGGGCAGGCTTCTGTCGGAACCTGCCGGATGAGGGCCCCGTCTATGCAGGGATGACGATGGAGGCGAACGAGGTGATCCCGCCGACCAACGACCGCATGCCCGTCCTGCTGGACCGTCACGAATATGATGACTGGCTGCAAGGCGGGATACAGGACGTCATCCGGTTCCAGTTCCGTCCGCCGATCCCGGGCAGTCGCATGGTGGTGCAGCGCACGAAGGATCTGTGGCGGAGCGGATCGCCGCCGCCGGACGGAGGGCGGCAGATGGCCATTATATGATTAAGCGCTTGGCACCGACAACGGTTACCGCAATCAACGTGCCGAGCTACTTGAGGCTATGTTTCTTTCGAGATTTATCGATTCACCGATCGCTATGTTGATCGACGTTCTGACATCGATTTCTCGTTCAAGATTCTCAAGATGTAGATGATTAGCCCGGCTTATTCATCGGGCTCAGTCAGCAGGGTTGGCGGGAGTGGTGTAAGCGATTGCTTTGATGTAGGAAAATGGGTGTCTAGACCAGTCCTGCAGCGAGGCAATTTATGCCACGGGCCACACCCGCCGGGAGCGATGATAGCGCGCCGGGATTTTCGTTTCCAGCGATCGGGCGCAAGAAGATCACAGCCGCGTTCGACGGAGGTCGGCTCACCTCGGATGGCGGTGTTCTGCTGCTGGCACAGGCCGAGCGCGCGATGGGGCTTTGCCGGCGGCTTGCGGCTTGCATTGCCGATCCGCGGGACCCTGTGCGGGTGATCCATCGCCTTGATGACATCCTGCGTGCCCGGGTGTTCGCGATCGCCTGCGGCTATGAAGACGCCGATGATCTCGACGCTCTGCGCGACGATCCGGGCTTCCGTCTGGCGCTGGGCAAGCTGCCGGGATCGGGCGCGGGGCTGGCCAGCCAACCGACGATGAGCCGGTGGGAAAATGCGCCGACCACACGCGAACTGGCCAGGATGATGGCCGCGATGATCGACATCTACTGCACCAGCTACCCCGCCGCGCCGGCGGCGGTGACGCTGGATATCGATGACACCTGTGACGTTGTTCATGGCTATCAGCAGCTCTCCTTCTGGAACGGGCATCATGGCGAGCGCTGCTTCCTGCCGATCCATGTCTACGACACTGCCACCGGCCGACCGGTGGCGATGCTGCTGCGCACCGGCAAGACACCGTCGGGCGCCGAAGCTGCCGGCCACATCCGGCGCCTGGTGCGCCATCTGCGCCGGCACTGGCCCGAAACGCACATCACCATCCGCGGCGACGGGCACTATGGCCGGCCCGAGGTCATGGCCTTCTGCGAGGCGGCCGGCGTCGACTACGTGTTCGGCCTGCCGACCAACGCCGCGCTGCGTGCTGATCCCGAAATCGTCGCTGCCGCCGATGCCTGCGCGGTTAAGCGGGCTCAGCGCCAATATCCGGTCCTGCGCAACTATGCCGAGACCCACTACGGCGCGAAGAGCTGGAAGTGCCAGCGCCGCGTCGTCGCCCGGATCGAGGCCAGCACGCTGGGCATGGACATCCGCTATGTCGTCACCTCGCTGGCCGAAGGTTCGGCTGAGCATATCTACGACACCCTCTACTGCGCGCGCGGCAACGCCGAGAACCTGATCAAGCGCCACAAGACCCAGCTTGCCAGCGATCGTACCTCGTGCCGCTCAGCCAATGCCAACCAGATGCGCCTCATCCTGCACACCGCCGCCTACTGGCTCGTGTGGCGCATCCAGCAGGAAATCCCGAAGGCTGCCGCGCTCGCCACCGCCGAGTTCGCAACGCTGCGCCTGCGGTTGCTCAAGGTCGCCGCCCGCGTCATCGAAACCGCTACGCGCATCCGCGTCGCCTTCGCGTCAGCCTGTCCCGATGCCAGCCTGTTCAGAACCATTGCCACCGGCCTCCGGCCGGCACCCACATAACCAGCGCGGCAGTGCCGCCCAAAGCCCGAGCCCTCGTCCTTCAACCTCGAAAAGCCCATCGATCCTGACGCGGTGAAAAAAAACCGCCGGAGGAGCTTGCTCTGATCACCCGACGACCGACAAACCATGCTCGCACGAACCCGGAGCGGAGGCCTCATGAATAGTGCGGGTTAGCCGACGCGCTCCAGCAGGTAAGTGCCAGCATCCTCGTCGAGTTCTACAACACGCATTTTAAGGTTCGGCGCCGGTGAACTGCGCTCGATGGATCGGGGAGAGACGTCCTTATCCTTCGCAATCAGTAGGATGACGCTAACGATGCCGTCGAGGTTTTCGCGGGCGTGGACCAGATTTTCGATTAACTCGGTGAAGCCGGGGCGCGACTTCCAAGCGCCAGGCTCGTCATCTGACCAGCTCCGGTAAATTCGGCCTTTCTCCTCGAACTTATCTTGCCACAGTCGTACAGCGACCGACGATCCGTCTGGGCTGCGACCTGACCAACTCCACCGGATGTTCTTCGGAACAACCCCAAAGTATTCGAATGCTTTACTGTGGCCGCCGGACACATGATGCTCCTTTTGTACCAAAAATAAATCTGATACCCATTTAATAAATAATTGAATAAATCTAAGAATAAATTGATAGAACAGCTAAGTTGTTTTTAAGGGAAATTGGCAGGACGATACTTACTAACAGAATTTTCAAAGTATCTGACGCAATTTTCTTGCATTATCCCGCAATTCAATGTCGCGCGGAAAATTTTCGATAGACTTATCGATCTGGCTGCGGATTATCTGCCGCTGTTCTGGGGAGAGCACTCCGCCAATCTCAAGGGCGCGAGACACGCCATTGAAAAGCGTCATGAAAGGATGAACTGTCGATCGTCGACGATCGCGCTCAATCGCGATGGCGTCGCCAAGTGCAACGATGGCCTCAGCCAAATCTGCAACATTTGCCGCTCCGAGTACTTCCATTCGACCAAAAAGCATCCGGCCGAGCGTTGTCTTCGTAAATTGGTGGCGAGGTTCGATGGTCCCGGCGAAGCGAGCGTGTTGTACGGCGATGTCAGCGTGTTCCCGCCTGCGAACGGGATCGTTCTCCGCCTCAGCCAGGTCCATTCGGTGCTGCGCCCGCTGATGCCAATAGCGCGAATTCCAAGCCCACGCTTTTTTCGTGGCCTCGTAGAAGTCTCCTGAGACATCCCGGCCTAAAAGGGGTTTCACCACCTCGTCGTAGTCAAAAAGCCTAGACGCGATGCGGGCGCTTGGCTCACCTGTTGCCATAGTTCGAAGATTGACCCTGGGCGCTATGGCCGCCGCCAAATCGACGAACAAGCTGAGCATGCGCGCAGGTTCTTGATGCGCGAACCTGACGACGACCGAGGTTGCGACTGCCTCGTTCGCCGGTGTCACCAATTCGACATCGAACACGGTTTCGAGCTTGAGCGGAAGCGGGCCGTCTCCTTCGATCTGCACATCTACTTTATAATCGGGGAATCGCCCGGCGATCACGTCAAGCTCGATACCTTTTCTGTAGCAAAAGGCGGCCAGTGCGGCGAAAACATAGCAGTCTACATCCGCTGGGCGGTGCTTGAAGGACTTGTCCACTATCGACGCGAGCGGCTCATAGTCATTCAGAATGCGGCAGCATGCGATGGCTACGAGTTCGTTTGCCAGCGGCAAGCGAATACGGTCGACCTCTGGTGGAGCGGCAAGGCCAAGATTGCGGTAAGCCTCTACTAGGCTGTTCGCCATACCTCCGCCGATCAGTCCGAGCGGTGATGGCGTGATGATACCCCTCCCGAGAACCCGCTCAACGTGTCCGAGTCTATAATCACGCTCGGCACCTACGACGACTACGTCCTTATCTTTCAATTGCTCTCGTATGGACGCAATTTCATTAATATTATCAGCCAGATTATCGACGAAAACGTATCGCAGACCCTCCATCCGCTCTAATACGGCGACTGCACTTGCAACACGGATGCGTCCCACCGAACGCGCCCAAAGGCATGGCACGCCCGCCTGAGCGACACTCCAGGCAATCCTGCGAAGCGTCGTTGATTTGCCTGCGCCAGGCCCGCCTGCGACTACAAGAAGCCGACCTTTTCCAGCAGTCACGATACTACGCTGAATGTCATTCGTTTCGGCGCGCTCAACATCTCTTCCGTTACGGATGTCCGCCCAGGTCGCTTGGTGGCCGTAGGCAAAATTAGGGCCACCGTCGCGATCCACCCCCATGTCCAGCGGGACGCGTTCAAAGTCAGCGTTGAACTCAGCAATTCTGACCGGCTCGACTGCCAGCCGCGAGATGTCGCCAAGGTTGTCCTCAACTGCATCGGCCACGGAGGGCCTAACCGGGAAGCGCCGGGCTATATCGTTCAGGAAATCGAGCGCTGGCCCGTTGTAAAGCTCCAATCCATAATTTTCGCAATCAACATCAGTCGCTGGATCGGCGCCAGGCTCAACGAGGATTGACGGCGGGATGTCTGCGCGCGGCTGAATCTCTTCACGTTGTGCAAGGAAGAAGGCGAGGTCTGGCTCGTCTAGTAGAGTTCCCATAATGATGAACGGTTCAGATCGGATCAGGTCGGAGAGTATGTGGCCCCAGACATTGTTCCGTGCCATGTTGCGCGCATATTCCGCCAAACCGAACACATAGTCCTTCTCCGGCTCCCTCGCCCAGCCGTGTAGGTGTATGACAGGCAGTACGCCCAAGTTGTGATCACTCTCGAACAGTGCGTCGTGATTGAATGGCTTTATTGCCTGAACCGGCAGTGCCCGCGTCTCATAGGCAGTTTCGAGGGCGTCATCGACGTTTAACGTAAATACCCGCTTCCACCGGAAGCCAGTCAACGCTTGCACTGTCGCGCCAGGAGTCGAAGGCGTAAAACGCTCAGTAATCAAAGGTTTGACCTGCTCAGGCTTCATCGCCTTACGTAGGCGGCTCAAACTGGCGTCGGGCCGCATGCCTGGGATTGCGGCTGCGAATTCGGCCGCAAGGCCAGTCCCGGTCGGATAAGCGACGCCAGTGAGCGCGTTGCAACTGTCCCTGCTCACGCCGGCGCCGAGCAGCAGGTTGTATCGCCCAGCCTTGATGCCGTCGCCAACCCTGATCCATTGTTCATCTGTTAACATTCGCCCCCCGTTCCGGAGCCGCAGACCCCGCCAACACTAATCAAGCCGAAGCGTTATTCTGATGCAAGGCTCCGACGAATAATTAGATCGAAATCAACGCCTAATAAGGTGGGGGCTCTTTTCCATGCGCCCGTGACACAGAATGGACGGTTAGTCCGCAAGACGGGATCTGGAACCCTGCACATAGGTCGGCGCTATCTCCAGCGTAGACGGGAACCGGTAAGGATCACGACCTAAATGTGAATGGGATTAATGGGCGATTGCCGGTCATGCTGCATTGGCTTGCGATGGCGGAACCAGACATTGTCTGCCTGAAAGAACTGAAGGCGCTTAACGAGAAGTTCCCGGAGGAGGCGATCAGCGCGACTGCCCGGCGATGCCGCTGAGAGAAGGCAGTTGACCACGCGCCGGTGGTGGTTGAGCTTTTCGACAAGTCGCGGAAGAGGGGAGCCGAGCGTCGCGCAAAGCGTCCTGCGGAATGAGACGCGCCATGTTGGCCCTCGTTTGTGGCGTCTCGAAGCCCCCGTCCAACCATAGCTGGACGGGGGCTTATTCATGCCGATAGATTGCAGGCATGTGCAACCTCTACACCCAGCGCCTGAGCGCCGCCGAGGTCGCCGCCCACTTCGGCGTCGACAATACCGTCGCGTCCAACGCGGGTGAAGAAGTCTATCCGGGTGCACCCGGCGTCGTCGTTCGGGAGGAAGCAGGCGCACGCGTCATGCAGTCGATGGCCTGGGGCTTCCCGATACGGCTGAAGACGATGGCGCCGACGTCTAAGCCGAAGGCCGTGAACAATGTGGCGGATCTCATGAAGCCGATGTGGAAGGGGATCGCCGGCAAGCCGCAGTGGCGCTGCCTCATCCCTCTCACCGCCTTCGCCGAGGCTGAGGGTTCCAAGGGCGCGAAGACGCGCACGTGGTTCAACCTGAAGGATCGACCAATCTTCGCATGGGCGGGCTTCTGGCGGGAAAGCGCTGAATGGGGTCCGGTCTACACCGGGATGATGACGGACTGCAACGAGGCGATCCGCCCGGTGCATGACCGAATGCCGGTCCTGCTGCACGCAGACGAGTACGACCATTGGCTTCACGGCACTTTCGACGACGTCCAGTCGTTCCAGGCGCGCTGCTTTCCCGACGAGCTGATCGAGATGACCCGCACGGCTGAGCTGTGGATCAAGCGCAGGCCGGCTGCCGATGAGGGGACACTGCTGTGACTTCGCTTTGACGCAATTGATCTTGTTGAGGAAAAGTTGAGATTCATGCCGCTAGATGCGCCGAAGCGGAGGTGCGCATGAAGGCTTACAGAATCGACCATGCGGGAGTGAGCGAGGTCGACGTCGATCCCGATGCTCTCCTAGCCGGCGAGACCAAATGGGATTGCGTCTCGCTCGATGCCAACCGAGACCATGACATCTGGGTCGACGATTTCGGCCTGTCCAATCCCGATGCCTATTACGCCGACATAGGCCACCACTGGAACATCCCGCTGCCGGCTTACGTATTCGGCGGCGAGGGCGAGAACACCGTCGCGGCGACGCTTGATCTGGAAGCCGTACGGTCGATGACCAGGCTGCATGAGGCGGTCTATAACCCGGCCGACGGCTTTCCCATGCTCGCCATGGACGTGAAGATGGACTCGCAAGGCCGACTCCAGCCGTGGCGGGCGGTGCTCGCGTTCCAGATGTCGCTGGGACGTAGCCATGAATATCTCATGCGCCTGCCCGACGACCGTTACTTCACACCGCCAGGCGACGATGTGCGCGGTTCGTATCTGCATCTTCCGATCGACGTCGCGACGCAGGCCCGGGCGATCCTGGCCGTCCTGCGCGGCGTTGACTGCGGCACCGTGCGCATCCCGTCATGGCTGACCAGCACGAGCCTGGCGCGGGCGTTGGCAGAGGAAGGCATCTCGTTCGAGCAGGTCGACATGCACGTACCGCTCGACGCTGAGATGGATGACGTCCAAGGCATCGGCGGCGGCCCTGGACACCAGATCGCGCACATGGCCGATCCCGCCCTGCGGGCGCGCCGCTTTGCTGAGAACGCGTCGGTCGATGACATGGCTGAAGTCGTGGGCGCTACCATCCACTGACCCTGAACACCTTCAATCTCGATACGACGGATGACGGCTGCGATCGGACCTTTATGGGGGCAGTCGGGCCAGTCGCAACTAAAACCGGAGTTTCAAAGCCAGATGTGCATCAGCTTCCTGACCACCGCCAAGGGCATCGAATTACCTGAAGGCATGCCTGCGCGCCCAGAACATCCTGATTTCGTGAACATGGGGAACGAGGTTGCATTCGCGAGGGTGTGGGGCGGTGAGATGGAGTGGAAGCCACTGCGTTTCGGCCTCACGCCAGAGCAGAGCAATGGAAAGTCACTGGTAACGACAGCCACGGAGGAAGCCTTGGAGACCAAGGAGCAGTGGACGCGGATGATCAGGCAGCGATGCGTCATTCCGGTGAAAGGGCACCGATGGTCGCCTAAGCAGGACTGGGTCCGCCGGCCGTCAGGATGGGCGCTTGGCTTCTGGGACACGGACGAGGGCGGCGGCGCGGCGCTGATCAGCGAGCTGAAGGGCGAGCAGCGGTCGCTGGTTCTTGTCGACGCGGTTACTGCTGGCGCGTGGTTGGTGGCAAAGCAATGGGACGCGCTCAAGGTACTTCGTGGTGCAGAGCGGTTGCCGGTCGCGATGGCAGCCTGATCACCGTCATCGTGACGACCATGGCATATTAATAGTTCAACGTATATTGAACTATTAAACCGTCACCCCATCTGTGCCTCCCCACGACATCAGGAGGCGCACCCATGCAGTCGATCCCGTTAGCGCTGGATGGCTTCAAGCCGATCATCTGCGTTTCAATGTCAGACCTGCCTATCGAGGCCGACGGCCAACCGTCGCATCTTCCACCGACTGGGAGCGCCGGTGCCAACAGGCTATATACCGCCACGCTGCATCTGCTTTTCGAGGGATACAGCATCACCATGTTCCATGCATGCCGCGCCTCGTCGCGTGTCGAAGCACGGGAGCGAGTCAGCTCCCGAGTAGCGTCGCATCTTATGGCAGACGTCGAGATCCATCATGGTATCGACCTCGGCCATCCGGTGGTGCGGCGCTTGGTGCCGAGCGAAATCGCGCATAGGTTGTTCGTGCATGGGGACTGCAGTCTACAATGGCGACCGCTCCAGCATGGTGGTGAGCTGCATATCCAAGAGCGGGCGGGTGCGTGAGAAGCACGGCGTACAACCAGCGTGCCCATGCAGGATGGGTCAGGCCTTTTCGCCGGGCCCGTCGATCGCCTTGAGCAGGGCGGCCGCCGTCTTGCGCGCTACGTCCGGCGTCACGCGGTAGGTGACTTCGCGGCCGTTCTTCTCGGACGCGACCAGCCCGGCGTCCCGCAGCACCTTGAGGTGCGTCGACATGAGGTTCTTATCTACGTCGAGCGACCTTGCGATCTCGCCCTGCAGCATGCCCTTCTCGCCAACGTGAAGCAGGAGTTCGAACGTCCGCCAGCGCGTCGGCTGGCCTAGGGCGGCAAAGATAGGAAGGTTCTTCAATTGCATAGTTCATAGATAATAGAACATTTAACGATTGGCTAGCCTCTTTCGAACCAAATCGGATGAAACGCCAAAAATTAAACTTTCTGATCCAGATTAATACAATAGTTCTTGAATCATTGAACCAATGTCACTATATGAGGCTGAGCGCTAGGAACGGCTAGCAGCGGAGAGGGGCGGCGACCAACGATGGTGGAGACCATGCAATGGAAAATTCCTTCAATTCGAACGATCCGATCTACGAAGCGTGGGAGGTCGAGGATCCGCTCGGCCGTGACCGCGAAACCGATCTGGTGGTGACCACCACCCGCCGCGCGCTGTGCCGCATGGCATTCGTGGCGGCGGAGACGGCAGCCCGCTTCGAACGCGAGGGGATAGACCACGATCCCGTGGCGTGGATGATGACGCCGCGCCGGCTGTTCGACGGTGAGAGCGCGCTTGATGCCTGCCTAGATCGGACAGGCTTCAAGCGCGCGGTCATCCTGCATGGCCTGTCCGTCGGCCTGGACGCGTTGCCCGCGCAGATCGATGCGCTTATGGACGATGACGACGACTTCGAGTTCGATGACGTCGAGGAGGCGTTCGAGCAGTCGCAGTCGCCTGGGCACAGGGGGCGCATGCAGGTGATCGGAGGCGAGCAGGGGAGTCTCGGGGTGCCGCGTTTCCCCACGCCGGTGCGTCATCCAAGCAGGCCTCGCGACTCCGCCCAACATTGTGCGCAGCGCGCAAAGATAGCGGGTCGTGCCCATGCGCTTTCAGCCATGAAGGCGCACCCTTGAATGAACTGCCCGCCGCTCCGGCGGCGGTCCGACCCCGGTTCGCGGGCACCGAGAGCCGGCAGCTGTACCGGCTCGACCTCAAGGAGGGGCCGACCGGCCTCGGCGATCCCGACGCACCTAACATCGCGGTGGTCGTCGACGTCGAAACGACAGGCCTCGACCGGAAGCGCGACGTCATCATCGAGCTCGCCATGCGGCAGTTCCGATATGACGACGCGGCGCGGGTCACCAACATCGGCCAGTCCTTCACGTGGCTGCAGGACCCTGGTCGTCCTCTGACGGAGGAGATCATGAAGCTCACCGGTCTCGACGACGACATGCTCAGGGGGCGGTCGATCGACAAGGAGATGGCGGCGCGCATCCTGCGTCGGGCCGATCTGATTGTGGCGCACAATGCCAGCTTCGACCGGCCACGCGTTGAAGACGAGATCCCGGATGCGGCTGGCGGCGCTTGGGGCTGCAGCTGCGTCGAGATCCCTTGGCGTCACTTCGGCTTCGACGGCCGCAGTCTCGGCTATCTGCTTTCGCAGGCTGGCTATTACAACGGCGCCCACCGGGCGGCGGCAGACGTCGACAGCACGATCGCCCTCCTTGCCCATGAGGTCGGTCCGGGTCGGACGGCGATGGCGGAGATGGTGGCGCGATCGTCGCAGGAGAGCTGGATGTGCCGCGCAGTCGGCACCGCCTATGAACGGAAGGACGATCTGAAAGCGCGCGGATACCGCTGGGATGCAGAAGATCGGATCTGGTGCCGCGAGGTTGCCGATCGGGACGAGGAGCAGGCCTGGCTCATGATGAATGTCTATTCGCCTTGGGCCAGGCCGACCTCGGCCGCACCGGAGTGGCGCAAGCTGACCGCGCGCGAACGCTGGGCCTGATACATTCAGGACGATTAGCGGCCGGTCGGCAAGCATCGTCCACCCTCTATCCCCGTGGGGATGGTCCGCGGAAATGAAACACTGACCCTTTTCCTGTCCGTCGGGTGCGTCATCCGCTGCCCGTCACGCTGATGGAGACCATTCATGGCTGAACAACTGACCGGCGACCCGTTCGTCGGACCGAGCAACTATGTGCCTCGTCTTGGCTTAGGCATTGGGAATATCCCCAGGGTGGAAATCCTCCGTCGTCGCTTCGATGGGGAGGTGGTTCCTGTCTGGTCGGTCTTGCTCGGCACGCCGAAAGCCGCCCGTACCCTGCACAAATGGATGATGGAGAACCCCGAGAGCTGGAGCGTCTGGGGCAGGCTTGCACTGCGGCTTGGGACGGAGGCGGCGGGTCGCATGATCATGGCCGCCGCCACGAGGCACGAGCAGGCACGGATCGAAAGTGAGCGCGAGCGCCGCGACGCCGAGAAGGAGCAGCGCCGCCTCTCCCGCGAGATCACGCTTTACTATTACGATCCGAAGAAGAAGGCGCCGTCGCTCGGCCTTGAGCGCGGAAACGAGAGCCGCCCCTTCTTTCGCATGACGTTCACGGAGAAGTGGGAGCGCGATCGCGTCCTCGATTGGATCAAGCACCAGCGCGCCCACTTTGCCGACATGGAGGAGATGTGGGCCGAACATGGCGCGCTCGCCCTCGAACGCCACATCCTCGCCGGCATGCGGGAGACCGAACGCGACGTGAAGGCCCGCGGCATGGGTGCCGGCGGTCGCCGTCCTCTCCGCTTCTGGAGGGGCGAATGATGGCGGGGGAAATCGTACCTGTCGGCGGGCGGATAGACCGGCCCGCAGACCTTCAGATCAACAGTGGCGATCCGCGAATGAACAGGACGTCCAGCGCGCCCACCATGATGTTCGCCAGCAGCCTCTCGGGCCGCCCGCTGCCGTTCGGCTCCAGTCTGGAGCTGGAACTGCGCGGTGGCGACCGCCTCGGTCCGGGCGGCATCGTCTGTGATCTGGAACTCGAATGGGAACCTGAACTGATGCATGCTGTGGGCGAAGCCTGCGCGAACCAGCGCATCCGTGGTCGCGATTGGTTCACCATGCCGCCTATGGCGCTGGGTGGACCCGCAGGTGCTGGTCGGACGCACATGGCGCGCCGGCTGGCGCGAGCGGCGGGTGTGCCGCACATCATGTTCGACGCGACGACTTGGATGTTCACCTGGCGCTGCAGCGGACCCGACGTGCGCCTTCCGCTTCCTATCGCGACGGCTATGGCCGTCAGCGGCTGCGCAAACCCGGTCGTCAGTGTGACGGGCGTCCAGCAGGCGTCACCCGCCATGATCGATCTGCTTGTTCGGCTGATTGACCCGACCCGGAATGGCAGCTTCATCGACGAGGCTCTTGGTGCCGTGGTGGACTACAGCGCGGTGAACTGGGTCGTCCAGGTGCCGCAGCCGGTCAAGGCCGCCGCACATCGCCCGACGAACTTCTTCCGGGAAAAGGACGCCACACCGGCAGAAATCCCGGATCGTTTGAAGCCGCATCTGCTCCACGTCGGACTGCAGGATGCCGAACCGGCACATTTCGACCTGCTCGTCATCGACGTCCTGGCCGAGGTGCTTGGTGACCTGGGCCAGGCTCTGCCGCCCTCGATCGATCTTGAGGACCTCTTCGCCCAGCTTGGCCAGCTGCGCGATCCCAGCATGCTCGAACTCTACGACCGGCTTGAGCAGACGGTCCGCCGCCACAGCGACGAGCATCCTCTCTGAACATTACCCGAAGGAGAAGAACATGGAAGACGCCAATGTGAATCTGCGTATCACGGTC
Source organism: Sphingobium limneticum (assembly GCF_008710165.1). Taxonomy (NCBI): domain Bacteria; kingdom Pseudomonadati; phylum Pseudomonadota; class Alphaproteobacteria; order Sphingomonadales; family Sphingobiaceae; genus Sphingobium; species Sphingobium limneticum. Next base: position 64,710 of record NZ_VYQA01000003.1, on the reverse strand, counting down.
GACGGCCAGGTGCTCGAACTCTCCCAGGCTGGCCCGATCGGCCGGGACGTCCTAGCCGCCGTCGGAGCCGATCCCGACGAGCGGGACGTGCTCATCCGCATCGATGGCGGCTGGGCCCGTCTCGTCGCCCCCTCCGATCCGGTCGTGGGTCTGGATGGCGAGGCGCATTTCCGCGTGCATCGCAACGGGACCCTGCGCCACGTCCGCGTTGACGACAGCGTATGGGAATGGGGTGCGCCCGGAATTCAGGAGCACGACATCCGTGCGATCGCCGGCATTCCCGAGGAGCGGCAGCTGTTCCAGGCGGGCGGCAGTGCCCTTCGCCCGGGCGAGGTCGTCGACCTCACCGTCGACTGGGTGCCGAAGATCGAATCGCGTCCCGATATGGCCGGTAGCTTGACGGTCCCTGTGGTCGTCAACGGTCGCCGGCAGTCCTTGGCCACCGCCGATGTGAGCTTCGAGGATCTGATCGGGCTCGCCTATCCCAACGTCCCCGCGGTCGGACAGTCGATGTTCACCGTCACCTACCGTCACGGTCCGCTCGACCGTCCGGAAGGTAGCCTCGCACCCAGCCAGCGCCTGCGCGCCGTCAACGGAGTGGTATTCAATGTCACGGCAACTAATAAGTCATAATCCGGACCTGCAGCGTCTGGTCAACGAGGGCTACGACGTGTCGATCGAGGGGGGGTATCTCGTTCTACGGGATATCCCCTATCTCGACGCCCACCGGCGCGTCCGTCGCGGTGCGATCGCATGCCGGCTCGAGCTGGCCGGTGATCGCACCGTTACGCCGACGAGCCACATGGCGTTATTCGTCGGGTTAATGCCACACACGGCCGACGGACGTCCTCTGACGGAGATGGCGCACAGCCGCAATCGGGTCGATCTGGGGCATGGCCTCGTCGCCGACCACCTGCTGTGCAGTGCGCCCTTCGATGGAGAGTTCTCCGACCATCACGCCAAGATGGTCACGTTCGTCGAGCAGGTGTCTGCCCATGCCAAGATGGTCCAGCCGGAAGCCACTGCGCGAACCGGCCAGATCATGCTGCCCGAACGCGGCCGGTCATGCTTCGCCTATCTCGACACGGGAAGCTCACGCCATGGGATCGGCGCGTTCACGTCTCGGCTCGAAGGGCTGAGCGTCGCCATCGTCGGCCTTGGCGGCACTGGATCCTACATCTTGGACCAGCTCGCCAAGTGTCCGCTGGCGCGCATTCACCTGTTCGACGACGACCGCTTCGAGCAACACTCCGCGTTCCGGGCGCCCGGCGCGCCGTCGGTCGAGGATCTGCGCCGCCGACCCACCAAGGTCGGCCATCTTTCCGGCATCTATTCGCGGATGCACACCGGCATCATCGCGCACGAAGCAAAGTTGGGACCCGTCAACGCGCACCTGCTTGATCACGTCGACTTCGTGTTCATCGCGATCGACGTCGGAGTCTCCCGTCGGATCATTGTCGAGCAGCTGGAGAGGCGGGGCCTTCCCTTCATCGACACCGGCATCGGTCTGGAGGCGACCGACGACGGCCTGACCGGAGCTGTCCGCGTCACCACAAGCACGAACGACAGGCGCGATCACGTCCGTGCATCCGCGCGGATTCCCATGGCTGCCGCTGGCGAGGATCTATACGGCTCCAACGCGCAGGTGAGCGACATGAACATGCTGGCGGCCGCGCTGGCCGTCATCCGCTTCAAGAAGCACTTCGGCTTCTACCTCGATTTGGAACACGAGCATCACTCGGTCTTCCAGATGGACGGTGCGCATCTGATCAACGATGACCGTCTGGGAACTGCGCATTGACCGGCGATGTCGGGCGCCGTCCGTTTATGCACGAATCGACGCGGCGCGAGCTGGCGGCGCTGAACATCGAATTCCGCGCTCGCCAGCTCCAGGTATTCCGCAGCCATTTGGCCCGGTCGATCCGTCTAGCTTCGCCGCTGCTGGTCGATGCATGCACGCCGCAGGAACTCGACGAGGCGATTTGGCGGGTGAAGCCGTACGAGCATTGGCCGCACGGGCCGGACGCGCGCGTCACGCTGCGCGGCTGGTCGGCCAAGAGCCGGCGCTACGATCGCGAGCGAGTCGCTGCCGTCAACCGCGTCACCGGTGAGCGCTTCGAAGTCATGGATCAGCTGGTCGTGCGCATCGGGCGGAATGCGGCGCACATGATGTTCCGCATTGGGGAGCTGTCGATCATCACTCGAGAGGGAGGCGGAGTTCTGTCGTTGCCTCGCGGGCTTCAGCCGGCTGAGCGGGAAGGACTCGTCGGAGCCACTCTCGATATGACGGTTGAGCATCCGATACTTATGGGTCGGCCGTATTCGATCATCGAGGCGACTCGGCCCCCTAGCTCTGACATGACGCTGCTCAAGTTCGTTGCACCACCGGTGGAGTGGCGGGTGCCATGGGCGCGGCCATGGGAGGTGCCGTTCTGAACGGAAAGTGAGGCCGTCGGATTACCGGCGGCCTTTTTCGATCTGAGCGCAACTCGCGCATCGGGGAAGTGGCGGAAATGTCCGTGGCTCAATCGGAAACTTGAGCCACTTTTAACGACATTCCGACACAGATTTGGAGGCCCGAGCCGGAATCGAACCGGCGTGCAAGGATTTGCAATCCTCTGCGTCACCACTCCGCCATCGGGCCTCGGCGTGGGACGCCGCAGATGTGCGGCTTTGGACGCAAAGTCAAGCCGCCACTGTCGTCATAGCGTCAAGAATCTTGGGTCATGCCGCGCAAAGCCGCTTGGCGCGGGGCGCATGCTGATTTAGAGGTCCGATGACATGCTTAGTGTATTGCATTGCCAATACAGTTGTGCCAAGCCCACTGGATCAAGCGAGAACTATCGTGACCGAGCAGAATTATTCTTCGATGCGAACCGCCATGGTCGAGAGCCAGTTGCGCACCAGCGACGTTGATGATCAGCGCGTGATCGCCGCGATGGCCAAGGTGCCGCGCGAAGCCTATGTGCCCGCAGAACGCCGGTCCATGGCCTATGTCGATCGGCCGATCCCGCTGGCGGGCGGCCGTGCGCTCAACCCGCCGCTGGTCACCGGCCGCCTGCTGACCGAGGCGCAGATCGCGCCGGGCGACAAGGTGCTGCTGATCGGCGCCGCCACCGGCTATGCCGCCGCTTTGCTGGTGGACATGGGCGCGGTGGTGACGGCGGTCGAGGAAGAGGGCGTTCTGGAGATCGCGGTGCCCGGCATCACCGTCGTACGCGGCGCGTTGAATGCAGGCGCGGCCGATGGCGCGCCCTATGACGTGCTTTTCATCGACGGCGCGGTGGAGGAAGTCCCCGCAACGCTCGTTCAGCAGCTTGCCGAGGACGCCCGCGTGGTGACGGGCGTCGCGGATCGCGGCGTCACGCGCCTGAGCAGCGGCCGGGTGGTTGCTGGGGCGCTGGGCCTCAACAGCCTGGTCGATATCGAAATGGTGGTGTTGCCGGGGTTCGGCGCACCGAAGGCTTTTGTGTTCTGAAATATGATGGGCGGGGATAGATGACGGCGAAGCGCATATTGTATCGGCATCATGCCGCAGCCGCTTTGCTGTTGCTGTCCTCCGCCCTTTCCGGCCCCTTGGCGGGTGCGGCGCAGGCCGAGACGCTTCAGGGCGCGCTGGCCAAGGCCTATACGTCCAACCCGACGCTGACCGGCGCGCGTGCCGGCCAGCGGGCGACGGACGAGAATGTGCCGATCCAGAAGGCGGCCGGCCGCCCCAATGCGGACGTGACCGGCAGCTTTTCCGAAAGCGTATTGAAGCCGACGATCAGCTTCACATCGCCGCAGCGTACGGTGAATGCGCAGGCCAGCCTGAACGTGCCCATCTATTCCGGCGGCGCGGTGCGCAACGGCGTGAAGGCGGCCAAGGTCCGGGTCGAAGCAGGCCAAGCCAATCTGCGCGGGACCGAGGCCAGCATCTTTTCGCAGGTGGTCGCGGCCTATATGGATGTGCTGCGCGACAATGCGGTGCTGTCGCTCAACCAGTCCAATGTGAAGGCGCTGGAGGTCAATCTTCAGGCGACCAACGACCGGTTCGAGGTCGGCGACGTGACGCGCACCGACGTGGCGCAGTCGCAGTCGCGCCTGGCGATCGCCCGGTCGGACCTTCAGACGGCCGAAGCCAATCTGGTGTCGAGTCGCGAAAATTATCTGGCGCTGGTGGGTGAGGCGGCCGGCACGCTGGATGCGCCGCCCGCACTGCCGGGTCTGCCTGCCACGCCTCAGATCGCGGTGCAGGTCGCGCTCAACGACAATCCCGACATATTGGCGGCCAAGCAGAGCCGGATCGCGGCGGGCTATGATGTGAAGGTGGCGCGGGCAGGCCGCCTGCCGACCGTCACCGGCTTCACCCAGGCGGGCTATACCAATTATCTCCATACGCTGGGTGGCACCGCGCAGGATGCGCAGGGCAATGCGGTCGAAGGGCCGCAGATCAACAAGCAGGCCGTCGCCGGCGTGCAGCTCAGCATCCCGCTCTATCAGGGCGGTCGGCCCGCCGCGCAGGTGCGCCAGAATCAGGCGCTCGAATCGCAGGCGATCGAGCGTGAGATCGAGGTGGAGCGCAGCGTCATTTCCCAGACGCGTGCCGCCTATGCCAGCTGGCAGGCGTCGTTGGAGAGCATCGTATCGAATCAGAAGGCGGTGGAAGCCGCGGATCTGTCCTTGGAAGGGGTGCGCGCGGAAAATAGCGTGGGCAGCCGCACCATCCTCGATATCCTGAATGCCGAGCAGGAAGCGCTCAATGCCAAGGTGTTGCTGGTGACGGCGCAGCGCAACGCCTATGTCGCGGGTTTCAGCGTTTTGGCAGCCATGGGCCATGCCGAAGCAGGCGATCTGGGCCTGGACAGCGGCACGCTCTACGACCCGATGGTCAATTATGAGCGGGTGAAGGGCAAGTGGCTGGACTGGGGTTTTGACGGCAAGCCCGCGCCGGTCGCCACGCGGACCGTTGACACGCCTGCGCAAAACGCCAATGTCGCACCGGGTACAAAGCAGCCTTAACCGCTTGTTAACCCGGCTGGGTAATTTTAACGGTTAAGGATGCGCAATGCGGGTTGGACGGGGACTATCCATGGGTGACATGACCAAGGAACCCTCGATGGAAGAGATACTCTCCTCCATCAAGCGGATCATCGCCGAAGAGGGCGAGGAAGCGGTTCAGGCCGCGCCCCGCCGTATGCGGGCCGAAGCGAAGGCCGCGCCCGCGCCGGTGGAGCCGATCCATATCGAACCCGTCGTCGAAGAAGTGTTGGAACTGACCGACGAAATTGCGGAGGAGGAAGCCGTGCCCGCCCCCAAAGTCACGCCCAAGACCGCACCCGTCGCCGAGGCGGATGCCGACGATTCGATCCTGTCGGTGGAAAGCGAAGTCGCCGCGCGCCATTCGCTGTCGGCCCTGTCCTCCATGCTGGTCACGCCCAAGGACGGCGGCGACAATACGCTGGAAGGGCTGGTGCGCGCGATGCTCAAGCCCATGTTGAAGGAATGGCTCGATACGCGCCTGCCTTCGATGGTCGAAGAGATGGTGGCGAAGGAAATCGCGCGCATTACCGGGCGCTGATTCGCGTTCTTGCGGTCGCTTTCGCGGCGGCCTAGACCCTTGGCATCCTGACGGCGCCGATCGCGCGCCGCCTGCACGATGTTGGACTGTTCGATCCAGGGGTGATTTTCATGAAGACATTATTGCTCGCAGCCGTTGGCGCGATGGCTCTGGCCGCCGCGCCCGCACTGGCGCGTCCGTTCACGCCCGCCGACATGGTGGGGCTGGACCGTATCGGCGCGCCGGCGGTGTCGCCGGACGGCAAATGGCTGGCCTATCAGTTGCGCAGCACCGATCTTGCGGCGAACAAGGGGCGGACGGACCTCTATCTGTTGGACATCGGCAAGGCGGGGCAGGCACCCAGGCTGATCGCGTCGAAGCCCGACAAGAATGAGGCGTCGCCGGTTTTTTCGTCCGATGGATCGGCGCTCTATTTTCAGTCCAATGCCAGCGGCGACGACCAGCTGTGGCGCGTGGCGCTGAGTGGTGGCGAGCCGGTGCAGATCAGCAAGGCGCCGGGCGGTATCAGCGGTTTCCTGCTCAGCCCCGATGGCAGCAAGGTCGCGTTGTGGGCCGATCGGCCGGTGGGCGCGAAGACGATCGACGATGTGAAGGCGGACGCGCCCAAGGATGCGGGGTCGGGCCGTGTCTACGACCAGCTGTTCGTGCGCCATTGGGATACATGGGCGGACGGCCAGCGATCGCAGATCTTCGTCATGCCGGTCGCCGGCGGCCCCGCCGTGTCGGTCATGGGCGCACTGGTCGGCGATAGTCCGTCAAAGCCCTTCGGCGGCGCGGAGGAAGTCAGCTGGAGCAAGGATGGCAAGATGCTGTTCTTTGCGTTGCGGGAGGCGGGGCGAATCGAACCGCTGTCGACCAATCTCGACATCTTCTCCGTGGTTGCCGATGGCAGCGCGGCGCCGGTCAACCTGACGCAAGCCAATGATGCGACCGATACGCTGCCGACCGTGTCGCCGGACGGCAAATGGCTGGCCTATGTCGCGATGAAGCGGCCCGGCTATGAAGCGGACCGGCAGGTGCTGATGCTGCGCAACATCGCGACTGGCGCGACGAAGGCGCTGACGGACGGATGGGACCGGTCGGTGGCGTCGATCGCCTGGGAAGCGAACGGCAAGGGGCTGCTGGTCACGGCCAATGACGTGCTCGACAATCCGGTGTTCCGGGTCGATGCCGCGTCGGGCAAGCTGGTGCGCCTGACGCAGAAGGGGCACGCGGGGAGTGTCGTACCGTTGCCGCAGGGCGGCTTCGTCTATGCGATGGACAGCATCCAGTCGCCCGCCGATTTCTGGAAGATGCCGGCTAAAGGAAAGCCGGTGCGCCTGACCGATGTGAACGCCGCCAAGCTGGCTGGGGTGGATGACGTGTCGGTCGAACGGTTCAGCTTCAAGGGCGCCAATGGCGATACGGTGTGGGGGCAGATCGTGAAACCGCTCAACCCGTCCGCCAGCGGCACGGTGAACAAGCGGCCGGTCGCCTTCCTGGTGCATGGCGGACCGCAGGGCAGCTTCAACGATTCATGGTCGTATCGCTGGAATCCCAAGGCGTTCGCGGCGCACGGCTATGCGGCGGTGATCGTCGATTTTCATGGCAGCACGGGATATGGTCAGGCCTTCACCGACGCCATCAACAAGGATTGGGGCGGCAAGCCGCTCGAAGACCTGAAGCTGGGGCTGGCGGCGGCTGCGGCGAAGGATGCCGAGGTCGATGCGGGCAATGCCTGCGCGCTGGGCGCCAGCTATGGCGGCTACATGATGAACTGGATCGAGGGGCTATGGGCCGACGGGTTCAAGTGCATCGTCCAGCATGACGGCGTGTTCGACGCGCGCGCCATGGCGTATGAAACCGAAGAATTGTGGTTCGACGAATGGGAGCATGGCGGCCCCTATTATGAGAAACCGGAAGAGTTCGAGAAATGGAACCCGGTCAATCATGTCACGGCATGGAAGACGCCGATGCTTGTGGTGACGAGCGAGAAGGATTTCCGCATTCCCTATACGCAGGGGCTGGCCGCCTTCACCGCGCTCCAGCGACGCGACATAGCATCGAAACTGCTGGTGCTTCCGGACGAGAATCATTGGGTGCTGAAGCCGAAAAACTCGCTGCAATGGTATGGCGAGGCGCTGGGCTGGTTGGACAAGTGGACGGGGAAATGAGCCTTTGAGCGGATCGCCCGGCCTGCTATATTGACCCCCATGGCAAAGATGAAGGTCGATATCGTCGATGGTCCCATCGACCTCGGCAAGCCGGGCAAGCCGAAATACCGGACCGTCCACAAGGACGGGAAGGTCGTGAAGCTGCGCGTGGTCGATGCCGACAGTCCCAATTTCGGCGCGGAGTTTCTCGCCTCGTTCAAGGCGAGTGTGCGCAAGGCGCGAGAAGAGAATCGCGCGATCAAGGCGAAGGATTGAGCGGCAAAGGCCATGCCCGCCCGCGCCTGTGGATCGTGGCGGGGCCGAACGGTTGCGGCAAAAGTTCCGCTTATGGGCGTAGCGATGTGGCCGAATTCGATGGGTCCGTGTGGATCATCAATCCCGATCTGCTGACGGTACGCCTGCGCGATGGCGAAAATCTGGTTCAGGAAGCGGCCAATCTGGCGGCGGTGCAGCGGATCGAGGCATGGCTCGATGCCTCTATCGATGTGCATCAGACGATCGGCGTCGAAACCGTGCTGTCCAGTCCCAAATATCGCCGGCTGGTGGAGAAGGCCCAGGGCAAGGGCTTCGAGATTCTGCTGATCTATGTGTATCTGGATTCGGTCGAGCGGCAGTTGGAACGGATCGCCTATCGCGTGGCCAAGGGTGGCCATGATGTGCCGCCGGACAAGGTGGTGGCGCGCCGGGCGCGGTCTTTCGCGCAACTGCGCTGGTTCTTCGACCGGGCGGACAGGGCCTGGATCTTCGACAATAGTCTGTCCGAACCGCAACTGGTGGCGCGAAAGGGGGATGGCGGCATCACGATTCGGTCCGGCCTGCCATCAGAGATCATGGATAGCCTGCTCTGACGCTTGCCCTCTCTTGCGTGTCGCGCCCCAGCCGTTAAAGCGCAACCATGACCGAACTGCCCAAAACCTTCGACCCCGCCGATATCGAATCCCGCTGGTACGCCCATTGGGAGGCGAACGGCCTGTTCCGTCCCGAACGACCAGACGCGGTGCCCTTCACCATCGTGAACCCGCCGCCGAATGTGACGGGCAGCCTGCATATCGGCCATGCGCTCGACAATACCTTGCAGGATATCGTGATCCGCTATGAGCGGCTGCGCGGCAAGGATGCGCTGTGGGTGGTCGGCACCGACCATGCGGGCATCGCGACGCAGATGGTGGTCGAGCGGCAGCTGAACGCCAAACAGCAGAAGCGCACCGATTTCACCCGCGAACAGTTCGTCGAGAAGGTCTGGGAATGGAAGGCCGAGAGCGGCGGCACCATTACCGGCCAGCTGCGGCGGCTGGGCTGTTCCATGGACTGGGCGAACGAGCGCTTCACCATGGACGAGGGCTTTTCGAAGGCGGTCGTGAAGACCTTCGTGGAACTGCACAAGCGCGGCCTGCTCTATCGCGACAAGCGGCTGGTGAACTGGGATCCGCATTTCCGGTCGGCCATTTCCGACCTTGAGGTCGAGACGGTCGAGACGAAGGGCGGATTCTGGCGCTTCCGCTATCCGCTGGCCGATGGCGTCACTCTGGCGGACGGCAGCGACCATATCGTCGTCGCCACCACGCGGCCGGAAACCATGCTGGCGGACATGGCGATCGCCGTGCATCCCGACGACGAACGCTACAAGGCGGTTATCGGCAAGGAGATTCTCCAGCCGATCACGGGTCGCCGGTTCAGGATCGTGGCCGACGAACATGCCGATCCGGCGCTGGGCACCGGCGCGGTCAAGATTACGCCGGGGCATGATTTCAACGATTTCGACGTGGGCAAGCGGGCAGGCTTCAAGGCTGGCGAGATGCTCAACATGTTCGATGCCGACGCCAATGTCGTGCAGACCGCCGATGGCCTGATCCCGGACCGCTTCCTGGGGCTGCACCGCTTTAAGAAGGATGGCGTGGACGGCGCGCGCGAAGCCGTGGTCGCGGCAATGAAGGAACTTGGCTTCCTCGTCCCACACGTCACCAAGGACAAGGAAGGCGAGGAGGTTTCGGCCGATTTCGAGCCGCGCACGATCCAGACGCCGTTCGGCGACCGGTCCAACGTGGTCATCGAACCCTGGCTGACCGACCAATGGTATGTCGACGCGGAAAAGCTGGCGGTAGCGCCGATGCAGGCCGTGCGCGACGGCGCGATCGAAATCGTGCCCAAGACGTGGGAAAAGACCTTCTTCAACTGGATGGAAAATATCCAGCCCTGGTGCGTGTCGCGCCAGCTCTGGTGGGGGCATCAGATCCCGGCTTGGTTCGATGAAGACGGCAACAGCTATGTCGCCGAAAGCGAGGCCGAAGCGCAGGCGCTTGCGGGTAACAAGACGCTGACCCGCGATCCCGACGTCCTCGACACATGGTTCTCGTCGGCTTTGTGGCCGTTCGGAACGCTGGGCTGGCCGGAGCAGAGCGAGAAGCTGTCGCGCCATTATCCCAATGATCTGCTGATTTCCGGCTTCGACATCCTGTTCTTCTGGGACGCGCGCATGGCGATGCAGGGAATGGAATTCATGGGTGAGGCCCCATGGAAGAAGCTGTATCTGCATGGTCTGGTCCGCGCGGCCGACGGGCAGAAAATGTCCAAGTCCAAGGGCAATGTGGTCGATCCGCTGGGCCTGATCGACAGGTTCGGCGCGGATGCGCTGCGCTTCTTCATGGCGGCGATGGAAAGCCAGGGCCGCGACGTGAAGATGGATGAGAAGCGGGTCGAGGGGTACCGCAACTTCGCGACGAAGCTGTGGAACGCGGCGCGCTTCCTCCAGTCGAACGGCGTCACGGCCTCGACCAGTCATGAAGCGCCCCATGCCGCATTGCCGGTCAACCGCTGGATCATCGCGGAGACGGTTGCGACTGTGCAGGCGATCGACACGGCGATGGTCGAACTGCGTTTCGATGCGGCGGCCAACGCCATCTATCATTTCGTGTGGGACCAGTTTTGCGACTGGTATATCGAACTGACCAAGGGCGCGATGGACGAAGAGACGCGCGCCGTCGCGGGATGGGCGTTCGACCAGATTCTGGTGATGCTGCACCCCTTCATGCCGTTCATCACCGAAGAGCTGTGGCACCTGACCGGTGCGCGGTCCAACGCACTGATCGTGGCGCAGTGGCCGCAGGCGCTGGCCGCCGTGGATAGCGACGCGCAGGCGGAGATCGACTGGCTGATCCGGCTGGTGAGCGCGATCCGCACCGCGCGGACCGAACTCAACGTGCCGCCGGGCGCGAAGCTGCCCATGGTGGTGCGCGACGGGTCGGAAGAGACGCATCGCCGGCTCGATCGTCAGGGCGTGGCGCTGGCGCGGCTGGGCCGGGTCGAAAGCCTGACCTTTGGCGAACCGCCGGCGGGCGGCGCAGCGCAGATCGTGGTGGATGAGGCGACCTTCATCCTGCCGCTGGAAGGCGTGATCGACATCGCGGCGGAAAAGACCCGCCTTGCCAAGGCGCTGGCCGCGGCGGAGAAGGAGCGGGATGGTCTGGGCGGTCGCCTGTCCAACCCCAGCTTCGTCGAAAAGGCCAAGCCCGAAGCCGTCGCCAAGGCGCGCGAGGATCATGCCGAGAAGACCGCCGAAGCCGAGCGGCTGAAGGCGGCGCTGGAGCGGCTGGGATAAAGTAAGCCCCTAACAGCCGGGCATAAAAGCTACTATCGTTCGTGCTGTGCTTGTCGAAGGTTGATCCACTCTTAGAAGAGAAAGGACGGCCCTTCGACAGGCTCAGGGCGAACGGAGGGAGAGAATGTCTCTCCCTTGGATCGGCCTGCGTGGAGGGAAACAGAACATGGCAGCGAGCAGACCGGGCAGCAAAGACCTGACGCAGGGGCCGATCGGCGCCACGCTGCTGATGTTCGCCATTCCCACGCTGGCGTCAAACATCCTCCAGTCGCTCAACGGATCGATCAACGCGATCTGGGTCGGGCGCTTTCTGGGCGCGCAGGCGCTGGCGGCGACGGCCAACGCCAATATCATCATGTTCCTGATGTTTTCGGTCGTGTTCGGTTTCGGCATGGCGTCGACCGTGGTGATCGCCCAGTCGGTCGGCGCGCGGGATATCGACGCGGCGCGGCGGGCGTTCGGATCGGCGGTCGGCTTCTGTTCGATCCTTGGGCTGGGCGTCGCGACTGCGGGCTGGATCGGGGCGCCGGCGTTGCTGCACATGCTGGCGACGCCAGCAGAAGCCTATGATCTGGCGCTGGTCTATCTGCGCGTCATCTTCTTCGCGATGCCCGCGACCCTGCTGGTCGTGATGATCATGATGGGGCTGCGCGGCGCGGGCGATGCGCGCACGCCGCTGATCTTCATGATCGTCAGCGTGGCGATCGATCTGGTGCTGAACCCGGTACTGATCCTGGGGCTGGGGCCGATCCCGGCCTATGGTATTGCCGGATCGGCCGCAGCGACCGCGGCGGCGGGGATCATCAGCCTGATCGGGGTCGTGGCCTTCATCTATGCCAGGGATATGCCGCTGCGGCTGCGCGGCGCGGAATTGCGCTATCTGTGGCCGGCCGCCGACCAGCTGCGCATCCTGGTGGCCAAGGGGTTGCCGATGGGATTGCAGATGATCGTCATGTCCGCGTCAGGGCTGGTGATGATCGGCCTGGTCAATCGGGAGGGGCTGCTGGTGACGGCGGCCTATGGCGCGGCGCAGCAGATATGGACCTATCTGCAGATGCCGGCGATGGCGATGGGCGCGGCGGTCAGCGCGATGGCGGCGCAAAATGTCGGCGCCGGGCGATGGGACCGGATCGGCAAGATCGCCGGCTATGGCATTTCCTATCTGCTGGCGATCACCGGCACGATGATCGTCATCATCCTGCTGTTCCATGCGTCCTTGCTGTCGCTGTTCCTGGGGAGCAATCAGGCGGCGATCGACGCGGCCTGGAACATGCAGTTGCTCGCCAGCTGGAGCTTCATGATCTTTGGCGTCACCATGATATTGTTCGGGGTGATGCGCGCCAATGGCGTGGTGGTGGCGCCGCTGATCATCCTGACCTTCACCCTTTTCGGGGTGCGGCTGGGCTTTTACGAGCTGGGCTATCCGGTGCTGGGCGCCGACGCACTATGGCTCAGCTTTCCGGTGGGGTCGGGAGTGGCGCTGCTGCTGGCATGGACGGTCTATGCGCGCGGCGGATGGCGCAAGGCGCGCCTGATGGTGCCGGTGCATGAAGAGGAATGCCGCGAGGCGGTGAACAGCGAATCGGAACCGGCCGGGCGGATCGCGCCGGTCGGTTGACGTCCCTGCTTAACGCCCTTGGTTGCGCCAGCGGGTGATGGTGCGTTCCAATATGTCGGCTTCGCTGCCGGACTGACGCCACAATTCGGTGAAGCTCGGGTCGCCCGACGCGGGCCGGCGATGTTCTTCCAGATTGTCGAGCGCGACGCGGATCGGCACGGCGACGCCTTCGCCGCAGATGATCGCTTCACGGTTGCGCAAGGCAGGGATGGAATCGAGGAAGCCGCGCGCGCCTTCGGGCATGGCGGCCTTCACGAAGGCCTGATCGCGGTCGTTGTTCAGGCGCATGGAAATGATGGTGCCGCACTGCGACAGCACGCCTTCGGCAAGGTCCGACGGACGCTGGGTGATGAGGCCCAGCGAAATGCCGTATTTGCGGCCTTCCTTGGCGATCCGCTCCAATATCTTGCGCACGGCCTGACCGTTGCCGGTGGTCGTGTTGGGGATGTAGCGATGCGCCTCTTCGCAAACGAGGAGGATGGGCCGCTGCGGTTCGTCGCGCGCCCAGATGGCATAGTCGAAAACCAGCCGCGACAGCACCGACACGACGGTCGATGTGATGTCGGACGGCATGGCCGACACGTCGATGATGGAAATGGGCTTGCCGTCGGAGGGCAGGCGGAAAATCTTCGCGAGGAAGGCCTGCATCGTGTCGGCGACCAGCATGCCCGAGAACATGAAGCTGTAGCGCGGGTCGGCCTTGATCTCGTCGATCTTGGTCTTCAGCCGCATATAGGGCAGCGAATTGGTGCCCTTGTCCAGCTTGCCCATTTCATTCTGCAAGATGGTGGTCAGGTCCGACAGCAGATAGGGGATGGGCGAATCGACCGTCAGGCGCCCGATGCTTTCGGCCAGGCGGTTCTTCATCCGCGCGGCGAGCAGGCATTTGGCCAGAATGTCGCTGTCCACCGTGCGTTCGGAGCCGGAGGAGGTGACGAACACTTCGCAATGTTCCTCGAAATTCATCAGCCAATAGGGCAGGGCCAGATTGCTGACGTCATAGACCGCGCCGTTGGTGGCGAAGGCTGCGCCATATTCGCCATGGGGGTCGATCATGACGATATGCCCCTGCGGCGACAGGTCGCAGATGCGGTGCAGGATGAGCGCGGCGCTGGTCGATTTACCCGTGCCGGTGGAGCCGAGCAGCGCGAAATGCTTGCCCAGCATGGAGTCGACATAGAGGGCCGCGCGCGTATCCGTGGTCGGATAGACGGTGCCGATTTCCACATTGGCGCGGTCGTCGGCGGCGTAGATCTGCTGCATGTCATGGCCGGACACCGGAAAAATGTCAGTGCCGGGCGTGGGATAGCGGGTGACGCCGCGTCGGAAGCGATAGATGCGACCGGTCAGCTTCTCCTCATCGCCTTCGCCCAGAAAGTCGATGTCGGCGACGATGCCCTTGCTCGCCTGATCCAGCGTCATGGCGCGGACGCTGGCGACCAGCCAGCTATTGCCGACGCGCATTTTCACCTGGCTGCCGACCTGACCGGCCATGGCGATGCAGGGATCGGGATCCTGGCCCAGGATCGCCAGCGTCTGCGCGTCGATCAGCACCTTGGAACTGGAGCCGGCGATCTGGAACACCATGCCCATCGATTGGACCGAGCCGGGATTTCCGTGCGTTGCGGCGGCGGGCGTGAAATGTTGTGCACCCGGCATATGGGTCATGAGCCTTCGTCGTCCCTTCGACCGGAAAGGCTTCCGGTTAACAGGCCGCTTCTAGGGAGAAGAGGTAAATATTGGCTTAGCTGCCTTGCCCGCCACGCTATCGGGCGGCCCGCCAGCATCAAGCGAGACGGTTAAGAGACGCCGAGCCGGGGTCCGATGTGGACCAAATGCATGTTCGGTCAGGAACATGGTGGGAGGTTCGGGCATTGAGAAGGCGTAACAATCTGGATGGCCGCTTGCCCGATATCCCCAATCCTGATGGAGCGCGCCGCTCCGACGCGATCGCGATAGCCAGGGTCATCTGCATCCTGGGCGTCGTTTACGTGCATGCCTGGACGGGTATGAATGGAGAGGCGCTGCATGCGCTGCGGGGGACGGGCCAGGAAAATCTGCGCTGGCTGTTGATGGAATTGTTCGGGCGCAGCGCGGTGCCGCTGCTGGGCCTGATCTCCGGCTGGCTGGTGGCCAATAGCCGGCGCACCCGCGACTGGGGCGAGCATGTCCAGCGCAAGGCGCGCACCATCCTGCTGCCCATGGCGCTGTGGAACATCATCGGTATCGTGCTGGTGTCCGGCGCCGCCTGGCAATTGGGGCTGGCCGCACCGGTGCCGCAGTCGGTGTGGTGGACGATCGACGAAATTTTCATCATCACCCGCAATCCCGACATCAATGTGCAGATGCCGTTTCTGCGCGACCTGTTCCTGTGCATGATGGCCGCGCCGCTGCTAGTGCGCCTGCCCAACTGGTCGCTGCTGCTGATCGCGCTTGTTGCCGCCGGATGCCAGATTGCCGGTTTTGGCCCGCCTGTGCTGATGCGGGCATCGATCCTGGTCTTCTTCGCGCTCGGCATATTAGCGCAGCGTGGCGGCTGGGCGGAACGCGTGGCGGCGCGGCCGATGCTGTTGCTGGCCCTGCCATTTGCGTTGCTGATGGCGGGGCAGCTTTATGTGGCGGTTTCCACCACCGACGATGCCTGGCCCGCGGCGCAGCGGGCGCTGGATCTGACGTTGCGGATCGCGGCGGCTGTCGCCTTCTGGCGCCTTGCCTGGGGGCTGGCGGCCAGTCCTGCGCGCGCGGTGCTGCTGCGGATCGAGCCCTATGCCTTCTTCCTGTTCAGCGCGCACCTGATTCTGATCTGGCTGGGTGGGCCGGTGCTGGGCGGCGTGTTCGGGCGGATGGGCTCGCCCTTCTACCCCTTCTATTTGGTCGCGCAGCCGTTCATCATATTGGGCGTCGTGATGCTGATCGGCGGCGGGTTGCGCAGGGTTGCGCCGACCGCCGCCGGCATATTGAGCGGCGGCCGGCTAAAAAAGCCTGAACCTCAGACGGTTTCGCGGCTCGCCACCTGCTGAGCCGCCGCCATGGCGATGGCGAAGCTGTGCTTGCGGGCAGCCGGATCGAAAATCTGGCCGGTCAGGATCAGCTCGTCCGCCTGCGTACGACGGAGGAAGGCGGCGATGTCGCGTTCCACATCCGCCTGCGTCCCGATGCTGGAGACGCTGAGCACGTCGGAGAGCATCGCCTGCGCCTGCATCGGCAGGCCTTCATAATAGCCCGGCACAGGCGGTTGCAGCTTGCCCGGCTGACCGGTGCGCAATCGCACGAAAGCCTGCTGCATCGAACTGGCGAGCAGATGCGCTTGCGCCTGCGTATCGGCAGCGAACACATTATAGCCGGCCATCACATAGGGATATTTGAGCTGGGCCGAGGGCCGGAAGTCGCGGCGGTAGATTTCGATCGCCTCGTCCAGCGCGGCCGGTGCGAAATGCGATGCGAAGGCGTAGGGCAGGCCGAGCGCGGCGGCGAGTTGCGCGCCATAGAGGCTGGAGCCGAGTATCCAGAGCGGTACGTCCGCGCCGGCACCGGGCGTCGCCTGAATGGACAGGCGTTCGTCATTGGCGAAATAAGCCTGCAGTTCCATCACGTCGCGCGGGAACTGGTCGGGGCCGCCAGACAGGTTGCGGCGGATCGCCTGCGACACGCGCTGGTCGGACCCCGGCGCGCGGCCGAGGCCCAGGTCGATCCGGCCGGGGAAGAGCGCGTCGAGCGTGCCGAATTGCTCCGCGATCAGCAGGGGGGCATGATTGGGCAGCATGATGCCACCCGCGCCGATGCGGATGGTCGATGTCGCCTGGCCGATATGGGCCAGCACGACCGCCGTGGCGGCGGAGGCGATGCCCGCCATGCCATGATGTTCGGCCACCCAGAGGCGATGATAGCCCAGCGCTTCGGCATGGACGGCAAGGTCCGCCGCATTGGCAAGCGCCGTGGCGACGCTATCGCCTTCGCGGACGGGGACGAGGTCGAGCAGGGAAAAACGGGTCATGCCCCCCATATGGGAGCATGAAGGGTTTTACTTCAAGACCTGATCAAACGGCCCGGCCGAATGTCGGCGTGGGGGCTTCGGTGCGGCGACCAAAGCCGGTGGGGCGGCGGGCGACCAGCGGATTGGCGTCGCGGTCCAGCAACGCCATGGTTTCGGAAAAACAGGGGCGCAGCGCGACGACGACTTCGATCAGTTCATCCGGGCTTTCGTGCATTTCGACACAGCGGCGGGCCACCATCTCGATCTCTTCGGCCATGCTGCTCAGGCGATAGGCGCCGAACTGGGCCGACTCGCCCTTCAGCGTATGGGCAGGACGAATCAGCTCTACGGCGCTGCGGGCGCGAAACGCATCTTCGACAGCGCTGATGGATTTGACGCCATCTTCGCGGAAATAGCCAAGGATGCGCAGAAAGGCGGTCCCCAACTCACCGCGGGTCCGCGAAAATTCGCTCCAGTTGACCAGTTCGGTATCTTGGGACACCCGTGCCGCTCCTTCATTCTAGCGAAGCAAACATAGACGCTGCCGGTAAATAGCAGGTTAAAACGGGCGGCGATGCCGTCGGTCGTGCGGGATGTTCAGCCGGCCCGTTCTAGGGCGAAACGATGATCGCCAAGCGCGGAAAATTGCCATCCCTGCGCCTGTGCCAGGGCTTCCAGTTCGCGCGGGGCGATCGGATCGTCCGCCTCTATCACGATGACGCGCGCATCACGCAGGGCACGGGCGGCGCGCAGGGCGGGCCAGGGACATTTCATGCCCCTGGCGTTCACGATCGTCGGATCGGCGGCCATGGCCCTATTTGGTCGCGTAGGGGTTTTTCTGGCTGCGCAGCGTCAGGCGCACGGGCACCGCACCGAAGCCCAGTTCCCGGCGGATGCCGTTCACCAGATAGCGGCGATAGCTTTCCGGCAAATCGTCGAGGCGCGTGCCGAACAGCACGAACGTCGGCGGGCGGGTCTTGTTCTGGGTGATGTAGCGCAGCTTGATCCGCTTGCCGCCCGGCGCCGGCGGCGGATTGGCCTCCAGCGCGGTTTCGAACCAGCGGTTGAGGATGCCGGTCGATACGCGCTGCGACCAGGCGGTCCGCGTTTCGAAGGCGACGTGGATCAGGTCGTCCAGACCCTTTCCGGTGGACCCGGAAATGGTCATGATCGGCACGCCGCGCACCTGCGCCAATCCTTCGTCCAGCGCCTTCTTGATCCCCTGGTAGAGCGCCGAACCATGTTCGACCGTATCCCATTTGTTGAGCGCGACGACCAGGGCGCGGCCTTCCTCCAGCACGCGGTCGGCGATGCGCAGATCCTGCGCCTCCAGCCCGCGGGTGGAATCGATCATCAGCACCACGACTTCGGCGAAGTTCACCGCGTTGATGCCGTCCGATACCGCCAGCTTTTCCAGCTTTTCCTGTACCTTGGCACGCTTGCGCATGCCCGCCGTGTCGATCAGGCGGACGGGGCGTTCCTGCCCTTCGCGGCTGGTCCACATCCAGTCGACGGCGATGCTGTCGCGGGTGATGCCGGCTTCCGGCCCGGTCAGCAGCCGGTTTTCGCCCAGCAGCCGGTTGATGAGCGTGGACTTGCCTGCATTAGGGCGGCCGACGATGGCGAGCTTGAGCGGCGCGCCTTCCTCATCCTCATAAAAATCCTTCTCTTCCGCCTGAAATTCTTCGCGGTCGAGATGGGGCAGAAGCGCCTGGAACAGGTCGGCAAGACCCTGGCCATGTTCGGCGGAGAAGGGAATGGGTTCGCCCAGCCCCAGGCTGAAGGATTCCATGACGCCGTCGTCGGCGGCTTTGCCCTCGGCCTTGTTCGCCAACAGGATGACGGGCGCGTCATTGGCGCGCAGCCAGCGGGCGATTTCCTCGTCCAGCGGGGTAATGCCCGCGCGGGCGTCGATCACGAACAGCGCGACGTCGCAATCCTCGACGGCGGCTTCGGTCTGCATCCGCATCCGGCCGGGCAGGGAGTTGGCGTCCTCATCCTCATAGCCGGCGGTGTCGACGATGGTGAAGTCGAGGCCGAGCAGGCTTGCCTCCCCCTCACGCCGGTCGCGGGTCACGCCGGGCTGGTCGTCGACCAGCGCCAGCTTCTTGCCGACCAGGCGGTTAAAGAGGGTGGACTTGCCCACATTGGGACGTCCGACGATAGCTACCGTGGGCAGCATGCCCGTATTCCTTCCGATTCAAAACATCGTGCACCCGCCTGGGCAGGCATCACTTCAAAAACGCAATGCTCCTGCGAAGGCAGGAGCCCAGTCCAAAGGCAGGATCTGGACACCTGCCTTCGCAGGAGCACGCTGTAGCATGAATGGCGGCGTTAACGGAACGCCGTCAATTTTCCGTCATCGGCCAGCACATATAGCATGTTGTTGGCCACGATGGGGGACAGCGACATGGACTTGCCCATATCGACGGTAGACTGGACGGAGCCGGTCGTCGGATCGACATAGACCATTTCGCCGCGCGTCGACACGACGATCAGGCGGCCGCCGGCCAGGATCGGGCCGGTCCAGCGGATCGCCTTGTCCTTCTTCTTTTCCTTTTGCCAGCGGCGCAGCTGGCTGACCCAGCGGATCTTGCCGGTGGCGCGCGCGACGCACAGCAGACGCGCGTCGCTCGTCACGGCAAACACCCATTCGCCGACCACGGCTGGCGTCGAAATGCCGGCGATGTTGATTTCCCACAGGCGCTGGCCGCTGGTCAGTTCGTAGCTGGCCATGCGACCGCCCTGACCGATGGCGAACACCCGGCCACGGTCGATCACGGGATCGGCGTCGATATCCGTCAGAGAGGCGACGGCGGTGGAGATGCTGGTGCGCGACAGCGCATCGCCCCACAATGTACGGCCATTTTCATAGCGATAGGCGTTGATTTCACCCGAGCTGTAGCCTGCGATCACCGTGCCCTGCGCCGCGGCCGGCGCTGCGACGCCGAAGATGCCGGTCACCTGCAACGTGCCGCTGTCGGTCCATTGGGTTTCGCCATCGCTCTGGTTCAGGGCGAAAATCTGGTTGTCCTGCCCCATCACATAGACATGGCCGTTTTCCAGCGTCGGTGCGCCGCGCAGCGGGCCGCCCGGATGCTTCTTCCAGACGATCGCGCCATCGGCGACGTTGAGCGAGAATACGTCGCCCAGGCCCGTGCTGGCGAACACCTTGTCGCCCAATATGCTGACGCCGCCGCCGAACAGCGCGCGGCCATTGCCCTTGCCCTCCGACGGCAGGTTGGTCTGCCACAGCTTCGAGCCGCTGGCCGCGTCGAACGCGATGACATGGGCGCCGGCGTCGGTGACGAACAGCTTGCCGCCGGACACGACCGGCGACGCGGCGAGACGCGCCTGGGGCGAACTGCCCTCGATCTTGCTGCTCCACACCTGGCTGGGCGAACCGCCCAGCGAGACATGGCCCATCGCCTTGGACGGGTCGCCGCCCGGCTGCGCCCAGGCATCGTTGACATAGGGCGCGGGCAGGGTGACCTGCACATCGGCCAGGCTCGGCTCCACCTCGACGCCCTGTTCATTGCTCAGGATCGAGACGCGGTTGCCGATCACGGGGGTTTTGGGTCCACCCTTCTTGCCGCCGACGACGCCGCAGCCCGCCAGCAGCGCGACCATGGCGGCCATCGTTACCAGCCGGCCCATCTTCATGCTTGCCATCCGCTCGATCATCCTTCGGTGGTTTCAGTCGGAACTTCGACCGCGTCGATCCCCATGACACCCGCCATCTGACGGGCGCGTGAACGGATCGATTCGGGCACATTAGCGTCCTTCGCCAGGCCCGCGAACATCGGGCCGGCCAGGTCGGCCTTGCCCATTTTCATATAGGCTATGGCCACCAGTTCGCCGGCGCTGCCGAACCAGGGCGCGCCTTCGACGGCCAGCGGCTTCAGCCGATCCAAGACCTGCTGGGGCTTGAGGCTTTCAAACTCCAGTGCGGTCTGGCGGATCAGCGCCAGGTCGCGATAGGGCTGGTCCAGCTTCGTGTCGGCGGCGATGGCGGTGTAGAGCGCGATCGCGCCCTTGCTGTCGCCCTTGCGCGATGCGACGCCCGCCTGCGTGAGCAAGGCAGCGGCGCGATAGCCCGGCTGGCTGGCCTTGGTCAGCGTTTCCAGCTGCTTGGCGTCGGGCGTGCCGCCGCCCGCAGCCGTCGTCAGTACCGTATCCATCTGTTCGGACACGGCCTCGGACTGGGTCTTGCTATAATGCTGCCAGTAGAGCCAGCCGCCGAACGCGGCGAGGCCAAGGACGACGAGCGCCAAAGTCAGGCGGCCATAGCGCTCCCAGAAGGTCAGAAGCTGGTCCTGGCGGACGGCTTCGTCGACCTCGCGCATGAAGGCTTCGCTGTTTTGCGGCGTGAGGGCCACGTCATTCTCCGAGAAATAGAACAGAAACTCTGCCGGAAGGCGCGATCAATAGCGGTGCTTATGCCACAGGCAAATCAAATTTTGGGTCGATACACCTGATCGTCGCCCGGAAAGCTGCGGTCGCGTACATCGGCGGCGTAGCGTTGCGCCGCATGGCTGATCGTTTCGGCGATATTGTCATAGCGTTTCACGAAGCGGGCGGTGCGTTCGAACATGCCCAGCATATCTTCCGTCACCAGCACCTGCCCATCGCAGCGGGCCGACGCGCCGATGCCGATGACGGGCACATCGACGCTGTCGGTCACGGCGTTGGCGATATCCTCCAGCACGCCTTCGATCACCATCGAGAAAGCGCCGGCCTGCGCCACGGCGCGGGCGTCGGACAGGATCTTGGCATGTTCTTCCTGCGTTTTGCCCCGCGCGCCATATCCGCCCAGCGCGTTGACCGCCTGCGGCGTCAGGCCGATATGCGCCATGACCGGGATGCCGCGCTGGGTCAGGAAGCCGATCGTTTCCGCCATGGCGACGCCGCCCTCCAGCTTCACGCCGGCCGCGCCGGTTTCCGCCATGATGCGGCTGGCGCTGGCGAAGGCCTGTTGCGGGGAGGCTTCGTAGCTGCCGAAGGGCATGTCGACCAGCACCACGCTATGATAGCTGCCACGCACCACGGCGGCGCCATGGGCGATCATCATGTCGAGCGTGACGGGCAGGGTGGAGGGCAGGCCGTAAATCACCTGCCCCAGCGAATCGCCGACCAGCAGCATGTCGCAATGCGGATCGAGCAACTGGGCCTGACGCGCGGTATAGGCGGTCAGCATGACCAGCGGTTCCTGCGTCTTGCCTTCGAACTTGCGCCGCTGAATGGCCGGTACGGTCAGGCGTTTCATCGGCGAAGGCGTGGGATTGGCGCGGCTGGTCGCGGTGTCGAGCGTGAAGGTCGTGGACATGAGCGCGGTCTAGCCGAGCGCAGGGCGCGGCGCAAATGGTGGGGTGGCGCCTTTTATTTTGGACCGCTGGCCAGCAGCCTGTGTGTCAATAAAGTTTGCATGTCACGGCGACCGTCGGCGATCATGAGGATGTCGACCACCTTATCGTCGAAATGATAGATGATGCGATATGGCCGTGACAGCAGCTGCCGATAATCGCGGACGCCCAGCGCATCCAGCTCGTTTGGAACGCCCCCGCGCAAGGGGAAGGTTCGCAACATTGCCATACGATCCAGCAAATGATCGACCAGCCTGTCTGCCTCTTCGGGCGAACGCTGTTCTGCAATATGCGAACGGATGGCGGCAAGATCGTCCAAGGCAGTATCGGCCAATTGGACGGGGTAGACCGGTTCAGTCATCGGTTTCGCGCCGTCGTGCTTTCAACCGTTCCTTCACATCAGCTAGTGGGGTGACGCGCCCTGCGCGGACATCTTCCATACCCAACGCCAGAACCTTGAGCATCGCCAGGGTTTCCTGCGTCTGCTCGTAGGAGCGGATATCCTGAATGACTGCCTTCGCTTCGCCATTCTGGGTCAGGATCATCGGCTCGGCGCCATCGTTCAGGTCGGCAAGCACTTCGGCTGCGTTCGCCTTGAAATAGCTGATCGGCTTGATCCGTGTGGAATAGCGCATGATGATACCTCGGGCTGAATATGGACCATATATAGTCCATTTGCCGTGGCGATGCAAAAAAAGGGCGGCATCGCTGCCGCCCTTCTTACTTCACGTCGATCAGAAGCTGAACTTGATCGTGCCGCCCCAGGTCTGGGGATCGCCGACCTGGCCGGCGATCAGGCCGGTATTGCCCGGTGCGACCTGAAGATTTTCGATATAATTGACGTCGAAGGCGTTGCGGACCCAGCCGAAGACGTCGAACCCTTCGCCCCGGAAGCCGGCGCGGAAGTTGGTCAGCGCATAGCCCTTCACTTCGGTATAGATGGACGGCGAAGCGTTGCTGTTCCAGTGCGAGCGGTAATTGCCGTCGACGCCCAGATAGACCTGACCGTCCTTCGCCAGCAGCGTGACCGGAACATTATATTCCGCGCCGTAGGAGAAGGCCCATTTCGACACGCCGGGCAGATCCTGGCCGGAAATGTCGCATTGCGGGCGGCTGTAGGACGGCGTGGTGGCGGTGCCGGCCTGGCCGGCCGGGCTCCACAGCGCCGGGTTGGTGGTGATGGTGCCGCCGGACAATTCGGGCGGGCAGGGTGCGTTGGTGAACTTCTTATATTTGGCGTCGGTATAGGCGCCGTTGGCATAGGCGGTGAAGCGGTCGCTGACGACGACCTTGAAGTCCGCCTCGATACCCTGCGACCGGACCTTTTCCGCATTGGCGAGGTAGCCGCGCACGGTGCCGAACTGGCCGCCATTCACGGTCGCCTGGAAATCCTTGATCTCTGTACGGAAGGCGGAGAGGTTGAAAGTCGCACGACGATCCCAGAACTGGGTTTTCAGACCCAGCTCGAAATGATTGACCGATTCGGGCTTCACCGTGCTGGCGTCGTAATTGACGGTGTTGTCGGCGTTGAGCGGCAGGCCGTTCTGATTGATGCCCAGCGTCTTGAAGCTCTTGGCATAGGTCGCATAAGCGAGAATGTTGCGCGTGACCTTGTAATTGACGTTGAAGTCATAGGTGAAGTTCCAGGCGCTGTCCGACGGTGCGCTGACCTGCGGCTGATAGACCCCGCATTGCGACGTCGTGCCTGCGATGGTGCCGGGGGCCGGGGTCGCGGTGCAGCTGATCGCCTGACCCTGCGCGTTGGTCACGACCCGCTCATAATAGCCCGACTTCTTGTCGTAGTTCAGGCGCACACCCGGCTGAATGGTCAACGCGTCCGTCACCTTCCAGCTCAGCTGGCCGAACAAAGCGGCACTGTCGGCCTTGAGATATTGGGTGTTGCTGGCGGTCAGGCCCTGAAGCGTGGCGGGGTTGGCGGCGTTCGCACCGGTCAGGCTCCAGCGGGCGGCATCCGCGCCCTGCTGTTCGGTGCCCTGCGTGTCGATCCGCTGCTTGAAGCCGAACAGGCCGACGACGAAGTCGACGTCCTTGCTTTCATAATTATAGCGGAATTCCTGGCTATACTGGTCCTGCTGCGAGGGGTTTTGCGAGCGCGACACGACCGACAGGCCGGTGAAGTCGCGGTCGTTTTCCGGCTTCCAGTCCCAGAAGCGCCAGGCGGTGACGGAGGTCAGCGTACCGGGGCCGACATCCCATTTGATCTTGGCCGATACGCCACCGATCTTGTTGCCGGCGTTCAGGTTGGAATCGAGGTCGCTCAACCGGTCATAGGGGTTGCGGCTGGGGACGGCGTAGTTGCGGCCCGGATTGGCGGCATTGATCGCGGCGACCAGTGCATCATATTGACGGCCGATCGGGCGTTGGGTCGTACCGACCCGCACGAAGGTGGTGCCGCAGCATTCGGGATCCTGCTTGCTATAGTCGCCCGACAGGGTGATGCTGAAATCTTCGCTGGGCTTGAACAGCAACTGGCCGCGGATGCCCAGATTGTCCTGCTCGTTGATCCAGCGCTTGCTGGTCACATTATAGAGCGTGCCCCGGCGGGTGGTCGATGCGATCGCGATGCGGGCGGCAACCGTTTCGGACAAGGGGCCGGAAATGGCGGCCTTGGCCTGCTTGTAATTGAGGTTGCCCACACTCAGTTCGGCGCGGCCTTCGAAATCGAAGGTCGGCTGGTTGGTGGTGATGTTGATCGCGCCGGCCGTGGTGTTCTTGCCGTAGAGCGTGCCCTGCGGGCCGCGCAGCACTTCGACCTGGCTGACGTCGAGGAAGTCGAAGGTCGCAGCGGCAACGCGGCTGTTGTAGACGTCGTCGACATAGATGCCCACGCCCTGTTCGAACCCGTCGCTGGTCAGGCCGAACGGCACGCCCAGGCCACGGATGTTGACCGACGTGTTGCGCGGATTGGTGGTGTAGACCTGAAGCGTGGGGGCGAGCTGCTGCAGCTTCACGATGTTGAAATTGCCGGTCGCCTCGATGCTGTCGCCCTTCACGACGGAGATGGCGAGCGGCACTTCCTGCGCGGTTTCCTGACGGCGGCGGGCGGTGACGACGATCACGTCGCCGCGGACATTGGGCTGCTGGACTTCATCCGCCGCCGGCTGCGCGGCATCCTGCGCAAAGGCGCTGGGCGTGATGATGGAAGCGCCAGCCGCACTGGCGAGCAACAGGAAACGCGCAATCATGATATTCCCCTTATATCCGGATGTCCGGTCGTTGTGATTGCGGCCATGCCGATGATCCGGTCAGGCCGACAGTGTCGGGGATGAAGCTGTGTGCGGCTCACCCCCCGCCGCATGGGCCGTCCAGCGGCCCGAAGATTAAGCGCCCCCTTGTTGACCCCTTAGTTGGTCAGGCGCGTCTTTTCCGTCACGTCGATCTGAACCACGCGCGCGTCATGAACGGTCAGCGTGATCGATCCGAAGCGCAACGCCTCCAGCACGCCGCGCACCTTGTCGATGCTGGCGGTGATGTCGGCCCGCTGCCCGTCGATGCGGGCGTGACGGAGTTCGATGGTTTTATGTTCGCTCATGGACACCTCTAATTCCGTCTAATATCTCAACTTTAGAGATAGACAAAAAAGCAAATATAAGGGGCGCGCAAGTTTGCCTTGTCGCGCCCCTCGGGGGTGAGCTTCTAGGGGTGGAGGGTAGGGCGCGGGGCTTTGCTGCTGCGATCCTGCTGGGCCATGGGCAAAGCGGGGCGCATCTGCCGCATGGCGGACGCCTGCTCTTGCGCATTGTCGATCAGCCGTTCGAGCAGTGTCTGTCCGAATTGCCAGTCGCCCAGACCCGATTGCGCGTTGATATGGCCGGCATAGCCTGCATCGACGAACTGGCTGCCCCAATTTTTGCCGATGCTGTGAGCGCGCTCGAAAAAGATATAGGGGTCGTCGCGGCTACCCACCAAAATGGACGGGAAGGGCAGTTGCGCGCGCGGGGTCGGGCCGAAGCCGCCGATCGTCTCGGGCGTTTCCATCCGGTCGCAATCGGGCGGCGCCACTAGCAGAGCGCCCGTCACCGGCCAGCCATAGGCCTGGCTTTGCAAGGCGCCCCACCAGGCGACGGCCATGCAGCCCAGGCTGTGCGCGGCCAATATCACCGGCCCGTTCGCCTCACGAATGGCGGCATCCAGCCGCGTGACCCAGGCGTTGCGGTTGGGACTGGCCCAGCTGCCCAGATCGACGCGCTCGCAATCGCCGCGCTTTTCCTCCCACAAACTCTGCCAATG
Source organism: Sphingobium limneticum (assembly GCF_008710165.1). Classification (NCBI taxonomy): domain Bacteria; kingdom Pseudomonadati; phylum Pseudomonadota; class Alphaproteobacteria; order Sphingomonadales; family Sphingobiaceae; genus Sphingobium; species Sphingobium limneticum. The sequence continues at coordinate 38,197 of NZ_VYQA01000003.1, read as the reverse complement.
ATCCGGCCCGCTATTGTTCAGGCCGGGGATGGTCAACACGACCGGCTGGCGCGCGTCACCCGAAAAACCGAATCGCTCCATGCTCTGATCCTCATCCTTCAAGTCGAGCCTTCTACAGTAATTCTATTTATCCGGTAGACAATGGCCAAGCGGTGAATTGTGGTGAAATCTAGGCAGCCGGAATGTCGTTACGCAGACATGTGAACGGCCGGGACGACACCGTGCCGTCCCGGCCGCCATGCGGGCATTAGCCGCGCATCACCAGGGATAGATAAGCCCATAATATTGGTACACATTCCGGCCATAGCCCTCATCATAGTCTGGCCGCTGGTCGGTGCCATATCGAGGGGCGTTGTCGAGCAGTTGCTTGTCCAGATCGACGACATAGCCGCCCTGGTCGGTGTCATAGGTCAGCATCGACCAGGGCAGGGGATAATGGTCATGGCCCATGCCCAGAAAGCCGCCGAATGACAGTACGGCATAGCGGACCTGCCCGGACCGCTTGTCCACCATGAAGTTGGAAATCTTGCCCAGCCGTTCGCCTTGCCGGTTGTAGACGGCGGTGCCCTCGACCCGGTCGGAGGCGATCAGGTCGCCGCGATTTTCAAGCGGTAGGTCAGTCATTGTCACTCTCCTGCACGATTGTCTCTGTTACGATGCAACCATGGGGGACCGCCGGGGTTCCTCCGGCTCACAACAAGGAAGATTGCCCATGAAGATCAATCGCAGCGGTTCGGCCGTATGGAGTGGCGGCCTGAAGGACGGGAAGGGCACGATCTCGACCCAGAGTGGTGCGCTGGACGCCTATCCCTACGGCTTTGCGACTCGCTTTGAAGGCGTGCCGGGCAGCAATCCGGAAGAACTGATCGCCGCCGCGCATGCCTCCTGCTTCACCATGGCGCTTTCGCTGATCCTGGGCGAAGCGGGCCTGACGGCCGAGAAGATGGAAACCAGTGCGGTCGTGACGCTGGAAAAACAGGACGACGGTTTCGCCGTCACTGCCAGCCACCTGACGCTCAAGGCCACCATCCCCGGCACCGACGACGCGACCTTTCAGGAACTGGCGGCCAAGGCGAAGGCCGGTTGCCCCATTTCCAAGCTGCTGAAGGCGGACATCAGTCTTGAGGCGGAGTTGCTAGGCTGACGAGCGGTTTCCTGGCGCGGCGATGCTCGCGCCAGGCGATATAGAGGCCGCTGGCGATGATGAGGGTCGCACCGATCCAGGTCGTCGCCATCGGCCAATCCTCGCCGATCGCCACACCCAGCAGGGTGGTCCAGATGATCGCGCTATAATCCATCGGCAGCACGACCGACACCGGTCCCCAGCGCAGCGCGGCGGTCAGGCAAAGCTGCGCGATGCCGCCGAACAGGCCGATGGTCAGCAACAGGCCCCAGGTAACGGGATCATGCGCCTGCGCGACGAAGGGCATGGCGATGCCCAGCGGGATCATCGATAGGGCCGTGAACCAGAACACGACGACGCCGGCCGCCTCCGTCCGGCCCAGTTCGCGCAGGACCAGGCTGACGCTGGCGGTCATCAGCGCGGCGGCGATGGCGACGGCGACGCCCTGCATCGGGAAATGGCCGGCGTCCGGGCGGATCATCACCAGCACGCCGACAAAGCCGATCAGCACCGCCCCCCAGCGATGGATGCCCGTCACTTCCCGCAGGATCAGGGCGGACAGGATCGTGCCGAAAATCGGCATGGTGAAACCGATCGTCGCCGCCTCCGCCGGGGGCAGCAGGATATAAGACAGGAAATTCAGGAGCATGCCGGTCAGGCCCAGCATCATGCGGCTGGCATGGACGCGGATGCGCCGCGTGCGAATGGTCTGCAAGCCGCCGGCCATCGCGACCCAGGCCAGCACCACCGGCAGCGCTAGCGCCTGACGGTAGAAGAGCGATTCCACCACATGCACGCCGCGCTCGCTGGCCAGCCGCACGGTGATGAACATGACCGACAGGCAAATGACGGCGATCAGACGCAGCGCAATGGCGAAGAGCGGGCGATGGGGGCGGTCGGCGGCGGTCACGCTTCCGCCTTAGCCACGACGCAAAGTAGCGCAAGTCTAGCGATCATCATCTTCGTCGCCCCGGACCCGATCCGGGGTCCCGCTGCCTTGTCGGGGGGATATGACTAACAGCTGGACCCCGGGGCAAGCCCGGGGTGACGGAAGTTGGCGATGTTTGTCTTGGTTTACTTGGCCGGCTTGCGGAATTTCAGCGTCATGCGGTCGCTTTCGCCGATCGCCAGATATTTGTCCTTGTCGACATCCTTCTGGCTGAGCGTTGGGGGCAGGGTCCAGACGCCCTTGGGCCAATCGGCCGTATCCTTGGGATTGGCATTCACGTCCGACGCGCCGACATATTCGAAGCCGGCGGCCTGCGCGATGCGGCGGATGGTCGACACCTTCAGATAGCCACTGCTCTTTTCCAGCGCCGTGTCGCGATCCTCGGGCAGGCGATGATCGACCACGCCCAGCGTACCGCCGGGCTTGAGCATGTCGAAGAAGGCCTTGAACGTCGCGGCCTCATTGCCGGCCATGACCATGTTGTGCACGTTGCGGAAGGTCAGGACGGTGTCGACGCTGTTAGCCGGGATGGCGCTGTTTTCCTCGGGATAGGCGACGACCTTCACCTTGCCATAAGCCTCCGGCTTGGCGGCGAGGAACTGCTTGTAGCCGTCCAGATAGCGGCCGGTCGGTTGCAGCGCGTAGAAGCTGCCATGGTCGCGCAGCAACGGCGCCAGGATTTCGGTGTACCAGCCACCGCTCGGCGCATATTCGACGACCGTCTGCTTGGGCGTCACACCGAAGAAGGCGAGGGTTTCGGCCGGGTGGCGATATTTGTCGCGAACGGTGTTTGCCGGGGTACGGCTGGGCGCGGCGATCGCGGTGGCGATCGGATCGGCCGCCTGGTGATGGCCGGCATGTTGGGCGATGACGGCGCCGACCGGCAGGATGAGGGCGGCGGCGGCAAGCAGTGCGGGAAGGCGCATCGGGCAATCCTCTTATCGTGATGATTGCATCCGATGTGCCTGCCCTTCACTGGCATGACAAGCGTTTAGAATTCCCGGATCAGCCTTATCCCGGCCTTGGGTCGAAAGACGCCGCCATACGGCCTTTCCGCGCCGATGCCGGCCTGCACATTGACCTTGTCCGCCAGCCGCTGGTGGATTTGGGGCATCGCCAGCATATAGCCGTCCGCGCCGCCGCGATAGTTGAGTTCCAGCCCCAATATCTGTCCGTCGGCGCTGTCGTAAAATAGCGAATGGTTGACGATGGCCGCATTGCGCCCGCGTCCGCCGGAAAGGGAGACGTCGCCAAGCCCCGCCATCGACACGCTGCTCCAGCGGTCATTGTAGCGATGCGCCACCATATAGGCGAAGCTGCTGCGATAATGGCGGGCATCGCGGTCGTAAATGCCCAGATATTGTACGCCATGGGCGCTACGCCCGCCGTTGAACGTGCCGAAGGCCGCCTGCAACCCCAGCTTCAGTTCCACCAGCCGACCATCCTTGAACGGCAATTCGCCCTCGATCGCGAAACCGTCGGCCAGCGCATATTCGACTTCGGGCGCCCATTGCACGCTGCGATCGGCGCCGGACAGCGATGTGGTCGCCAGCGTATTGGCCTCCATCTCGCCCCGTTTCGCGCCCAGCGGCCGCATCATGTCGAAGACCATCGGCTCGGGCACGTCGGGATAGTGTGTTTGGGCCTTCGCCGGTGCGCATAGGCCGATAAAAAGAAACGCCACCCCGTGGCTGACGGGATGGCGTATGGTTCGTCGAAACACTGGATACTCCCTGCATCGTTGCAACTGAGGCACTTACGCAGGGGGAGAGGCTCTTATTCCATCAGAGACAGGCTTCCAGGAAAGGCTGGTCGAAACCGAACATCCGCGCCTTGTCCAGCGTGTAGGGGCGCAGGCCCATCGAGCGATATTCGCCGATGATCTTCCCGCTGTCATCCTCGTCATGATATTCGAATTTGAACAATTCCTGGGTGACGATGACGTCGCCTTCCATGCCGATCACCTCGGTCACGTTGGTGATGCGGCGCGAACCGTCGCGCAGGCGCTTCACCTGAATGATCAGGTCGACCGAATCGGCGATCTGCTTGGAAATCGCTTCCTTGGGTATCTTGATGTCGCCCATCAGAATCATGTTTTCCATACGGCCCAGGCACTCGCGCGGGCTGTTGGCGTGGAGCGTACACATGGACCCATCATGGCCCGTATTCATCGCTGCCAGTAGATCGAAACATTCGGCGCCACGAATTTCGCCCAGGATGATGCGATCAGGCCGCATACGAAGGGCGTTCTTGACCAGATCGCCGATGGTGATCGCGCCTTGACCCTCCAGATTGGGAGGGCGGGTTTCGAGCGGTAGCCAGTGGGGCTGCTGAAGCCGCAATTCGGCCGCGTCCTCGATGGTCAGCACGCGCTCGCCCGGATCGATCATCTTCGACAGGGCGTTGAGCATCGTCGTCTTGCCCGAGCCGGTACCGCCGGAAATGACGATGTTGAAGCGGCAGGCACCGGCGATCTTCAGCGCCGTCGCCATCTTCGGCGACATCGCGCCCCATTGGGCCAGCATGTCGATGGTGATCGGCTTGGCCGAAAATTTACGGATGGAAATCGCCGTGCCCTTCAGGCTCAGCGGCGGCACGATCACGTTGACGCGGGAACCGTCGGGCAGGCGGGCGTCGGCCAGCGGCGTGGTCTGGTCGACGCGGCGGCCGACCTTGTTCACGATACGCTGGGCGATCTGGAACAGATGCTCCTCGTCGCGGAACTTGATCGGGGCAATGATCAGCTTGCCCTTCTTTTCGATATAGGTCTGTTCCGGGCCGTTCACCATGATGTCGGTGACGTCCGGGTCGGACAGCAATTCTTCGAGCGGACCAAGGCCGAGCAGTTCGTCGACCAGTACCTTTTCCAGCGCGAACTGTTCGCGCCGGTTCAGCGTCAGCTTCAGTTCCGCCAGCACTTCCATGATGATCGGGCGGAATTCCTCCGCCAGTTCATCCTTGGTCAGGGTCGCGGCCGCTTCGGGATCGACACGTTCCAGCAGGCGGGGGAGCACCTGCTCCTTGATCTTGTGGACGCTGGCTTCGAAACCCTGTGGTCCGGCATCGGGCAGATGTTCGGCATTGGCACGGTCGGACAGGCGCGCCATGGCATCGGCATTGCGCTGCATCTGGCTGGTCGGCGCCGCCAGCGGATCGAAGGCCGCTTCGCCCGGCAGGGATGCGATGTCCAGCGGCGGGAACTGATCGCCACCGCGCGGCGCCTCTTCACGCGTCGCCACGCCGCCTTGCATCGGCCGGGCCACCCCGAAGCCGGGCTTGATCCCGGCAGGTCCATTTTTCCGTCCAAAGGCGCTCATGCTTCTCCGCCACTTTGTCGCGACCGGCCCCGCCACCCCGGAAGGGTCCGATCATCTATGGGTGATAAAGGTGAATAGGCTGGAAACTTTGATAAAAGGCTAATGGCCTGGAAACGTAGATAGAGCCCGGCCAGCAGCAGCGCTGCGATGAGGCTGATGATGCGCCCGACGCTTTCCTGCCAAAGGGTGACGCGAACCAGCCGGTAGGTGCCCGGACGTGGCGCGTCGAAATGGATGATCGGACCTGCGGACGGGATGACCGCCCCGTCATGTTCCACCTGCCAGATCGGGAAAGCGGCGCGACCCACCATCACAGGCCCCGCGCGATCGACGGTGATGATATCGCCGCGCGGCAGATGCTGCCATTGGCGTAGATCCATTATGCGGCCAGCCTTCTCGGTCGGTCGGCCGTCGAACCCCGCAGGCAGATATTCGGGCGCATCGGGCAGGTCGCGCGACAGCATGACGAGATCGATCGGCCGGGAAAAGCGCCTTACGGTCATCTGCGTCCAGTGCCCGTAAGCGAATAGGATCAGTCCTGCGCTCAGGCCCGTGGTCAAGATGGAAGGCCTTGAGGTCAGCAGCGCGGTGATCGCAGCAAATTCGACGATGGCCAGCAGCCGCCAGGGAAACTGGACCTGACTCAGGAGCGGCATGTCCCACATCAAGGGGATCAGCCCCACAGACGACAGGCCGGTGATCAATATGATGATGCGCCAGATTGGCGGCGCGCGCAGCGCAACCAGCATGGCGGCAACGGCGACGGCCGGAAATCCGAGATTGAGGAGGATAAGCGGCTGCGGCGCCAGTAACGACCAGGAGGTTGGGCGGTGCCACGAACTCCACAACCATTGCGTCGAAATCAGATGCTGCAACGTCAGGGCCGGCAACAGATAGAAGGCGGCCAGCCCGATCGCCAAGACGCCTGCCAGCGTTGCGGGCAGCAGAACGTTGCGGTCGGTTCTCAGCCGGTCGATCAGCAAAGGTGCGATCAGGAACAATGCCGTCAGCATCGCCATTGGCAGATGTGTGATCAACAATCCGGCGAAGGACAAACAGAGCAAAAGCGTGCCGTTACGCTGCGGAAGCCGTGCGATACTCAGTGCCATCAGCGGCAGAAAGACGAACGTCGCGGATTCCGCCATCGCCCCCCGCACATAAATGTCCATCAGATGATAAGGCGCCGCCATGTAGATCAGCGCGCCGAGTAATGGTTTGGTATGACGTTCGGTCAGCCAAGCGTGCATCGCCATACCTGACAGCGCCAGCAAAATGGCGGCGGTAGCCGTGACCGCAAAGGGGGTCGGCAGGCCTGTCGCCCTGATCCCGCCCGCCAGCCAATAGGGTGCGGGGGGATAGAAATAAAAGGCGGGGCTGCCCAATCCTTGAAAGCTGTCCGGCAGCCAGCGGGGATAAAGATTGCCTGCGGCCATCGCCCTGCCGAACTGCTCCGTCCATATAAGGCTGTAATGGATATCGTCGGTGTCGCCCGGTCCCCACAGAAGGTTCGGGAGCATGATCGCCAGTGCCGCCAGTGCGATGATGGCATAGCGACCGTATGTCAGCTTCACGAAACGCGTCCTTTCAGCCGTGCGTTTGCGTGGTCATGCGAGATAATGGTTAACAGATCGCCCATCGATCGATCCGGCGGTCCTTCTCACAGAGGGTAGGGCAATATTAACCATTATTCGCCGATACAGGCCGGACGGCGGGACCATTCCGCACAGGCAACTGGATGCGGCCCCATGCTATCGTCGATCTCGATCGTCATTCCGGTATATAATGAACAGGAAAGCATATCTGCCTTCCTGGACGCCGCCCGTCCGGCCGTGGGCCGCGCGCTGGCCCTGATCGGGCCGCACGCCCGCGCCGAATATCTGTTCGTCAACGACGGCAGCAGCGATCGCACCGCCGATATCCTGACCATATTGGCGCGATTCAATCCCGAAGTCCGCGCCATTTCGTTGTCCCGCAATTTCGGCAAGGAAGCAGCGCTGGCCGCCGGCATAGATCATGCGCAAGGCGATGCGGTGATCCCGATCGATGTGGATATGCAGGATCCGCCCGAACTGATCGTGGACATGGTCCGCGAATGGCTGGCGGGCGCGCAGGTGGTCAACGCCCGTCGTGTCGATCGCTCCAGCGACGGCTGGTTCAAGCGGTGGAGCGCGCAGCGATTCTATCGTCTGCTCAACCGCATGTCCGATTATCCCATCCCCGAAAATGTTGGCGATTTCCGACTGCTCGATCGACAGGCCGTCGATGTCATCAAACAATTGGGCGAACAGGCGCGATTCAACAAGGGACTGTTTTCCTGGATCGGTTTTCGCGTCGCGACGGTGGATTATGCCCGCGCGCCGCGGGAAGCAGGCACGACAAAATGGCGCTGGGGCAAGCTATGGGGTTTGGCGGTCGACGGTATTACGGCATCCACGACCATGCCTTTGCGCATCTGGTCCTATATTGGCGGCGGCATCGCCCTGCTGGCCTTTGTCTATGCCGCATTTCTGATCGCCCATACGGTCGTGACCGGTATTGACGTGCCCGGCTATGCGTCGATCATGGTCGCAGTGTTGATGCTGGGGGGACTCAATCTGTTGAGTCTGGGCATTATCGGTGAATATCTGGGGCGGGTGGCGCGTGAAGTGCGCAGGCGCCCGCTCTATGTGGTAGACGAACAGGGCGCGTCCGCATCGGCCCTCTCATCGGAACCAAAATCAGGGGAAGAGGAACAATGGACCGGTCAGTCTATGCGAGCATGAGCGCGCAGGAGGGCACCCATTGGTGGTTCGTTGCCCGTCGCGCCATAGTGGATCGCCTGATTCGAACCCAGGTTGCACCCCGTCCCGACGCCCGCATATTGGAAGCGGGATGCGGCACGGGCGGCAACCTGACCATGCTCGCCCGTCATGGCACAGTGGAAGCGCTGGAATATGATGGCGAGGCGCGGGCCTTTGCCAGCGAGCGGGGCGTCGCACGGATAGAAGCGGGCATGTTGCCTGGGACAATCGGGTTCGGCGACCAGCGTTATGATCTTATCGCGCTGCTCGACGTGCTGGAGCATGTGGAAGAGGATCGCGCATCGCTGGCCGCATTGCGCGCGCGTTTGGCGGATGGCGGGCGTATCCTGTTGACCGTGCCGGCCGTGCCTTGGCTTTGGTCCGATCATGACGTGCTGCACCATCATAAGCGTCGCTACACATTGGCGGGATTGCAGGCCGTGGCGGAGGCCGCAGGATTGACGGTGCAATCCGTCGGCTATTTTAACAGCCTGTTATTCCCGGTCGCCGTCGCGACCCGGACGGTACATCGGCTGTTGCGGCGAAAGGGTGGGCTGGACAGTGAACCATCACCCATCATCAACGGCGCCTTGCGCATGATCTTCGGGTGGGAGCGCTATCTGCTTGGCCGCATCCGCTTTCCGATCGGCCTGTCGCTCTACGCCGTGCTATCAGATTAGAATTTCATTCGGGTGATACCAATGGCCATCCCAGCATGTCGCCGGTTCGGCCGGGCTGATGCGCGCAGGGTTGGTGGGGCGGACCAGCGCAGGCATGTCCGCCAGCGGGGCGAGGTACGAGCCTTTGGGCTGGAAGCCGAAACTCTGGTCCCATGCCTTGAAGAAACTGCATCGGACCTGCGGCGCGGGCGGGTGGGCGAAGGCGCGGCGAACTTCATATAGACCGGTGATGCTGCCGATCAGTAATGGCACGACGAGCCACAGCCGGCTGCGCGGTTCGCGGGTCAGTGCGTCGGCGACCATGACGGCGAGGATGGCGAGCGCGCTGACCGACGCGCGCATCATAAAGTCGATCGACCAGCCGACCTGAAGAAAGGGAATGGCGAGCAGCCATATCGTCAGCAGCGCCAGCGTATCGCGTCCAAATCGCGGGCGCCGGACGATCAGGGCCAGCGGCGCGACATAGACCAGCACCTCCAGCAGTTCGAACAGCCCCCATTGCAGCGGCGCGACTGTCATCAGCCGTGCGCCCACGCCGTCATTGGCGGCGCCCAGATAAAGGAGGCCCGGCCCGCAAAGCAGGGTCGCGAGCGCAGGGATGGCGATGTCCGTGATCTTCAATTGGCGGCGGAGCAGCGTCTGCACCCCCGCCAGCGCGGCAAAGGGCATCGCCCCCATCAATCCCAGGGGCGAAAGCAGGGCGGTCAGCGGTAGCAGCGCCAGCGCGGCGCCCAAAGGCGCCTTGCCCCCGCGGCAGAGCAGATAGGCCAACGCCCCGATCCAGCCCGACAGTGCATGTTGCGGCACCCAGAAGGCCAGGGTGATGGTCGAGCTATATTGGAGATAGGCCCAATTTTCGAGATGGTCGGACAATCCGCCGCGAAACAGGATACGGCCGAGCGCATCCAGGCCGGAAAAGCCGATCACCACGGCCAGCGCCACCAGCCTGTGCTGGCGCGTGGCAAACAAGGTCGAGCCCAGCGCCAGCACGCTGCCCAGCAACAGGCCGTTCTGGATCAGCAGCGCAATGTCGCCGGCTCGTCCACCCAGAGTCTTGGCGACGAGGGCAGGGGCCAGGAACATGCCGATCGGTGCGCGCAGCACATCCGGCGTGGCGCGGGCGGTGTAGACGAACGGCCATGGATTGACGACCATATCCCGCATCGCCGCCAGCCGGACCTGCCAGTCTATATTGGCGTAGAAGAAGCGCCCCTCACCCCCCAGGAGCAGCAGGATCAGCGCGACGCCGATACAGGTGAACCAGGTGACGGCACTGGGTCCGTCAAAGTTGCGGGTCGCCCTGACGACGAGGACGCATAGCCCGGCCAGCATCGCGGCGCCCAGCCCATAGGCCCAGAGCGGCATGACGTCGAGGAAGCGCCACAGCAGCAATTGGTCCGCGCCCAGCCATGCGGCGAGAAAGGCCAGTAATGCGCCGCCAGGCAGCGGACGGCAGAGCGGGTTGGGGCTGGAGAAGGGCGACTGCATGACGCCAGCGTCATGGCAAAGAAAAAGGGGCGCGGAAAGCGCCCCTTCAACCGATCATCGTTCGATCCGACGATCTCCGGCTGATCAGCCAGCCTTTTCGGCGAGAACCGTCAGGCCCTTTTCATTCACCTCGGCAAAGCCGCCTTCGACCGGAATGATTTCCGGTGCGGCGCCGGCCGTTGCGAAAAGCTGGATATTGCCGTCGCGCACGGTCGACATGAAGGGCGCATGACCCTCCAGCACGCCGAAGTCGCCGTCGGTGCCGGGAACGACCACCTGATAGACCTCTTCCGAGCGGACGAGCTTTTCCGGGGTCACGAGTTCGAAATGCAGTGCCATTTTTTCGATCCTAAGCCCCTCCCTTTCAAGGGAGGGGTTGGGGGTGGGTGCCATCGCAAGGCGATGGCCTGCAACCTCTAAGGATAGGTCAAAAGCTCGCTGCGCTCGCGACCCACCCCAACCCCTCCCTTGAAAGGGAGGGGCTTTTTATAGGCTTAAGCCGCTTCGGCGGCCAGCTTCTTAGCCTTTTCGACGGCTTCGTCGATGCCGCCGACCATGTAGAAGGCGTTTTCGGGCAGATGGTCATATTCGCCTTCGACCACGGCCTTGAACGACTTCACCGTGTCTTCGATCTGGACGAACTTGCCCGAGATGCCGGTGAAGACTTCGGCGACGTGGAAAGGCTGCGACAGAAACTTCTGGATCTTGCGCGCGCGGGCGACGGTCAGCTTATCTTCTTCCGACAGTTCGTCCATGCCCAGGATCGCGATGATGTCCTGCAGCGACTTGTACTTCTGAAGGATCGACTGCACGGCGCGGGCGGTGTCATAATGTTCCTGACCCACGGTGCGCGGCTCCAGAACGCGGCTGGTCGAATCCAGCGGATCGACCGCCGGATAGATGCCCAGTTCCGAAATGGCGCGGTTGAGAACGGTCGTCGCATCAAGATGCGCGAACGAGGTCGCAGGCGCCGGATCGGTCAGATCGTCCGCGGGAACATACACGGCCTGAACCGAGGTGATCGAACCCTTGTTGGTCGAGGTGATGCGCTCCTGCAGCGCCCCCATGTCGGTCGACAGGGTCGGCTGATAGCCCACGGCCGAAGGAATACGGCCCAGCAGAGCCGACACTTCCGCGCCCGCCTGCGTGAAGCGGAAGATGTTGTCGACGAAGAACAGAACGTCCTGATTTTCGACGTCGCGGAAATATTCGGCGATGGTCAGACCCGACAGGGCGACGCGTGCGCGCGCGCCCGGGGGCTCGTTCATCTGGCCGTACACCAGCGCAACCTTCGACCCTTCGCTGATCGCGTTGCCGTCGGCGTCCTTGGCGATGACGCCCGCGTCGAGGAATTCGTGATAGAGGTCGTTGCCTTCACGGGTGCGTTCACCCACGCCTGCGAAGACCGATGTGCCGCCATGGCCCTTGGCGATGTTGTTGATCAGTTCCTGGATGAGAACCGTCTTGCCCACGCCGGCGCCGCCAAACAGGCCGATCTTGCCGCCCTTGGCATAGGGGGCCAGAAGGTCGATGACCTTGATGCCGGTGACAAGGATCGCGCTTTCGGTCGACTGATCGACGAACTCGGGCGCCTTGGCATGGATGGGCGAGCGCAGTTCGGTCTGGACCGGGCCACGTTCGTCGATCGGTTCGCCCACGACGTTCAGGATGCGGCCGAGCGTGGCCGGGCCGACGGGCACCTTGATCTGCGCACCGGTGTCGGTGACGTCCTGACCGCGGGTCAGGCCGTCGGTCGAGTCCATCGCGATGGTGCGAACGGTGTTTTCACCCAGATGCTGGGCGACTTCCAGCACCAGGCGCTGGCCGTTGTTGCTGGTTTCCAGCGCCGAGAGAATGGCCGGGAGTGCATCCGGGAAGGTCACGTCGACGACGGCGCCGATGACCTGCGAAATGCGGCCTACATTGTTGGTGGTTGCCATGACTTATGTCCTTGCCTGCACTTAAAGGGCTTCGGCGCCCGAGATGATTTCGACGAGTTCGGTGGTGATCGCGGCCTGACGGCTGCGGTTATACTGGATGTTCAGCTTGTTGATGAGGTCGCCGGCATTGCGGGTCGCATTGTCCATCGCGGTCATCGACGCGCCCTGTTCCGACGCGTTGTTTTCCAGCAACGCCTTGAACAGCTGGATCGAGATGTTGCGCGGCAACAGATCGTCCAGGATCGCTTCCTCGCTCGGCTCATATTCCACCGTGGCGGGGATGGCGTTGCGGTCGGCATCGGCCGGGATCTTGACCGGGATGATCTGCTGCTCGGTCGGGATCTGCGCCAGGGCCGACTTGAAGCGCGAATAGAAGAGGTGCGCGACGTCGAACTTGCCGTCCAGGAACATCTTGCTCAGTTCCTGTGCGATGGCCTGCGCCTGGGCGAAGCCCGGCTCCTTCGTGCCGGTCGTGTCATATTGCGCGACGATCTTGCCGGGATAGGTGCGGCTGATGACCGGGCGACCCTTGCGACCGATCAGGTAGAATTGCACGGTCTTGCCGTCCAGTTCCAGTTCGCGCGCCTTGGCGAGAGCGGCCTTGACGATATTGGCGTTGAATGCGCCGGCGAGGCCGCGGTCGCTGTTGGCGACGACCAGCAGATGCACCTGATCCTTGCCAGTGCCGGCGAGCAGCGGCGATGCGCCTTCGCCCGAACCGCCAGCGATCTTCGACGCGAGCGAGGCCACGACGGCTTCGAGGCGGCTGGAATAGGGGCGGGCGGCTTCGGCAGCGGCCTGCGCCTTACGCAGCTTGGCAGCGGCGACCATCTGCTTGGCCTTGGTGATCTTCTGCGTCGACTTCACCGAGTCACGGCGAAGCTTCAGTTCCTTGAGGCTAGGCATAGTTCAAACATTCCGAGCAAGGGCCAGACGGCCCGCGAGACCAAAGAAACCGACGCCCATGGCGCCTTCGAACCAGCGCATCGCGCTGCTTTGACCGACCTTGCGGCCCGCCTTGGTAGCCAGCAGCGCGAGCAGGGCGCACCAGACGAAACCCAGTGCATAGACGATCGCGATCAGCAACATGCCCTGCCACGGCGCATCCGGGCCGGTACCGACGAATTGCGGCAATGCGGCCAGGAAGAAGATCGCGACCTTCGGGTTCAGCACGGTGCTGACGAAACCCTGCATGAAGGGCGATCCGCCGATCCGCAGCTTTTCCGTCGTCGCCGGCGCCGGTTTGATCGCGCCGCGCAACAGTCCGATGCCCATCCAGGCCAGATAGAGCGCGCCGGCGATCTTCACCGCCATGAACAACCCCGGCACCGCGTTCAGCACGCTGAGAAAACCGAAGCCGCACAGCAGCATGTAGAACAAACCGCCCAGCTGGATGCCGCCGATCGTCGCCATCCCCGCCTTCAGCCCACGGCGCGCTGCGTGACCGGCCACCAACATGGTGTCCGGTCCCGGCAGCAGCACCAGACCGATCGACATCACGGTCCAGGCAAGAAGGGAGTGGGCGGTCAGCACTGACTTAGGCGAAGGTCTTGCCGAACGAGTCCAGCGCAGCCTTCAGCTTGCTCTTCGCGTCGTCGCCCAGATCCTTGCTGTCGCGGATCGCGGTCAGCACTTCGGGGTGGTCGTGACGCAGATAGGCGAGCATCAGCTCTTCGTAACGGGTCACGTCCTTGACGGCGACGCTGTCGAGATAGCCGTTGGTGCCCGCGAAGATCGACGCGGTCTGCTCTTCGAACGGCAGGGGCGAGAACTGACCCTGCTTGAGCAGCTCGGTCAGGCGCGCGCCGCGGTTCAGCAGCTTTTGCGTCGATGCGTCGAGGTCAGACCCGAACTGGGCGAAGGCCGCCATTTCGCGATACTGGGCCAGCTCCAGCTTGATCGAGCCGGACACCTTCTTCATCGCCTTGGTCTGCGCGGCGGAACCGACGCGCGACACCGACAGGCCCACGTTGATGGCCGGACGGATGCCCTGGTAGAAGAGGTTGGTTTCCAGGAAGATCTGGCCGTCGGTGATCGAAATCACGTTGGTCGGGATGTAGGCGGAAACGTCGCCCGCCTGCGTTTCGATGATCGGCAGCGCGGTCAGCGAGCCCGAGCCATTTTCCTTGTTCATCTTGGCAGCGCGCTCCAGCAGGCGGCTGTGCAGATAGAAAACGTCGCCCGGATAGGCTTCGCGGCCCGGAGGGCGACGCAGCAGCAGCGACATCTGGCGATAGGCCACGGCCTGCTTCGACAGATCGTCATAGACGATGACGGCGTGCATGCCGTTGTCGCGGAAATATTCGCCCATCGTCACGCCCGTATAGGGGGCGAGATACTGGAGCGGTGCGGGTTCCGAAGCGGTCGCGGCGACGACGATGGAATATTCCATCGCGCCATTTTCTTCGAGCTGCTTGACGATCTGCGCGACGGTCGAGCGCTTCTGGCCGATCGCGACGTAGATGCAGTAGAGCTTCTTGCTCTCGTCATCGCCGGCGTTGGCGGCCTTCTGGTTGATGAAGGTGTCGATCGCGACGGCGGTCTTGCCGGTCTGGCGATCGCCGATGATCAGTTCGCGCTGGCCGCGGCCGACGGGGACGAGCGTGTCGATGGCCTTGAGGCCGGTCTGAACGGGCTCATGGACCGAGGTGCGCGGGATGATGCCGGGCGCCTTGCGCTCGACGCGCATGCGCTGGTCGGACACGATCGGGCCTTTGCCGTCGATCGGGTTGCCCAGACCGTCGACCACGCGGCCCAGCAGGCCCTTGCCGACGGGGACGTCCACGATGGTGCCGGTGCGCTTGACGGTGTCGCCTTCCTTGATCTCGGCGTCCGAGCCGAAGATCACGACGCCGACATTGTCGGCTTCCAGGTTCAGCGCCATGCCCTGCACGCCATTGGCGAACTCGACCATTTCGCCCGCCTGGACGTTGTCGAGGCCATGGACGCGGGCGATGCCGTCACCCACGGTCAGCACGGAACCGACTTCGCTAACCTGCGCTTCGGTGCCGAAATTGGCGATCTGGTCCTTGATGACCTTCGAAATTTCTGCGGCGTTGATATCCATGACTTAGCCTTTCATGGCCTGTGCGAGCGTATTCAAACGGGTACGGATGGAGCTGTCGATCATCTGGCTGCCGATCTTGACGACCAGCCCGCCCAGGATCGCGGGGTCGACCTTCGCGTCGAGCGTGACGTTGCGGCCGACGCGCGCCTTGAGGCTGTTGGCCAGAGCAGCGATCTGGTCGGCGTCGAGCGGGTGGGCGCTCGTCACTTCGGCGCGGGCCTCACCCTTGTGATTCGACAACAGCGTTTCATAGGCGCGGATCACGGCGGGCAATTGGCCCAGGCGACGGTTCTGGGCGAGCACGCCCAGAAATTTCGTCGTCAATGCGTCGGTCCCCATGGAGGATGCGACGGCGGCGATCGTCTTGCCTGCTGCGTCACGGCTGAGAACCGGGCTGTTGATCAGCCCCTTGAAATCGGGCGACTGCGCAATAGCTTGTTTCAACCCGGCAAGGCTGTCCGCCACCGTGTCGAGCGATTGTGCGTCGCGAGCCAAGTCGAACAGCGCCACCGCGTAGCGGCCGCTGAGACTGGCCTGAATGCCGCTATTAATCTCCACGCGCCTGCCGTCCTCCGTGATTTGCGGGTCATGCAAAAAGAGGGCGCGGTCTGATCCCGTCCCGAGCCCCTGTTGCCGGGCCGGTTAGCAGTGCGATTATGACTATGCAAGTCATGTGACGCGATTCCAGCGATAGTGCGAAAAACGCCCTATTTGACTGAGTATTTCCGCTGCGACGAATCGGTCATCCGGCAGGATCGGCCGGTGCAAGCCGTCCCTTTTGGCAATGATAGACGATCCGCTCGTTGGGTTGAGCCGGAAGCAACGTTGTCACGTCGCTCTGGAGCGTCGCGATCCGCGACAGGAGTCCGGAGTCGCTGCCGCAGCCCTTGATCGGCCCTTTGCCCGGTCCTTCCTTCAAAAGGGCGCGGGCCTTGTCCATCGTGTCGATGTCGGGCAGCCAGCGTTGCACGCGCAACGTGCCGGTGGCCGGATCGAACTGGCTGCTGGTCACGAAATTGCCGTCGTCGGGGACGGAGGTGCGCTGCCACGCCGTGCCCGACGCGACATATTGGGTGTCGCCGTTGACGCAGCCGCCATCGGCCCAGTTCAGCCCGATATCATTGGGTTGCGATACGGTCAGGCGGCTGCGGGCCAGATCGACCTTGCAGATATTCTCGCCGGTCCAGGCGAAGGCGCCGTTGCCGACCACGCTCTTGTCCGCGGGCAGCTTCATCCGCTCGTCCACGCTGGCGAAGCTGGGGCGCAGGAAGAACAGGCCCAGCGCCGCCAGCAGCAGCACACCGCCACCGGCCAGGAACCAGGTGGCCTGTTTTTCCTTGCCCTGATTGTAGAAAAGGCCACCCGCGCCCAGGCCCAGTACGGCGAGTGCCAGCAGCACGGCGGCGCCGGCCATCGCATTCTCGCGCGCGGTGATGACGTCGCGTTCGGCCGCATCGCGGGCGCGGGTCATTTCCTGCTCGCGCGCGTCGGCGCTGGCGCGGCTCTTCTGTTCGGTCGCCTGCGATTCGCGCTGGGTGATGCTCGCTTCGGCAGCGTCGGCCTCCGCCATCGACCGGCAGGGGACGATGCTATGGAGCGACGATACGCCCGCCTGCCGCAGGAAGGAGGCGACCTCGCGCCAGGAGACGGCAAAGCCGAATTCCGCATCATTGCCGTCCGACACGGATCCGAAGCTGTTGACGCCCAGCACCCGGCCGCAATCGTCGGCCAGCGGCCCGCCGCTGTTGCCGGCCGCCAGCGGGGCGGTGTGCAGGATGGTGTCGAAACTCTGGCTGGCTCGGCCCGATGAAATGTTGCCGCTGGTCTTCACCGTGGCGAGCGGCTCCACCAACTGCTTGAGACCCAGGCCCTGCGCCCGGTCGACCGTGCCGGGATAGCCGATGGCGGTGACATGCTGCCCATCCGTCACCGCGCCGGCATAGAAGGTCGATACCGGCAGATGGCCTTGCTCCAGCTGGATCAGAGCCAGGTCGTTGCCCGGCGAATAGGCGATGATTCGCCCGCCATAGGTTTTCGTGCCTTCCGACGGGATCACGCCGATGACCAGATTCTTCTCCTCCCGCGCCAGTTCGACGACATGGGCGTTGGTCAGAACCTTGTCCGGGGCGACCGCAAAGCCGCTGCCATGGCCCACGAAATAGGCGTCCGATCCATCGGTCGCGACCAGCGCGACGCGGACCACGCCGCGCGCAGCGGCGGCGATATCCTGCTGTTCGGCATGGAGGGACGCAGGCGCCAACAGCGCGAACGTGAGGCCAAGGATCGGGGCGAAGCGGCGGAGGAGGGCGGTCATAGCTGTGCGCATCAATATTGCATGGCGCGCGCCGCGCAATGTGGAAAAGACGAAATGCTTTGATCGCAAGGCGCGGGAAGAAGGGCGACGGGCGATCGCCTATCCCCTATCGTCATGAACCAGATGACTCGCCTTGTCCCCGCCCCCTTGCCCGACCTGCCCGATCCGGACGTCTGCTGGGCCGCTTTTTTGCGTCGCGACCGGGCGATGGACGGGCTGTTCGTCGGCTGCGTCGCCACCACCGGCATCTATTGCAAGCCAAGCTGTGCGGCGCGCCACCCGAGACGGGAGAATATGTCCTTCCAGCCCGATCCTGCAGCGGCGCGGGCGGCGGGTTTTCGCGCCTGCCTGCGCTGCCACCCGGATGCGGTCGGGCGGGATCGGCTGGCGGTGGAGAAGGCGATCGCCTTTATCGAGGCGGCGGAGGAGGTGCCCCTGTTGGAGACGATCGCCGCCCATGCCGGCTATGCCCCGCATCATTTCCATCGCCTCTTCAAGCGGGAGACGGGCCTGACCCCGGCCGCCTATGCGCGGGGACTGCGCGCCGCGCGGCTGAAGGACGCATTGGGGCGGGAGGGCCGCGTGACCGACGCGATCTATGAGGCGGGCTATAATGCGCCCAGCCGCGCCTATGTCGATGCGAGCCAGCATCTGGGCATGACGCCGAGCGCGTGGAAGGATGGCGGGCGCGGCGTTTCCATCCGCTGGCGCACGGTGGACAGCAGCCTGGGGGCGATGCTGGTGGCGGCGACGGACAAGGGGCTGTGCCGTATCAGCTTCGGGGAAGGGCAGGCGGAATTGCACGCCCGCTTTCCGCAGGCCGATCTGCAACCGGCCGATGCAGAATTGGACGCCATTGCGGCGCGGGTCGCCATGTTGGTGGATGATCCGGCTGCGGGTGCGGATTTGCCGACCGATGTGCGCGGCACCGCCTTCCAGCAGGCGGTCTGGGCCGCCCTGCGCGCCATCCCGCCTGGCGAGACGCGCAGCTATGGCGAGATCGCCGCGGCGATCGGTCGCCCCGGTGCCGTCCGGGCGGCGGGCACGGCGTGCGGCGACAATAATCTCGCCATCCTCATCCCCTGTCACCGTGTCGTGCGCCGCGATGGCAGCATGGGCGGCTATGCCTGGGGCCTGGACAAGAAACAGGCGCTGCTCGCCAAAGAAAAAGGCAAGTAACGGGGAAATTTCATCTTTTCATTCAGCCAGCGCTCCGCCACCTTGCCCTCAAGGTCTTTGGGGAAAGAGTGGATCGATGCGATTCTGGGTGAAGGCGCTGGCTGGTTTTGGCCTGGCGATGGCGAGCATGGGGACGGCGAAGGCGGCCTGGTGGCAGGCGCAGACGCAGCATTTCACCGTCTATAGCGAGGGCCGGGACGAAACGCTGCGCGGCTTTGCCGAGCGGCTGGAGAAGTTCGACTTTCTATTGCGGCGCCTGACGGGCGTGGACAGTCCGGAGAAGGGCAGCCCGGTGAAGGTCTACCTTCTGTCCAGCGAGGCGAAGGTCCAGAAACTGGCGCGCAATTCCCGTATCGCAGGATTTTACACGACGTCGGATCGCAATGCCTTTGCCGTGCTGTCGCGGGAGAAGAAGGTCAGCAAGTTCGATTTTGGCGCTGAAGAAGTGCTGTTCCACGAATATGCCCATCATTTCATGCTCCATCATTTCCCCGCCGCCTATCCGGCCTGGTATGTGGAAGGCTTTGCGGAATTTTTCTCGGTCGTGAAATTCCCGCAGGATGGGGCGATCGAATATGGCCATATCCCCTTGGCACGCTTGCCGGGTTTGAAGCTCGGGACGCCCTATCCGGTGCAGAATCTTTTCGCCCGCGATGCAAATGGCCTCAGCATTCGGGATGGCGACCGCTATTATGGCACCGCCTGGCTGCTCACCCATCTCTATCAATATGATAAAACCGGTCGGCGTGAGGAGATTAAGCGCTATCTCAATGATCTCGCCACCGGCGTTCCGAACGTGCAGCCCGACACCTATTTTGCGGGTGGATTGGCGGGGCTCGAAAAGGCGTTGAATGCCTATATCAGGCGATCGTCATTGCCGTACAACAAGCTTACGGTGAAGGAGATGAATATCGGCACCGTTAGTGTCACGCCTATCGATGGCGCGCAGGCGTTGCTGGTCGAGGACGAATTGTCGTTGATCAACCATCCCCCGACTGACGCTATACCGGGCATAGTGATGGCCATCCGCACCACCGCCGCCAAATATCCCGACAGCGCCTATGCACTGGCCTTGCTGGCGGAGGCTGAATGGGATGCCGATCAGGCGGACGCGGCGCTGGCCGACGCCGATCGGGCGATCGCGATCGACCCCAAATCCTCCCGCGCCTATGCGATCCGCGCAGAAGCCTTGCTGGCCCGCGCGCAGGACAGCGACAAGGATGAGGATTGGAAGGCGGCGCTGACCTCCATCGTTCGCGCCAACCGCGCCGATACGGAAGACCCGGTGCCGCTTGCG
The DNA here is from genome assembly GCF_008710165.1 of Sphingobium limneticum. Taxonomy (NCBI): domain Bacteria; kingdom Pseudomonadati; phylum Pseudomonadota; class Alphaproteobacteria; order Sphingomonadales; family Sphingobiaceae; genus Sphingobium; species Sphingobium limneticum. The sequence continues at coordinate 18,063 of NZ_VYQA01000003.1, read as the reverse complement.
CTCTTCTACCGCTATCACGCCATGCGCGGCGGCAAGATGCCCGATATCGGCTATGACGGGCTGTACAAGGCGTTCAGCCTGCTGCCGCAAAATCCCAATTACCGATTCCAGATCGCCCAGGCGATGGCCTATCGTGGCAACTATGCGGCGGCGTCGACCATGCTCGACCCGATCGCCTTTTCCCCGCACGGATCGGACATGCGGCAGGCGGCGGTCAAGATGAAGGCGGACTATGACGCGCAGGCGGCGGAGAAGAAGGCCGGCGCACAGGCTGGAAATCCCGCACCCGCTTCATGACCGCCGCGCGTTGCGTGCCGCCCAGGTTGCGCCAATGGACGATCTCCTCGATCGTCCGGCCGCAGCCGGTGCAGAAACGCCGGTCGCGATCGAGTGAACAGAGGTTGCGGCAGGGGCTGTCCATCCCGCGACTATAGGCTGTGATGAATGGGCTTTCTACTAATTCGCCATGTGGTGGGCTTCTATAATCGTTCCCCCGGCGCAGGCCGCGGTCCAGTCCCACGACCTGAACTGGCCTCGGGCCTGCGCCGGGGAACATCGTGTCGTAAGTTTGTTGGCACGCACAGAAAATCCCGCCTGTCCGACGGCCTTTCGCCAGCGATGCGCCGCCTGCCACCATGCCATGTCGGCATCGCAATGATTTTTGCTGTATTTTACGCCTGATTAACTATAGTCGAGCCGACCTTGATGAGTCTGGGGGCTGAGGTCGGGCTTGCGCAGTTTATTCTTCACTTTGTTGTTGTTGCTGCCGACCGTCGCGCTTGCGGTGCCCACAGTCCAGCCTGCCATGTTGCCGATCGGCACTGGCGCGGATGCGCGCGCGGCCGGCACGGCGCGCATGGTCGGCGCGATGCTGGAATATACACGCTGGCCCACGCCCCGACCGGTGCTTCGCCTCTGCCTTGCGGGTACGGCCCGCTATGCCGGGCGGCTGGCCGACATCAGCCTGTCCAACGGTGCGCAGCTGCAATTGTCCAGCCTGACCGGTGCGGGTGCGACCCGGTCCGAAGGCTGCGACGCCCTCTATATCGGCCAGATCGACGCAGCACCGATGCAGGGTCTGGTCACCGGAACACGCGGCCAGCCGGTCCTCACCATAGCGGAGGATGATCCCGATTGCGGCAGCGGGGCGATCTTCTGCCTGCTCTACGCGCCGCAGACCCTGTCCTTTCAGCTCAATATCGACGCGGTATCGCGATCGGCCGTCCGGATCGATCCCCGCGTGCTGCGCCTGTCGAAAGGAGGCTATTGATCCATGTCAGCCCCCGTCGATAAGCCCCTGCCAACCCCCTGTCTGCCGACATTGGGTCAGGTGCTGGCCCGCGCGCATATGCGCCTCATCCTCTTTGCCGTGCTGATGGCGGGCGTGACCCTGACCGTCACCGGGGTGCTCGTCATTCGCGGCTATGCCGATCGCAATCTCGCGCTGATCGCACAGACCGTCGCCTATACGGTCGAGCCGGCGCTGATCTTCGACGATATGGAGGCGGCACGTAGCGGGATCGCCGCCGTCGCCGCCTCCGAAAGCGTCCATCGCGTCGATGTGCGCACCCCCGATGGCCGCGAACTGGTCAGCTGGCGGCGGCCCGGCGACGATATCATGACCATGATAGAGGGCGGCATCGCCAATCTGGTCGCCTCCGCTCCTGCTACCGTCGATGTGCGGCGGGGCGACCGGCTGATCGCGCGCGTCAGCGTCCATGGCGGGGCGGAGGGGCTGGGCCGCTTCATCCTGTCGGGCCTGGCGACCGCGATCGCCTGCCTCCTCCTCACCCTGATCGCGACCTGGACGCTGGCGCGGCGCCTGCAACGCGACGTCACCGACCCACTCAGCCGAATCGCCGATGTCGCCCATGAGGTGCGCGCCAATCGCCAGTTCGACCGGCGTGCCCCCCACGCCCATATCCGTGAGGTCGATCAGCTCGGCCGCGATTTCAACGCCTTGCTGGAGGAGTTGAACGATTGGCATAGCGGCGTCCTGTCGCATAATCGCATGCTGGAACGGCAGGCGACCCGCGACGCGCTGACCGGCCTTGGCAATCGCGCGATGTTCGAACGCGCCTTGCCCGCCACCATCGCGCAGGCCGATGCGCTCAACCTGCCCTTCGCCATCCTCTATCTGGACGTGAACCGGTTCAAGCCGGTCAACGACACCTATGGCCATGATGCGGGCGACGCGATGCTGATCGTCATCGCCGCCCGGCTGCGCGCCGGGTTGCGCAGCGGGGATCAGGCCTTTCGCCTGGGCGGTGACGAATTTGCGCTGATCCTGGCGCCGGGCGTGGGCCAGGAGGAAATGGAGGCGGTGCAGGCGCGCATTTCAGATGGCATGCGCCAGCCGATCATGCTGCCCGGTGGCGAGAGCGTCGACGGATCGCTCAGCATCGGCAGCGCCCGCTATCCGCAGGACAGCGCCGACGCGCGCGATCTGCTGCGCCATGCCGACGCGGCCATGTATGCGGCCAAGGGGCGGCGCGCAGGCGGCAAGGAATAAGGACTGGAATGATGCACAGGATTTTGCCGATCGGCTTGCTGGGTCTGCTGGCCGCCTGCCAGACGGTACAGCCACAGCGGCCGGCCGGCTTCACGCCGCAACAGGTCGGCGCGCTGCAACGACAGGGATTCGAGCAGGCGGGCGACGACTGGCAATTCGGCATGGCCGATCGGCTGCTCTTCGCCAGCGATGAAAGCACATTGATCCCGGATCAGAAGCTCGCGATCGGCCGGATCAGCGGCGCGCTCGTCGGGGTCGGCATCCATGGCGCGCGGGTCGAGGGGCATACCGATTCGACCGGGGCGGCCAGCTATAATGAAGCGCTGTCGCTTCGCCGCGCGCAGGCGGTGGCCGACGCGCTGGTCGGCGGTGGCATGACGCAGCCGGCGATGCGGGTCGTGGGCATGGGTGCGCGGGTGCCGGTGGAAAGCAACAGGTCGGCGACCGGCCGGCGGGAAAATCGCCGGGTGGTCATCATCGTCTCACCCGCCGACGCCGGCTAATTTGCGTTGCCATTCAGATGATGACGAGTCGAAAATGGTGGATTTTCGTGACCCGGAGCGCAGCGTACTAAAAGTACGTGAGCACCGGAAGCGCGGAAAGACGCCATTTGAAGGCCGTCAGGGCTGAATGGCGTCACATGAAGCTGTAGGGATCGACATCCACCGCAACCCGCGTGCCTGATTTCCAGGCGAGGTTGCCCAGCCATTCGCGGATCGCCGCCTGAACATCCACCTGCCGCGTGGCGTGGATCAGCAGTCGGTGGCGATGCCGCCCACGCAGCACCGACAGCGGGGCAGGGGCGGGGCCATAGACGCGCATCCCCTCTATCACCGGCGCCGACTTGCCGATCAGCCGCGCGGTCTGCGCCGCTTCATCGGCATCCTCGCTGGACACGATGATCGCGGCGAAGCGTCCGAAAGGTGGGGCATTGGCGCGCCGTCTATTCTCCGTCTCCACCGCATAGAAACGCTCGGTATCGCCTTCGATCAGCGACTGGATCACCTCGCTGCCCGGCATGCGGGTCTGGATATAGACTTTGCCCGGCTTCTCGCCGCGTCCCGCACGCCCGGCCACTTGTACGATTTGCTGGAAGGTCCGCTCGGCCGCGCGCAGATCGCCGCCCTCCAGCCCCAGATCGGCGTCGATCACGCCCACCAGCGTCAGATTGGGGAAATGATAGCCCTTGGTGACGAGCTGCGTGCCCACGATGATATCGACGTCGCCCGCCTCCACCGACTTCACGAAATCGGCGGCGCGGGCGGGCGACCAGAGCGTGTCGGACGTCGCCAGCGCGATGCGCGCCTGCGGCCACAGCGCCTTCACCTCGTCCGCGATCCGCTCCACGCCGGGGCCGCAGGCGACCAGGCTATCCTCTTCCTTGCAGTCCGGGCAGCGGCGCGGCGCAGGGATCACATGGCCGCAATGATGGCAGGCCAGCCTGTGCGTCAGCCGATGCTCGACCATCCATGCGGTGCAATTGGGGCACTGGAATCGATAGCCGCAATGGCGGCACAAGGTCAGCGGCGCATAGCCGCGCCGGTTGAGGAAGAGCAGGCTCTGCTCCCCCTTCGCCATCACCTCGTCGATCGCCTTGACCAACGGAGGCGCGATCCAGCGGCCCCGCTCGGGCGGATCGGTCAGCAGGTTGACGCCCTCGATCCCCGGCATCTGCGCCCCGCCGAAGCGCGACGGCAGCTTGATCTCCGCATAGCGGCCCAGTTCCACCTGATGCCGCGTTTCGATCGCCGGGGTGGCCGACGCCAGGATGACCGGGAATTTCTCGATCAGGCCGCGCATCACGGCCACATCGCGGGCATGATAATGGACGCCGTCTTCCTGCTTGAAGCTGGCCTCATGCGCTTCGTCCACGACGATCAGGCCAAGATTCGGATAGGGCAGGAACAGGGCCGACCGCGCGCCGACCACCACCTGCGCCTGTCCCGACGCGATGGCGCGCCAGGCCCGCCGCCGCTCGGTCTGGCGCAGGCCGCTATGCCAGTTTACCGGGATGGTGCCGAAGCGCTTTTCGAACCGCTCCAGAAAAGGTTCGGTCAGCGCGATTTCAGGCAGCAGCACCAGCACCTGCCGGTCCGCACGAATCGCCGCCGCGATCGCCTCGAAATACACCTCCGTCTTGCCCGACCCGGTGACGCCATCCAGCAGGAAGGGTGCGAAATCATGCGCGCGCACCGCGTCCGCCATCTGCTCGGCCGCGCTGGTCTGCGCCTCCGACAGGATGGGTTGGGCATGGGCCGGATCGGGCATGGGGAAGGGCGTATCGACGCTGACTTCGACAGGCTCGAAAATATCCTGCTTGATGAGGCCGCGGATCACCGCATCGCTCACCCCGCCGATCATCGCCAGTTCGCGGATCAGCCCTTGCCGTTCGCCGATCCGCTCCAATGCCTGCGTGCGCTGCTCCGTCATCCGGTCCGGCACCGCCCCGGTGGCCTTATATTCGATCACCGTCCGCGCCCCCTCCAGCGCCGCCATGGACGACAGCGCCATGCGCAGCACGGCGGCCGGTGGCGCCAGATAATAGTCCGCCGTCCATTCGATCAATCGGCGCAGCGTTTCCGGCAAAGGCGGGGCGTCCACCACCTCCAGCAGGTTGCGCAGCCGATTGTCGCCGACCGTCTCGATATCGGGGAAACTGTCCTCCTCCCACACCACGCCGATCAGCTGGCGCGGGCCGAGCGGGGCGACGACGATGCTGCCGGGCTTGACGGTCATGCCATGGGGCACGCGATAGTCGAGCGGACCAAGGGCGGCGTTGAGGATGAGGACGCGAGCGCGGGACATTGCGCCCATGTAGGACAGGCGCCCCCCAAGACGCTATAGGCGCGGGCAACGAATCACTTTTTAAAGGGCAAAGGGTCATCCCATGAAATTCTTCGTCGATACCGCCGACACTGCCGACATCCGCGATCTGGCCGCCACCGGCCTGCTGGACGGCGTCACCACCAACCCGTCGCTGATCGCCAAGTCGGGCCGCAAATTCCTGGAAGTCGTCGAGGAAATCTGCGGCATCGTGGATGGCCCCGTCTCTGCCGAAGTCGTCGCGCTCGACCATGAGACGATGATGAAGGAAGCCGAAATTCTGCGGAAGATCGCGGACAATGTCTGCATCAAGGTGCCGTTGACCATCGACGGCCTCAAGACGTGCAAGGCGCTGACCGACGAGGGTACGCTCGTTAACGTCACGCTCTGCTTCTCGGCCAATCAGGCGCTGCTCGCGGCCAAGGCCGGCGCCAGCTTCATCTCGCCCTTCGTGGGCCGTCATGACGATAACGGCTTCGATGGCATGGCGCTGATCGGCGACATCCGCCTGATCTACGACAATTATGGCTTCGACACCGAAATCCTGGTCGCGTCGGTCCGTCACCCCATCCATGTGCTGGAAAGCGCCCGCATCGGCGCCGACGTGATGACTGCCCCGCCCGCCGTCATCCGCATGCTGTCCAAGCATGTGCTTACCGACAAGGGCCTGGAAGGCTTCGCCGCCGACTGGGCGAAGACCGGCCAGACGATCCTGTAAATATCGTCGCAGCGGATCGGGCGCTGACATCGGCGCCCGATCCCGCCACCAAATCCATCCGGCCTATGTGCCGGTCGTCAGGGCGTTTGCGCCTGACGCCTCAGGAGGCGATGGGCTGGCGGTGACGCCCGAACATGCGCGCGTCACCGATCTGGTCAGGAACCATCGTCGCCTGTCGCTGCGGTCGCCGTCAAACAGGCATGGCGCGCCGTGCGCCATGTCCGTCCAGGCGATGCATTATTTGCGCGTGCCGCCTGCGATCAGGTCGGCGACGTCGTGGGTGACGCCGTTCACCATCACCTTTTTCACCTTGAACGTATTGGCGATATTTTCGCGCGGATCGCCGTCCACCAGCACGATATCGGCGAGCTTGCCCGGTTCGATCGTGCCTGCGTCGAGGTTGAGATCCTTCGCCGAATTGACGGTCGCGGTCTGGAGCGCCTGGAAAGGCGTCAGGCCCGCATCGACATAGGAGGAAATTTCCGCGTGCAGATTGTTGGCGATCATCGTGTCGGTGCCCGCCGTGACCAGCGTGCCCGCATCATACATTTTCTTGAGCGCTTTATACTGTCCTTCCAGCAGGGGTTTCAGCATCGCGGCCATGGGATCGTTGCCGCTGATCGTTTCGCGCGCCCAGACGGGGTAGAGGTTCATGCGGGGATCGTCGCGATAGGTCGGGTTCTTCGCCAGATAGGGGTTCATCGCGCCGAAATGGGTGGGGGTGAGCGTGCGGCCGCTGCGACCGAATAGCTGGATGACATCTTCATAGGCCATGCCCTGCGGCCCTTGTTTGGGGGAATAGCCGCGACGGCTGGTCGCGCCCATATGTTCGGTGGCGTCCACGCCGGTGAAGGCGGCCGGGAAGATTTCATGGCCGCTGACCGGGATGCCCATGTCATGGGCGGCACGGACGATCTGCCGCTGATAGAGGTCGGGCATGCGGACATAGCTTTTGATCATGTCATATTTGAGCGCGCGCATCCGGGCGAATTCCCGTTCCAGATGGGCGGGGCTGGAGACGGCGACGCCCATCTTGTAATAGACGCGCTGCCATTCGAGCAGCGGCCCCGCGACATAGAGGCGCGGTGAGAGGCGCACGCCCGATTCCGCCGCTTCGCGATCCTCCACCGCGTCATAGACCTGCGTGCCGGGATCGCGCACCGTGGTGATGCCATAGGCGAGCCAGGCGCGTTCGAGGTTGGACCCGAAATCCTTCTGCGCATGGCTGTGATGTTCGATCAGGCCGGGAATGGCGGTAAGGCCGGTGCCGTCCACGAAGCGATCCGCCTTGTGCAGGGCGGGGTCGTGATCGCGGATTTCGGCGATGCGATGGCCGTCGACGATGATGTCCTTGTCATGCTGCGTCACATCGCGGACCGAGTCCACGAGGTTGCTGACATGGATGACGGTGCGACCCGTCGGATTGGCGATGCGGTAGGTCAGGTCGAGCGGGATATCCGTGATCGCGCCGGTTTCGATGTCGATGGATTTGAGCGCATCGGCCGACTGGAACAGGATCGTCTTGTTGTCGGCCGCCCAGGTCGGGAAATAGCTGATGTCCGAGGTGTAGGCGCGTGGCGGGCCGAGCGGCTTACCATCTGCGGCGACCGGCCAGATTTTGAGCAGCCCTTCGTAGATGGCGGCCATCTTCGTGCCGTCGGGCGACCATACCGGGCCGCCGCCCGCGCGGGTGTCCATCGACATATTGTCTTCCGGTATCTGCCAGAAGGGTTTTCCCACGCCATCCGATGGGATCATGTAGATCTGGTTCGTCCCTTCGCGGAAGCTGTTGGAAAATTTGTGGGACAGAGCGATGGCGACATATTTGCCGTCGGGCGACCAGCTGGGGCTGCCGGGCTGACCCAATGATCCCTGAAGCCGGGTGATCTTGCCGGTGGCGACATCCACGACGCAGACGCCCGCCACGCCCCAGCGGCCGTCGACGTCGATATAGGCGATGCGCGTGCCGTCATGCGACCAGGCCGCACCCAGCGGCTGGGTGTCGATATCAGTCAGGCGACGATCCTTGCCTGTCGCAAGATTGCGTATCCACAGTTGCGGCAGGCCGCCGCCCTTGTCGGAGGTGTAGACCAGGCTCTTGCCATCGGGCGACCATGCGGGATCGGTGTCGAGCGCGCCGTCCTTCGTCAGATTTTCCGGCGCGCCGCCCTTGGCCGGCATGACATAGAGATCGCCTAGCGCGGCGAAGGCGATGCGGCTGCCGTCGGGCGAAAGGGTGGGGTGGACGATGCCCAGCGCCTTGCGCGGGGCCGTGCTGTCCCAGTCGCGTTTGGCGCGGGCATAGACGGGCTTTACGACTTCGAGCGTGGCGGCGAAGTCCACGGTGGACAGCGCCGTGCCCTTGCGGCTGCGGATCTTGCCGTCCGAGACATAATAATAGCCGCCATTCTTCCCCCAGCTGACGCGGAAGGGGAAGACATTTTCGGTGCCGCTGACCGTCTTGCCGTCGATGTCGAGATGGCTGCCCGTCGCGTCCTGCACCACATAGGCGAGCTGGCCGTTCGGGCCGAAGGAGGGGGCGTCGATCTTGCCCTCCACCTGCTTGAGCAGGCTTTCCTTTCCGTCCGCGAGAGTGGTGACGTAGAGGGCGGTCTTCGCCCCATCGATGCCGGCATAGGCGATGCGCGCGCCGTCGGTCGACCAGCTGGGCAGGCGATCCTCGCGACCGTTGCTGCTGATCTGCTTCATCGCCCCGCTGGCGATGTCGAGCGTCCAGATGTCGTAATTGCCGCTGCGGTCGGACGAGAAGGCCATGGCCTTCCCGTCGGGCGACCATGCGGGTTCGCGGTCGTCATAGGCGCCGTCGGTCAGCTTCTTCATGTCGCTGCCGTCCGGCTTGATCGTCCACAGATCATAGCCGCCGTCGCGATAGGAGAAATAGGCAAGGCGGGTGCCGTCAGGCGACCAGACCGGCTGGCGCGCGTCGTTGAAATAGTCGGTGATCCGGGTCGCCTTGCCGCCCTTGACCGGCACGATCCACAGGCTGCCCTGCAAATCCATCGCGACCCATTTGCCGTCGGGCGATACCGATACGGCCATGGAGGTGCCTTCATGCACGTCGAAGGCGACGGGCTTTTCGCCACCGGGGGGCGGCAGGTTGGCGGGTTGGGCAAAGACCGGCGCGGCGCTGGCGCACAGCAGGGCGAGCGAGAGGCGTTTGATGGCGGATTTCATGGTCGCTGTATTTCCCTTACCAGCCGAAGACATAGCGTTCGCGGCGGACATCCGCCCCGCCGCGCAAGGTGCCGCTGCCCGGCACGACGCCGGTCGCGACGATGCCGGTGGACACGGCGAACGGCCCCAGCACATCGAGTTTGTGGCCGCGCGCAGTGAGGTCGTCGCGCACCGCCTGCGGCACGCGATCCTCTATCTCCAGCACGCCCGGTTCGTCCTTCTTGATGCCGAAGGAGCCATGGAAATGGTTGGAATTGATGCGGGGCGCCTCGATCGCGGCCTGAAGCGGCTGACCGAAGGCCAGGACGCGCAGCAGGACGTTCATGATCTGCTGATCCTGATTGTCGCCGCCCGGCGTGCCGATGGCCAGATAGGGCGCGCCGTCCTTCAATACCATGGAGGGCGACAGGGTCGTGCGGGGGCGCTTGCCGGGTGCCAGAACATTGGGGCTGGCGGGGTCGAGGTCAAAGACGGTGAGGCGATTGCTCATCGGCACGCCGGTGTCGCCCGCGACATAGGCGCCACCGAGCATCCAGCCGCTGCTGGGCGTGCAGGAGAAGAGGTTGCCATCTTTATCGACCACTTCGATCGCGGTCGTGTCCGCCGTGGGCTTGGGCGAAGCCTTGAGCGTGTGCGGCGTGAAGACTGGCGTGGTGCGCGTCTTGCCCTCATACGCCCATGGATCGCCGAAACGATGGTTGAGCGATGCCTTCGGCCCGATCTGTTTCGCGCGGGCGGCGGCATAGTCCTTCGACATCAGCCCCTTCATGGGCACGGTCGCGAAATCGGGATCGCCGAAATACATGTTGCGGTCGTCGAAGGCGAGTTTGATCGATTCCGCCACCGTATGGAGATAGGGGGCGGACCCCGGTTCCATCGCCGCGATGCCGGCCGCTTCGGCGATGTTGAGGGCCATCAGCATGGCCGGACCCTGGCTCCAGAAGCCGGCCTTGTACACCTGATAGCCGAACACATTGGTCATTATGGGGGTTTCGATTTTCCCCTTATAGGTTGAGAGATCCTCATAGCGCATCAGGCCGCCGTCGCGCTCCATGGCGGCGCCGATGCGGCGGGCGATGTCGCCCTTGTAGAAGGCGTCGCGTCCGGCCTGGATGGCGGCCTTGCGATCCTTGGTCTTCGTAAATGCCGCCCGGTCCGCCTCCGCGATGGTGCGCATGGTGCGGGCAAGGTTGCGCTGGCGGAAGATCTCTCCGGTCTTGGGCAGTTTGCCGCCCGGATAATAGGCGTCGTAGGCGTCCTTATATTTGGACGTCGCCTTTTGCTGGCTGACGAAGACTTCGGCCAGGAAATTATACATGACGAAACCATCGGCCAGTTCAATGGCGGGCTGCATCACCTGATCCAGCGTCATCGTGCCATTGAGTTGCAGCGCCAGCGCCATGGCGTCGACCATCGCGGGGACGGTGCCGCCATTGGGGCCGTTGCCGGGGATGACGCCGGCGGCGGCGAACTTGTCCGGCGTGGCGAGGCCGGGGGCGACGCCCTGACCGCTGACGAGGGAGATTTTCTTCGCCTTCGCGTCGAAGATGATGGTCGGCGCTTCGCCACCGAAGCCGAAATGGGAGATTTCGGTGACGGCCGCCGCGAACACCGCCGCGACCCCCGCGTCGGTGGCGTTGCCGCCCGCCATCAATATGCGCGTGCCCGCCGCCACCGCATAATGGCGACCGGCCGCCACGATGCCGAAATTGCCGACGATTTCGGGACGAAGCGTCTCGCCGGCACTGACCAGCCTGGTCGGCTCGATCGCCGCCTTCGGCTTCATTTCTGTCGTCTGTGCCTGGGCGGATGTTGCCGTGCCCAGCGCCGCCAAACCACCTGCTGCCATCGTCGCGAAGTCGCGCCGGCTCAATCCCTGCTTTTCGGTATCGCTCATCAGTGAAAATCCCCTGTGGTCGGCATTGGAGGTGCAGCCCGAGGGAAGACGCGTGCCTGCCGACGTCATTCATAACGCGCAAGTCGCCCAGATCCTCCACCTGCCGAAGAAAATTGAAATATTACAAAATATTTCAAAATTCATGGCGGAAATTTCGCGTTCATTTGTTTTACATGAAGGATCGTACGTAATTGCGGATGTTGCGTCCGACTGACTTTGCCGCTGTGAGGGTAGTGGCAATCAAGCCAATCCGTGCCGGGAGAGAATGCCGGAACTCCAGTTTTCGGGAGGGTCCGCCAATGCAAGCTCTGAACCAACGTCAATTGTGGCGGCCGTCTTTCAATTTTCGGCGCCCTTATTTCGCGCCATCCCGATCGCTGAACTGAAAAGGTCTCGCGTCGGGAGGGTCGGCGCATGTGCTTCATAACAGGGGAAGAACGAACCATGAGCAGTAGCAGGAAGACAATAGTCGCGCTCGCAGGTGTCAGTCTTTGGGCATTGACGGCCGGCACGGTACAGGCACAAGGCGCCAACGACGTCGCGCCACAGGCCGACGAACCGCCCAGTGCGGAAATCGTCGTGATCGGTTCTCAGATCAGGGGCGCAAACACGGCCGGAGCATTGCCGGTCAGCATTGTAGGCGAAGACCAGATCGAAGCGGTCGCGGCCGTATCCGGCGCAGATCTTTATCGATCCATTCCACAACTTGGCGGCGTCACTTTCAACGAACAGGTGCTGGGCGGCGGCAATGCGAATGCCGCGCGCGGCGACGTTTCGACCGTGTCCTTGCGCGGCCTTGGCCAGGGCAATACGCTGCTCCTGATCAATGGCCGCCGTACCGTATTGCACCCGACGTCGCAGGCGATCACGGGTGTCGTCGATTCCGGCGTGCCGACATTCGGCTATAATGCCAACACCATTCCGGTCGGCAATATCTCTCGTGTCGAAGTGCTTCGCGACGGGGCCGCTGCGCTATATGGATCGGATGCAGTCGCGGGCGTCGTCAACAACGTCCTCAACTCCGATTATAAAGGCGCTAAGTTCGACGTTCAATATGGGGGCGCCGAAGGGACCAATCTTCGCGAATTTCAGGCCAATGGTCTTGTCGGTTTCGATTTCAACGAAGGACGCGGCAATATCTCGATATTCGGCGGCTATGCGCAGAAATCGAAACTATATCTGAGCGATCAGGATTATACCGCCAGCGTCGACCGTCGTGGCTATGTGGCCGGCACTCCTTTCGCCAATGTCGCGGCATGGAACGGCACTGCTACGGCCACGCCATGGGGCACGTTCCGGGTCGTTCGCCCCGGCGGCGGCGCGGTGTTCCTGAACCGGACGCTGACCAGCAGCGGCACAGCCTTCACGAACAGTTCCGGCCAGTTTCATATCCAGCCCAGCGCCAATGCAGGATGTCGCATCGCGTCGGGTACGCCCAACACCTGTTATGACGACGGCAATGGCGTAACGGAAATGTCGGGCGCGGATTCCAATCTTCGTTTCAATTCGCCCGCGACCTTCGACGACCTGACCGTGCAGCCATCGGTCAAGCGTATCAACATCTTCTCCTATCTGAACTATGAACTGTCTGACTCGCTGTCTTTCTTCGGCGAAGTCGGCTTCTATCGTGGCAAGACCAGCTCGACCATCGGAGCGCCCGGATCGCTGGCCAATATTCCGATCACCGTGGCGGCCAATGCCTATTGGAACCCGCTTGGGCCTGTTGGATCGCCCAATCGCCTGCCGGGGCTGGATCCCGCGGTCGTCCCGGTAACCGGCCTGCCGATCCAGATCACGTCGCTGACTTACGCCGATGTGGGGTCACGCAAGGTGGACGTCACCAATTACCAATATCGGTTCCTGGGCGGTCTGCGCGGCAATGTCGGCAATTTCGAATGGGAATCGGCGGGCCTTTATACTTGGGCGACCGCTGCGGACACGCAGGAAAATTTCTCCAACACTTTGCTCCAGGCGGCCATCAATCGTACGACGTCTGACGCCTACAATCCCTTCAACGGCGGTTGCGTCAACACGCCATCGGTCGGCGATTGCACGCCCAACAACCAGGCGACGATCGACAGCTTCATGATAGAGGCCACCCGCAAGACCCGCACGTCGCTGGCTTTGTGGGATTTCAAGGTGTCGAACGCAAATCTGCTGGGCTTGTGGGCGGACAATAGCATCGGTGTCGCGGCCGGTATCGAATGGCGTCGCGAAACCTATCACGACAATCGCTCGACCTATCAGGGCGGCATTGCCGGCGTTGATACCACCTATACCGATGCCGTCACCGGCGTCTTCTACGGTTCGGACCTTGGCGGTGCCAGCCCCAGCCCGGACGTGCGCGGCAAGCGCAACGTGAAGTCGGCCTATGCCGAACTGGCCATCCCGATCTTCAGCCCGGAAATGAACATCCCGATGTTCCGGCGCCTGAATTTCCAGCTGGCCGGTCGGTACGAGGATTATAGCGACGTCGGATCGGTCGCCAAGCCCAAGGTCGCGGCATCGTGGGAGTTGCTGGAAGGCATGATGTTGCGCGGTTCGTGGAGCCAGGGCTTCCGCGCGCCGAATCTGGAAGTCATCAACACGTCTACGCTGGATCGCGTGAATGGCGGTTTCGACTATGTGCTGTGCGACGCCGACGTCCGCGCCCGCCGCGCGGCCAATTTCTCCAGTGCGGTCTGCAACGTGTCGGTGCTGCGCCGCAGCGGCGGCAACCCCAATCTGAAGCCTGAGGAATCCACCAGCTGGAGCTTTGGCGCGGTCTTTTCGCCGCAACTGGGCGATGGCCTTGGCAAGGTCACCTTCACGGTCGATCGGTGGAAGATCCAGCAAAAGAATGTCGTGGGTTTGCTGGACTATCAGAATGCGCTCAATCTCGATTATCTCATGCGCGTTCAGGGGAGCAGCAATCCCAATGTCATTCGCCGTGATCCGACGGCGGACGATATCGCGCGGACGAACGGCACCGGCCTCGCGCCCGTTGGCGAACTTCTTTATGTCATCGCCAACTTCCAGAACCTGCTGCCGGTCACCGTCCAGGGTATCGATTTCAATCTGGACTATGTGCTGCCTAATACCGGGATTGGCAGCTTCTCGCTGAACGTCAACGCATCGCGCCTGATCAGCTATTTCGTCGATGCGCCTGCCGGTGTGCAGCAGGTGATTGCCGGACAGGCGGCCGGTCAGATCAATGCCGGTGTGCCGATCCAGGGCGGTGGCGACGTCATCGGTCGCGACGGCCAGCCACGCTGGCGCATTTCGGCGACCTTCGACTGGTCGCTGGGTCCGTGGAAGCTGGGCGCCTTCACCCAATATATCGACAGCGTCTATGAAAATGGCGTGCGCGATGCGGCGGCCAATCCCTGGACCGTGAAGGGACAGACTACCGTCAACCTCTATGGTCAGTACACGATCAAGAATGACGGGCCGTTGAACGGCACGACCATCCAGATCGGTGCGCGCAACATCTTCGACAAGGATCCGCCGCTGTCGTCGGGCGGCTATCTGTCGAACCTCTACCAGCCGCAGGCGCGCTACTGGTATACCAGCCTGAAGAAGGTCTTCTGAAGACTATGGTAAAAGGGTGCGGCATCCTCCGGGATGCCGCGCCCTTTCTCTCCTGCGATCAAGAAAAGAGACTGATATGCCCTTGGACCGTCGGGAACTCATCGCCGCCGGCTTGACCGGCGCCTTTGTCGCTGCCCTGCCGGCACGCGCGCTGGCCCAGTCGGGGGGCCGGGCGCCCGATGCCCCCCGGACCGGCAGCGCCACCGTTGCGGCCCATCGTGTCGAGGTGCCCATGCCCAATGGCGGGGTCACGGCCGGGCACCCGCTGGCGGCCATGGCGGGCACACGCATGTTGATGCGGGGCGGGACGGCGGCTGATGCCGTGGTCGCGGCCATGGCGGTGATGAATGTCGTGGAACCATGGGCATCCAGCGCGGGGGGCAATGGTTTTGCCGCCTGTCTGGATCGCAAGGCGGGCAAGGTACATTCGCTGGCCTTCACGGGCGCTGCGCCGCGCCTGCTGGACCCCCAAGGCGATCCCAAGGCGCTGGACCATGGGCCCAAGGCGCTGGCCGTGCCGGGCGCGTTCGGTGGCTGGATCGCGCTGGCGCGAAGATTTGGCAAACTGCCTTTGTCCACCTTGCTGGAGCCGGCGATCGGCTATGCACGCGACGGTCATCCGCTGGATGCATCGATCGCCAATTTCATCACCCGTGCGCGCAAGACGCTGGCACTGTATCCCACCAGCGCGGCCATCTTTCTGCCCGGCGGGGAGCCGCCTGCGCCGCGGTCGCTGTTCCGCAATCCCGATCTGGCCAAGACATTCCAGGCGTTGGCTGATGCCGAGACGGCTGCGCTGAAAGGCGGCTTGGACCGGGACCGGGCCTTGCAGGCGGCCTACGACTATTTCTACACCGGGCCGATCGCGCAGGAATTTGCGCGTTTCTCGACCAAGACGGGCGGCTGGCTGCGGCTGGACGACCTCAAGGCCTATCAGCCGCGATGGAGCGATCCGGTTACCACCAATTATCGCGGACTGGATGTTCATGCCAGTCCGCTGACATCGCGCACCGGGCTGGAGCTATGCGAGCAGCTGAATCTGGTGGAGGGGTTCGATCTGGCCACTTTGCCCACCGACGGGCCGCAGCTGACGCATCTGTTGATCGAGGCGATCAAGGTCGCGAAAGCGGATGTCTATCGCTATGCGGCCGATCCTGCCTTTGCAAAGGTGCCGGTCGACATGCTGCTGTCCAAGGCGTTCGCGGCGCAGCGGCGCAAACTGATCGATCCGGCAAAGGCGGGCGTCTATCCCGAAGGTGCGCGGATTGCGGGCTTTGACCAGGCGACATGGCGTTCACGGGATGAAGATCGGACGCGGGGCGGAGACACGACGAGCCTGTCGGCGGTCGATGCGGACGGCAACGCCATCGCGGTCACGACGACGGTGGGCGGCGGCTTCGGCACGTTCCTGGTGATGGGCGACACCGGCATCCTGTTCAACAACGGGCTGCGGGTGGGATCTTCCGCGCCCTATGCGGGGCATCCCAACGCCGTCGCGCCGGGCAAGATCGCATTGCTGGGCAATGGCCCGACCATCGTGCTGGACAAGGGGCGGCTGAAGCTGGTGTTCGGATCGCCAGGCGGCGAGACGATCGGCCAGACGCAGTTCCAGTTTCTGGTCAATGTCGTCGACCGCGGCATGTCGATACAGGCAGCGATTGAGGCGCCGCGCTTCGCGCTGGATGCGGACCCCAATTTCTACAAGGCGGGTGCGGCGATCACCGTGCAGGCGGAAGGACGTTTCGCCGACCCGGTGCTGCAAGGGCTGGGCGCGATGGGGCACCGGGTCGAGCAGGTCGGTCCCTATGCCATCGGCAGCGTGCAGGGGATATTGGTCGATGCGTCGGGCGCCCGCATGGGCGGGGCTGATCCACGCCGCATGGGCTATGCCGTGGGCTTCTGAAGCGGCACGGCGTGGCCCTGTATGTACGGAAAGGCGAAGATGGGCGCGCGCTCGAAATCGGCCATTCTTGCATCCCAGAGGATCACGAAAATGAACTGAAGGAGCAGTCTTACTGACAACCGACAAGTTGTGTCGGTTGTCAGGAAGTCTTCTCCTGGCACCCACGCATTTCGGCACTTTTGTCACCAGAGGATCACGGCTGATTTTCAACCTCTGCTCCTCTGAAGCGGGTTTTGTGTCAACCTCTGCTCCGACCGCAATGGGGTAGATGCAGTTTGGTGTCGATGGGCGTATCGTTAGTAGTGGCAGCTCATTGTTTAACGGCTATTTTTGCTATTTGTGCGTGGGAGTCGAGCTGAGGTAAATTCCTGATTGTTTGATTTTTGCGGCCCTTTGGTAACCACCTGTACTGCAGTGGTAGCTGATGCGATTGCCGCGATCTCACGATTAACCTGAAGGCCTGCGTGATGGCGTTCTAAGAGAAGGGCAATAGCTGGACGCACAACATGCAGAGGGAGAGACTCATCAACTGCGTATGGGTTTGAAGGATCGCTGCGTGGATTGACCGCGACACGACCGAGCTTAGTTCCAAACAGAGCAGTGAGAGGCAATCCTGGGCGGCGAGCATCTACCTGTATGTCTGGCTCAGAAATGCCGAGTAAGCGCATCTGAGCCTTCAGCCGCGGATCATTGATGGGAGCGCCCCGGTAAATTACCAACGACGCGGGCGAAGGCGTTTTAGGCTTTGTCTTTTCCACGGCCTCGGTAAACAAGTGGAGGAGGTCGTCAGCCATTGGCCGGCCGACGGTCACAGTATGAGCGATAACATTGCCGTGACGGGCATCTATGAAAGCAGTGAGGACAGCGCGATAGGGCGTGTTGTTAGGTCCATCGACCGCGACGTCGAGCGGCGACATATCGAGCGCGTAATCGGTGTTTTTGCCGGTGTAAGCCACGACATCCGTTATTTCCGCAGGAAGGTTGAGCCGAGTTCGGACCGCTCGTCCGCTCGGAGGATTTATATTGCGCTCTTTGCATAATGCTTCGGCAGCAGAATGGATCGCCCCCGGTCGAGCGCCTGGTCCGGCATTCGCGATAGCTTCCTCGAGAGCCGCTCTCGTTTCGTTAGGAAGTTGGCGAGGGTATTTTGATAAGACTTGATCGGTCTGTTTTAGCGATTCTTTGTAGGCGCGAATGATCTTAAAGAAGTTGCGCTGCTTATAGCCTAAGCGCGCTGCAGCAGCGGTGACAGCTGCTGCCATTCGTTGGCTCCCCTTCTTTGGGAGCTCTTCAACCTCTAACAGGCTGCGGAAAAAGGGTTGGCAGAGCCGGCCATTGGCCTCGCTTTCGCCGTTTTCTAGCCCAAGGCGTCAGTCATTCTGGGAGGTAACCTTCCAGAATCCGGTCGTTTTTGACCGGCCTCGGGCGCTATGAGGCGCAGGCCT